>JAOUDZ010000001.1 GCA_029858965.1 Cyclobacteriaceae bacterium
ATGGGAAGCACTTCTGAAAATACCCATGGGTGGTATTACTACCTATCAGGGAATAGCTGTAGCATTACAGCGTCCAAAGGCAATGCAAGCCGTTGGTTCGGCTGTTGGCGCAAATCACATAGCCTATCTCATCCCGTGCCATCGTGTAATCCGTAAAGATGGTTTACTTGGCGCGTACCGTTGGAGCGCAACACGGAAGAAGAGTATTATCGGTTGGGAGCTGGCACAAACTGATGGCGGAGTGGATGTCTGATGCCTAAGTGGCTGTCAAGAATTTCCCATTCATCCGGAACAGCACAAGCACTTCAGCTGATGATTATGTGGCCCACGCCTTGCCGACTTCCGCCAATGGCACGCAACCCTGATAAGGGCCTGGCACCTGATTGTATTGCAGCACTTGCGTTGCGCCCGGTTCACTCGTGAAGAAACCCAATAAGGTAAGCTCTTTCACCTTTAGGATGAATGGCTTGTCAGCCCCTGCCTCAGTATTCCACCAGCCGGTCGGTCCGCCGCTTCCGGCGGCAGCAAGTGCCTCATCATGATGTTTCTTAAATAGTGCAACCTGGTCTTCTGGTTTGCAGTCTGTGAAGAATTCAGCGTAGGTATTTTTTGCATCCTCTTCAAATGCCGCCAAACCTTTTAAGAAGCTATCCTGATCCTCCTTTTCGTAAACTTCGTTCAGCATGCTATCGATGAATCCCGGTACGCCGGCATCTTTTGCGCCTGGCGTTGACGTCTTGGGTATAATGATTTCCGCCAGTTCCGCTATTGTGCGCGCCTGATCTTCCGTAAAAAACACAGGCTTATACGAAAGTTCAGGAGCGGCCTTGCATCCCTTTAAGACCCCAGCCAATGCAGGAGCTGATATTGCATACCCTAACGCTAAGACTGTACGCTGTATTGCTTCTCTTCTGTTCATCTTCTTTGTTGCTTCCGGTTATAGATTTCCCTTTTTTAGTTCACTCGCCGCACGATCGGCTGCCCTGGCCGTCAAGGCCATATACGTCAGCGAAGGATTCTGGCAACCCGACGAGGTCATGGCTGCACCATCCGTTACAAAAACATTGGGTGCTTCGTGCACCTGGTTCCATTTGTTCAAAACCGACGTCCGGGCATCCCTACCCATACGGGCTGTTCCCATTTCATGGATGCCAAGTCCCATATTATCAGGGTTGTCGAACATAGTTACGTTCTTAAAGCCAGCCGCTTCCAGCATTTCTGCGGCAGACTCTTTCATGTCAGTGCGCATCGCTCTTTCATTCTCGCCCCACGTTGCATCGATGTTCAATGTGGGCAAACCATAGACGTCTTTCTTTTCTTTGTTGATTGATACCCTGTTCTCAGGATTAGGCAAACATTCTCCAAAACCAGTGATGCCGATGTTCCATGCGCCGGGAGACGTTAATGAATCCTTTAATTCTTCACCAAAGGCCATTTCGCTTACACCTCTGGACCATTCTGAGCGACTCGCGGAACCCTGGTACCCGAATCCACGAATGAAATCGGTGCGTTTATCTTTTCCAATATTGCGGAAACGGGGGATATAAATCCCATTGGGTCTACGGCCGATATAATACTTATCTTCAAAACCATCAACCTTCGCATCTGCACCAGCACGGTATTGGTGATCCATCAGGTTACGGCCAAGTTGATCACTCCCATTACCCAGGCCATTGGGGAATCTGCCCGATATAGAATTAAGCAGAATAAATGTGGATCCCAGCGTAGACGCATTCAGGAAAATGACTTTGGCGAAGAAATCTATTTCCTCCTTCGTCTCCGCATCCAACACTTTCACACCTATGGCTTTGCCTTTCTTCTCATCATAGATTATGGAATGGACAATTGAGTATGGTCTTAATGTCATGTTGCCGGTCTTTGCAGCAGCCGGTAGCGTTGAAGCATTACTGCTGAAGTATGCTCCATAAGGACATCCCCTAACGCACAAATTCCGTGACTGGCAGATTCCGCGGCTTGGATCATGGGGCAAAGCTGCCGTAAGATGCGCTACCCGGCCGATCGTAATTTTTCTGTTAAATTTCTCCGCGATCTTATCCCTAAATACTTCCTCAACACAATTCAATTCCATCGGTGGAAGAAATTTTCCATCCGGCAACTGCGGAAGTCCTTCAGCACGACCACTTACGCCAATATACGATTCGACATAGTCATACCAAGGTGAAAGATCATTGTAACGGATAGGCCAGTCAACACCAACGCCATCCTTCAAATTCGCCTCAAAATCCATTTCAGAAAACCTGTAGGTCTGCCTTCCCCACATGAGCGACCGTCCACCTGCGTGATAGCCCCGTATCCAATCAAAAGGTTTTACTTCAGTGTAAGGATTTTCAGTATCCTTAACATACCAGTGTTTATTTGCCTGGGTAACCCAATTTGTTCTGGATTGCACGGGATAAAACTTGAGCTCTTCTGCAGACAGTTTGTCGGCATGAGGGAGTTGCCATGGGTCTTTAGTCATGGTGGGATAATCTACCACATGCCGTACATCCCGTCCTCTTTCCAATACCAATGTTTTCAGCCCCTTCTCCGTCAGTTCTTTCGCAGCCCATCCACCACTAATTCCTGTTCCCACCACAATGGCGTCATAGGTGTTTTGCGCTTCCGCTTCAATATTCAAATTCATCGTTTCGTAAAGTTTTAAAAAATAAATTTAGTGATTAAGACGCTATTTCCAATTGTGCATTTCGTTTGTTTCCGGTTCGCCGATGTCTAACGATATTGAGAATATTCGAAAATATGCTGGTTTCGGTGCCAATTTACTACTGTACTTCACCCGAACGTGTCCTTCCTGCTGGGTCCAGGGCAAAGAAGCTACCGCCAGCAGCAGATAAAAGCCATTGCTGTATTTAAGTTTAACGCACCACCATTTTTCATTGGCGGGGACTTGTCTTCCAGATAACTAGCATCTAATATTATTACTGCAATGTCAACGTCCCCTACTATGAACTTAAGCATCTGTTTCAATCCTGTACCTAATCGGAAGTATATTCCACTGATCATCCTATTCCTTCAGACTACTGCACTCTTCGGCCAATTGGAACCTGTGGGAATATTCGACCATCACCAGGATGTTGGTGATCCGAAGGTAAAGGGATCAGCTGTTTATAATGAAGAAGACCAGACCTACACACTTTCAGGTGCGGGCAAAAATATGTGGGCAACCGAAGATCAGTTCCAATTCGCCTGGAAAAAAATTAAAGGCGATTTTATTATACGTGCAAGCGTAAAGTTTATCGGCAAGGGGGCAGCAGATCACCGAAAAATAGGAATTATAGCACGGGATAATTTAACAGCTAATTCCCGTTATGCCGATGCCTGCGTGCACGGCGATGTACTTACCTCATTACAATACAGGCCAACGGATGGTGACCCAACAGATCAGGTGGTACTGTCTACCTATCATCCTACAGAGATAGAACTTGAACGTTCGGGCAATACCTTCACATTCTCCGCTGCTGTGTTTGGTGAACCTTACAAGTCCGTCACAAAGGAGCTGGACCTCAATGAAGAAGTCTATGCGGGACTGTTCATTTGTTCGCACGTAGAAGATGTAATTGAAAAAGCAGTTTTCAGCAATGTGCAAGTCATCATTCCTGCCGCCAAAGACTTTGTTCCGTACAAGGATTACCTGGGAAGTCATTTAGAAGTAATGGACGTGGCTACAGGCCATAGAAAGATTTTGTACAGTGCACCAAATTCCCTTCAGGCACCGAACTGGACACCCGATAACAAATACCTTATCTTCAATTCGCTCGGCGCAACGGAAACCATACTCTACAAGTATGATTTACAGCGCGGAGCAATAACAAAACTCAATACAGGCTTTGCAAATCAACTTAACAATGATCACGTGTTGTCGAGAGACGGGAAAATGCTGGGGATCAGTAATCATACAGGTCCCAAAAGGACCTCAACAATTTTTATTATGCCGGCGACTGGTAGTGACAATCCCACAAAGATCACGTCGGAGTTAAGTGGCCAATCCTATCTTCACGACTGGTCGCCCGATGGAAAGAATTTGATCTTTACCGGAAATCGTAATGATGAGTGGAATATCATTTCCATTAATGTAGATACCAAAAAGGAAACGATTCTTACGGAGGATGCAACCCTTGATGATGGGCCTGAATTTAGTAGGGACGGAAAATACATCTATTTCAATTCCGTTCGCACCGGCACGATGCAGTTATGGCGCATGAAGCCCGATGGAAGCGAAGAGGAGCAGGTAACGTTCGACGAATACAACGATTGGTTCCCCCATTTTTCTCCTGACGGGAAGTGGATACTGTATGTTTCATTCCCCAAAGACATTGATCCGGTGAGTCATCCTTTCTACAAGAAAATTTACCTGCGGCTCATGCCAACGTCAGGCGGAGTGGCCCGGACGATTGCCTATGTTTATGGTGGTCAGGGAACGATCAACGTGCCAAGCTGGTCGCCCGACAGTAAAAAGATAGCCTTTGTAAGCAATTCAAAACTGGATCTTCCCATGAAGTAGCAGTATCCACAGAAATTCTGCCCTTCTTAATCAATTCAAACCGCTAATGGTAATCTGGAAATTCAAAGTATTTCATCGCTTGATTTAATTCTGCAATCCATTAACTTGGCGTCCTCTAAAATCTTAAGACAAAATCCATATGTACAAGCAAGCGCTTCTTATACCCGTTTTAGTTTTCTCCCTGCTTTCCCTTTCTTTCGCTGCCGACCTCAACGGGCGATGGATCGGAAAAATCGGCAACGACGATGTTGGTTTAGACTTGAAGGCCGAGGGAAAGAATTTATCCGGCACCATTCATACTCCTTATGGAGAAGGTCCTATCGGTAATGGCAAGATAAAGGGAGCCACTTTTTCATTCACCTACGCTGACAATGGTATAATCATTCCCTACACGGGTAAACTGGTCGGAGAAAAAATAGACTTGTCAAGAACGCTGGGAGGCAAAGAAACTATCGGAACATTAGATCGCATGAAAGAAGGTGATCCGCTGCGAATTGCACAACGCATGCGATCCGAGATGACAGAATACTGGGAACCTGTCCCCAGGGTTGTTGATCCTGGACCCTATACAAATATGGTGAAAGCGCCTTCCGATGCCATTGTGCTCTTTGATGGAAAGGATTTGTCTGGCTGGAAAAGCAGAGATGGCAGTGCGGCAAAATGGAAGGTTGATAATGGTGTATTTACGGTTGTAAAAGGAACGGGCGACATCAGTACACGTCAAAAATTTGGTGATTATCAACTGCACATCGAATGGAAAGTTCCTGAAGATATTCAGGGGGAAAGTCAGTCGAGGGGAAATAGCGGCGTGATGTTACAAGATCTAAGCAGTGATTTGCACCTGCGGGATTACTGGTATGAAATACAGGTGCTGGACAGCTACAACAACCCTACCTACGTTAACGGACAGGCCGGAAGCGTGTACAAACAGAGCCCACCACTTGTAAATGCAATGCGGAAGCCCGGTGAATGGAATGTGTATGACATTACCTACACGGCACCCCGATTCAACGAAGATGGCAGCTTACACACACCGGCACGCGTAACGGTATTTCACAATGGCATTCTGGTGCAGAATAACTTTGCCCTTCGAGGTCACACCGCGAATGCCGGCCTCCCTCGTTATATGGCGCCTCATGGTAAAGGTTCCATTACATTGCAGGATCATGGTGATCCTAGCAAAGCGATCAGCTTCCGGAATATCTGGATCAGAGAATTGTAATGGGTTATTGCTGTAAATAACAGTGTTGGCCAGCGTGTATTGTCCAACACTGTTTTCTTTCGATTTTGGATCGATGTGCAAAAGCCATCACTTTAGTATTATTGCAGCATAACCTCTGCCCGCTCAATCACTTCCTACTCGTGCGCAAGGTTTCGCAATTCTATGTTCCGAAAATCAACAGGTTGTCCTTCACTTTGCAGCGCAATATATCCCGACGTTAATGGTTTTCCAGGTTCCCACCGTGCACTATCAAATCCGCTGACAACGCCGCCACCCATAGTGGGTTTGCTATATTGCAAAACTGTATCACCCTCAATAATGTGTGTAATAAGAGAATCGCCCAATACAATAAGCTCACCCTTTACCCAAGCATCCATATCGTACGTTTTCGAAGTTGAGTTCAGGCAATGCCCGTCATATATTTTTCCCTGATAGACTATTTCAGTTCCAGGCGAACACATATTCCCTGTAGGTCGGGGATTACCATCACCTAACCCGGCAAGCAACTGCATTTCTACTGAGATAGGCCAATTCTGATCTTTAAGCATCAGGCTTGGATCCTCAGCGTGGAACATTACCCCACTGTTCAGCAACGTATAGTCCGGTGCTCCTTTCTGCAGTTCGCCCGTGAAGTGATATTCAAACCTCAGGTGATAATGAGAGAAGGGAGTCTTGTAGTATAAGTGCGAGAACTGCTCATTAAAATCGCCATATTGATCATACCGTACTTTTATTGTACCATCTTCCACGCGAAAGGTATTGCCAAAGTTAACGCCGGGATCATGGTGATTAACCTTAACGATCCAATCATCTAAATCGCGACCATTAAAAAGCTGAATCCAATAATTCTCTGTTTCGGTTTTTTTCGGCGCACTGCAGGCAGCAAGGGATAGACCTATTCCAATGTAAACGAAGTATTTCTGCATGGTCTTTTGTTTTCCTACAAGATAAGTAAACAGAACGTCTCCCGGACTCCACAGAAATAATAATTAGCCCATTTTGATACTTTCCGGAATTGAATCAACACCATTTAGATTCCGTGAGTATCAGGCTTATTCCAGATCTCATTCAAAATGTACGGATCTCGTAGGGCGATAAACAATACTTTGATACATTCACTTCCCCTTAACATAAAGCAAACAGTGATGAATCAGCTCGTAATCCTTTTTATGCTCTTTGCAGGACCATCATTCGTTTATGCGCAATCCCAGGTGCCTGTTGGCGAAATACACGGCCCCCTGGTTTGGCACAGCAAAATATATCCGGGGACAGCGCGCAATTATTGGATTTATGTGCCGAAGCAGTACGACCCTTCAAAACCAGCGTGCCTGATGGTAGTGCAGGATGGACTTTCTCGTGCGAAGGGATGGAACCTGCCCGCCATACTCGATTCCCTCATCGCCGGGAAAGAGATTCCTGTGATGATCGGCATTTTTGTTGATCACGGAACCGTGGCATCCGCTAACAAGGATTACTTTCCACGCTATAACCGCAGTTTTGAATATGATGCATTGGGCGACCGATACGCACGATTTCTTTTGGAAGAGCTAATCCCCGAAGTAGAGCGCTCCTATAATCTCAGCACAGATCCTAACGACAGGTCTATTGCTGGCGCGAGTTCCGGTGCCATCTGCGCCTTCAATGTCGCCTGGGAAAGGCCGGATCAATTTCGAAGAGTACTCAGCACCATTGGCACCTACGTAGGTCTGCGAGGGGGAGATGAATTTTCAACGCTGGTCAGAAAAACAGAGGCGAAACCTTTGCGCATCTTTTTGGAAGACGGCACGAAAGACCTGAATATTTACGGCGGCGACTGGTGGATGGCCAACCAGAATATGCTCTCTGCCCTGACCTATGCAGGCTATGAAGTAAATCATGCCTGGGGTGAAGGAGGTGGGCACGACAGTAGGCATGCTGTAACTATCATGGGCGAAGCGGTTGCCTGGCTTTGGAAAGACTATCCGGTTCCCGTCAAAACACACATAGAAAGCAATGCACGGATAAACTTACTCCTGGACGGAGAGCCCTGGAAAGAAATCAATTTGAAAGCAATAAAGTCAGGTAAACTGACTATTAATAAGCAAGGAGAAGTCTTCTTTACCGACGGACAATCTGTCTACCGTATAGATAACCAAGAAGCCATGATGCCATACGCAAAACTGAAAGGTGACGTTGGCGGTATTTCATTTAACCAGGATGGAGCACTATATGCTGCTGACCTTGCCAGCCACAAGATAATACTCATCAATGAAAAAGGCGTTGCGCGCGATGTTGTAACAAATGTAGATGCGAACTTCATGACCATATCCAACAAAGGAATATACTTTACAGACACACGTAAGGACCGCATTGGGCTGTACGGCTTTGCAGCAAAAAAAGTTACATATACCACTGTTCCGTTTCACCCTACCGGGCTTGCGCTTTCTTCCGATCAGTCTTTTCTCAATGTTGGCTTTTCCAATTGCGTTTTCGGCTATTCGTACAAAATTCTTGAAAGCGGAACGCCTGATTTTGGGCAAGCCTATATACACTACCAGGTGCCCTACGGCGAAACTGCACCGGGTGCATCTGGAATGACCGTTGATAGCGACAATTTGTTGTACACGGCCACTACGATGGGCCTACAGGTTTCAGACCAATTAGGCAGAGTAAATTTTATTTTTTCAAAGCCTGCTGAGGGAATGTCAGACGTAAAGCTGGCCGGAGTGGACTTTAACACAATCTATGTTAGTTGTAACGGAAAATTGTTCAGCCGGAAAATCAATGCAAAAGGAGTTCAGTCATGGCTTCCTGCTGTGAAGCCACCGAAGCCTGGCTTGTGAGTCATGATCGATAATCCACTGGTTTTCCTAGAAGAAAAATAAATTCTCATAATACAAAGAATAACTACCGACCAGCCCGGTTCAGCTATTGAAATTGATCCGGGCCAGATGGTAATTAACTTAAGTCATACACTTCCTGTTGATAAACGATAATTAATATTACTCTAAATCAAAAAGAAGTAAATGCTACGGTAGCCCGTCAATAAGATTAGTAAGCTCTTCCTCGGTGATGGATTGCACCCCCTTAATTACCTCCTCATGATTTTCAGAAATAGTTGCACCCTGAATAGCATAATGAATTTCATCCTCAATTATGCTGATCAGGATAATGTGCGCCTTCAGGCCTATTGGAATTAACCCATAGTGCTCGGTAAACATACCTTTCTGGTCGTCGTATCTATCGAAACGTCCAAGTGCTGTGGGTTCACCATCGTACGCAATGAAGACGGTACAGTTTGTACTATCAAATCCTTCAGGAACTCCAATAAAAATTGTTGTCTTAGGTCTTGGATCACTAAACCATCGGTCAATGTTTGTCCAGCCAAACTGACTTTGGAAAGTGAAGTAAGCGCTTTGTACTCCCCCAGGTCCCTGAAACTCTCCAATTTCAATACCCCTGTCTTTCTTTTCTTCCCATGTAACATCGCAGTCATCACCTTCGCACGCAACCGTTCCCCCGAATTGGCGCATGTCCTGATCGACATCACCGGTGTTCTTTGTGGGTGCCACAATAGTAAAACCACTGACCAACTTAAGTTGTACACCGTCCTGAAACGCGTTCACATAAAATTCACCACCCGATACAAGCGTGCCAATAGCGCCGTTCTCCATTTTACCGTTTGTTGGCTTCTTCGTTAACAACATGGAAGATCGATTGTAAATTTCGATCAACTCAATATCAACTTCTCCCGATACACCGTCACCACTTTCTGTCAAAAATTGGTTGGCACTAAACTGAAGGACTGTGCCCTGGCTCCCCACTATACTTCCGCCTGTTGAAGCGTCTACTGTGAAAGCTTGTTTACGCGCGTCAGCACTCGAGTTGAAAAATTCAATCAGCGCATTTTTGTCTGGTTGCGGTCCTTTTACTATTTCATTCCCTTCGTCACAGCCGATCATGGCAATGCAAATGAAAACTATTGGCAATATGCCTTTAGGAATTCTATGCTTTTTCATTTTATTGTTTTTTGGTTCTGGGATAGATCCCCAAGAGCAGAAAATTGTTACCACCCGACAGTTCATTTCTTCCGAATTTATCGACAGACAATGTCAATCCCCTGTCCAATCGCAATGAAGAACCCGAGAATCGGGAACATTATTTAACAGCTTGGATGCGAATCCCTAAAGGGCTTGCCACACATCCGGGCTATTCTCAAGCGTTGCGGAGAACATGGTTCTGGGTGGAATATCCAAATAAGGATAAGTAACCTTTGATAAGTACAGTCCTTGCGGATATGCGGGCTCAATTGTTTTTGGTGTTTCTTTAGAAACGAGGTAATGTTCAAATTCCGCTACGCTCATCTCTCCCCTCCCGATCTCCAGCAATTTCCCAACAAGAATCCGTATCATGCGTCCCAGGAATCGATTCGCCGAAATCTGAAATCGAAGCCTGTCACCGGCCGTATCCGTAAACAGCTTTGCGGAGGTCACATTGCAGATCGTGTGTTCATATTCATCGGGAGACTTGCAAAACGCCCTGAAGTCGGTGTAAGCAGGCAGAAGTGCCGTGGCGGCCTTCATTTTTTCCAGGTCAAGATCTTTTTCAAGATAGAGCGCGCTCATGGAATGTAAGAAAGGGTCTTTATAGGTATGCATGAAATAGTCATACGTTCTTTGCGTAGCATCAAATCGCGCATGCTGGTTATCCTTCATGAGAATAATTTCGAAAATTGCAATATCAGCAGGAAGGTTCTTATTTAGCCTGAATAATAAGTCAAAGTCCCATTCTTTGTCCACATCAACATGAAAAAAGAACTGGCTCGCATGCACCATAGCATCGGTCCTTCCGCAGCCCATAATGGATACCGGGTTTTTCAACACCTGACTAATCGTGGTTTCCAGTACTTGTTGTACGCTTAGTGGTCCAAGCTGCCTTTGCCAGCCTCGATAGTTGCCACCGTTGTAGCCAATGTGAAAGAAGAATCGCAAGTCGCTAAGCAGATATTAATAAAGAATAACCAGTAAGAATAATTGCAAGGTATTCTTTCGCCTGCTTGCGTGCAAGAGAGACAAGACGGCTTGGGTAATGCACTCCATTAATTCAATTTTGGTAGATTAGGCAAAACAAAAAAATAGCCCGTCAACCCAAAGCCTGTAAACAAAATCAATATCATGAAGGATCTGTTCTTGCTTAGTGGGCTTGGTGCGGATAGCAGGGTTTTTGATTTTCTCGATCTGAGTAACTATAATATTCATTTTATCGAATGGATTGATCCTCATGAAAATGAACCGATAGAAGCATATGCCAGGAGGCTAAAGGTTAATATAAAAAAAGAGAACCCTATTTTACTCGGTATATCATTTGGTGGAATGATGGCCATTGAAATCGGAAAGCAAATTCGGGCTGAAAAAATAATCATCATATCATCAGCCAAAACCAGGCGAAGCATTCCTGCCAATTTTATTTCCCGCAAACTTAAACTTCATACGTTGCTTCCTGCGCGCTTTCTTCTGAAGCCTAATGTAATTCTCTACTGGCTTTTTGGGATCAAATCAAAAGATGAAAGGGCCCTGCTCCGGTCCATTTTGCGGGATACCGATGAGAAGTTTTTCTGCTGGGCGGTGGATAAAATTATGAACTGGGAAAATGAACTTTTGCCAGATAATACCATACACCTCCACGGTTCAAAAGACAGAGTCATACCGTTTACATCCGCAGATTATAAAATAGAAGGAGGAGGGCATTTAATGATTGTGAACAGGGCAGCTGAAATAAATAAAGTTCTGGCAGAAATAATCTGAGTCCAAAACCCGCGCGGACCTTTCCAATCTAAAACCTGCCTTAAAAATCACTTCTTTGCCCAATAATCGACGACGGTCACTTTATCCAGATGCGGTTTCAGTATCTCCACAAAAGCTTTGTGATCCGGATGCACCAGGTAGGCATCGCGGTCCTTATCGGATGAAAAAGTCACAAAAAAACAGTGGGTTAATCCCTGGTTTAGGTTTTCAGGACTGTTGTTTGTTCCCCATTCGAAATCCTTAATCAATTTAATCTTTCCGGATAAGGCGGCGAAGGCATCTTCCACCTTTTTGACATCTTCAGGTGTAGCACTATCCAAGAATTTGAACATCACTACATGGCGCAGTGCTTTCGGACTTCCCTTTGTTTGTGCCTGTGTGAGTGAAGATGCCATTGCGATAATGCTTAAAAGGAAGAGGTACTTGTAGATCTTTTTCATAGTATTGGTTTGGATTTATGCTTTTTACAGGACGGACACTAATCCGCCATTGGAAGCGTTAGTAGTAACCCCATTTTTTCATTATTGCCAAGTCTTCTTTTACACAAGCCAGGGGAGTTTTTCCCTGATAGGATTCCTGCTCTATAATGAAATGTCTTGTCCCCCCCGATTTTCGTCCAAGGTCAATCACTTCTTTAACATTAACAATACCGGCACCCAGAATTGTACTCTCATATATTTCATCTCCAACCACATCTCCGGTTCTTGGGATTTCATCTTTCACATGCATGGATTGAAATCTGCCAGGATATTTGCGAACGATGTCGATAGCTTTTACATTATCATTGTACAAGTTGCCGATATCTATTTGCTGTACGACCAATTCCGGATCTGTATACTCCATGATAATATCATAAACAGAAGAACCATCAAGCATTCCGCTGAATTCGAACCAATGGTTGTGGTATCCAAATTTCATCCCGGATTTTTTGCATAGCATCCCGGATTTATTGAATACATCCATGTAACCCTTAAGATCATCAGCTGTTTTTCGCAAATTTTTATCTAAAGACGGACTGATTACAAATTCCTGTCCAGCGATAGCGGCATCTTCAACAGTGAATTTCCAGAGGTCGGTAAATTCCTTTTTATCCGCATCCCAATGCAACTTGCCCATCTCGGTATGTCCGCTTGGCATCCTTAATCCAAGATCATCCAGAATCTTCCTGAATTCCTTTGCGCTGTATCCATAAAATTTACGTTCGGTATAGCTGGCATGCTCTACGTTTTTGTATCCCATCTCCGCCACTTGTCTTAGGGTGCCCAGGGGGTCAGTTTTCATTTCATTCCGAACAGAATACAGCTGCAAGCCCATTAACTCATTCTTTTGCTTTGCGGCCAAAAGAGCGCCAGCGATGGCATTACTGCCAATCGCAGCAAGGACGCCTTTCCTTATGAAATCTCTTCTCGAAGTCTTCATGCCAGTTCCCTCGTTAGGTGTAAATATTGTTTCCTAAAGATAGACCATATTTTCCTCCTGTCAATTCTTTGCCCGGAGGCATTCAGGGAATTGCAGTGAACACAGCCTTTTGAAGTCCCCCCAGGCAACCTCAATGATGCGCGACGACAGAAATTGGTTTTTTAAAGCTGATGTACGTTTTGACATTGAAGTAGCCAGAATGGCCGATTTCTGTAATTAAGGCCATCAATTAAATGTCAAAATTTCTGAAATTCTCGCCAGCAATTCTGTGGATTGCCTTTTGATCAACCAGTTTGGAGGGTTTTACAATTATGAACTTTGAAAAATTTACAATAAAGTCTCAGGAAGCTTTACAGAAGTCTGCTGAGATAGCCATGAGCAAGCAACAGCAGGCCATTGAACCTGGGCATATGCTTAAAGCTATTTTGGAAACGGATGACAATGTTTCCAACTATCTTTTTAAGAAATTAAATGTGAACGAAACAATCCTGGAGACTAAACTTCAGGAAATTCTCAATTCGTACCCACACGTCTCGGGCCAGCAACCTTATTTATCAACCGCCAGCAATGGTATTCTTCAACATGCGGAAAAAGAACTGCGTGAATTCAAGGATGAATTCATTGCTATAGAACACTTGCTACTAGCCATCCTCGCCTCGAAGGACAAAGTTGCCGCTATCATGAAGGATGCGGGAGTTGACCGGTCGGGATTAATAAAAGCCATAAAAGAGTTACGCGGTGACTCGCATGTAACGGATCAAAACGCGGAATCAAAATATAAGTCGCTAGAGCGCTATTCCAAAAATCTTAATGACTTGGCCAAACAAGGAAAGATCGACCCTGTAATTGGACGTGATGAAGAAATCAGGCGCGTGTTACAGATTCTTTCCAGAAGAACAAAGAACAACCCAATCCTTCTCGGCGAACCGGGTGTGGGTAAAACGGCCATTGTAGAAGGTATGGCACAACGCATCGTTGACGGCGATGTGCCCGAAAATCTGAAAACCAAAATCCTTATCTCTCTTGACATGGGCTTGCTTGTGGCTGGAGCCAAGTACAAGGGAGAGTTCGAGGAACGATTGAAATCAGTCATCAAGGAAGTGACGGATTCGAACGGACAAATTATTTTGTTTATTGATGAAATCCATACGCTCATCGGGGCAGGTGGAGGTGAAGGTGCCATGGATGCTGCCAACCTCCTGAAGCCAGCGTTGGCCAGAGGCGAACTTCATGCCATCGGTGCAACAACGCTGAAGGAGTATCAGAAATATATAGAGAAAGATAAGGCACTCGAGCGCAGGTTCCAGGCTGTGATGGTTAATGAACCGTCAATTGAAGATTCCATATCCATACTCAGGGGTATCAAAGAAAAATACGAACTGCACCATGGCGTACGCATAAAAGATGATGCCGTCATAGCGTCTGTTGAATTGTCCGGTCGGTACATCAGCGATCGATTTTTGCCGGATAAGGCAATTGACCTGATGGACGAAGCTGCCGCCAAGCTCAGGCTCGAAATGGATTCTCTTCCTGAAGAACTTGATGAGCTGAACCGCAAGATCATGCAGTTGGAAATTGAAAGGGAAGCAATACGCAGAGAAAAAGACAAAGAAAAAGAGAGCATCCTCAGTAAAGAAATTGCCGAATTATCTGAAGAGCGCAATTCGCTTAAGGCAAAATGGGAAAGTGAGAAGGAAGTGGTGCACGGTATTCAGCACGAAAAGGAAAATATCGACAAGCTAAGGTTTGAAGCTGAACAAGCCGAGAAGGCAGGAGACTATGGAAAGGTTGCAGAGATCCGATACGGAAAAATTACGGAGGCTGAAAAGCGCCTTGAAGAATTCAAGGACGATATGAAAAATATGCAAGGCGAGAAATCGCTACTCAAAGAAGAGGTTGATAGCGAGGACATCGCGGAAGTGGTGGCCAAATGGACAGGCATTCCCGTATCCAGAATGCTGCAAAGTGAACGGGAAAAACTTTTGCACCTGGAAGCAGAACTTGGAAAGCGCGTTGCAGGGCAAGAGGAAGCCATTCAGGCACTCAGCGATGCGGTACGCAGAAGTCGTGCAGGGTTGCAAGATCCTAAGCGACCAATTGGTTCTTTTATTTTCATGGGAACAACAGGAGTAGGCAAAACGGAATTGTCAAAAGCGCTGGCCGATTACCTGTTTAACGATGATAGCGCCATGGTGCGTATCGACATGAGTGAATACCAGGAGCGGCATAGTGTAAGCCGGCTGATTGGCGCACCTCCCGGATACATTGGCTATGATGAAGGCGGACAGTTAACGGAGGCCGTCCGCAGGAAACCGTATTCTGTGATTCTTCTTGATGAAATTGAAAAAGCGCACCCTGATGTATTCAATATCTTGCTGCAGGTACTGGATGATGGAAGACTTACTGACAACAAAGGTCGGGTTGCAAATTTCAAGAATACCATTATTATCATGACTACTAATATTGGTTCTCACCTCATCCAGGAAAATTTCGAAAAAATAACGCCTGAAAATTATTTCGATGTCATGGAAGACACCAAAGATGAAGTTATGGCTTTGTTGAGGAAGACCGTGCGGCCCGAATTCGTTAACAGGGTTGATGAGATTATCATGTTCAGACCATTGAATCAGGCAGATATTCGCAAGATTGTAGACATACAAGTGAATTTGGTACGCAAACGGTTGGAAGATGCTGGTGTGAAAATTGAAATTTCAGATGCCGCAAGGGATCGCCTGTCAATACTGGGATTCGACCCTCAGTTTGGTGCAAGGCCTTTAAAGCGGGTAATGCAGCGTGAAATCCTGAATGAACTCTCCAAGCAGATATTGGCAGGGAAGATTCATAAGGATTCTGTAATCTTTGTTGATCTTAAAGATGAAATAGAGTTCGTTTTCGAGAACCTTGCGGTGGCGGAAGTTGTTTAATAAATGGTTTAAGGATTGGTGAGTCTCTCCTATCTAGTGGAGGGACGTGTTGGTTGAGGGGTTTGGTTTGAAGCCCCGGGGTGGTTCCCGGGGCTTTTTGTATTAATATCAAATACAAGAAAGGAGCCTTCCGATGGTCAAAAGTTAGGGTCGGATAAAACTTTAAGCCATGGTCCCTCTTCTTGTGAACAAAAGGGTCCTTTTCAGTCAATATTCAACTTTGAATAGCTCAGCTTTTTGCCCCTTCTCTTCTGAAAGGAAGAAATTCAAACCCAAATACTACCATCTAAAGCCGATAGGCATACGTAAAGGAAAACAACCAGTCAGCAAAGGCAGCATCACCCTGGGTAAACTTTCCTGTTTGCTCGGTCAGTGTTCTGTCTATGGTATTTTGTGTGCGATTCCTCTCCAACGCGATTGGAACGCTGATTCCAAAGCTGTGTCGGCCTGAAATATATCCGGCGGCTGGCTCCAGTGAAATAATGTAACCTGGTCTTCGAAAGCCATCGCTTTTGCCCAGCAGGTCATTCCATGGAATACCTTCAAACCTGGCACCCAATGAAAATGCAAAACGTTTTACCGCATAACGGGCCCCAACTCTTAACAAAAACTGGTCTGCCACAGAAAATTCGTTGGATAAAGGAATACCAGCGGTAAGGCTGTTGCTGCGCAGGGTCCCATTTGTGTTTCTGGGATTCGAAAGGTAGAGTCCTGTGGCATAACCGGAAAAGTATGAGGTAAACATATAGCCTGCGTCAAACTCGACGATAATGCCAAACCCTCCATCCCCCAGTTGCACAGACTGATCTACAGGTTTGTATACAAGGGAATCCTCTCCCTCGCTATTCAGCTTGTGGAAGTAGTCCTTTGTGTTGTAATTCCCCGTTGGAAGTTTGACACCTAATCCCAGGGTAAGATTCAGCCTGTGGTTTTGAAGCACTGCATAATAGCCGGATAGGCGAATATCCCCAAATCCTTTGCCTTGGGTATGGAATCTTGGATTCCCCGGCGTATTGCCATAATGTTCATAGAGTGAAGAACGGTCAATATTCAAATACGGAAGCGTTAGGCCAAACGTCAACCGATGCGTTGGCATGTACGAAATCCCAACCAAAATAGAATTATCGTGATTAATAACCTGGGTACCCTGTTCAACGCGCTGCTTTTCTTCCTCCTTCCCCCTAAAATGCCTGAAAGACTTAAAGAACCGGTAGTTCAAAGAAATCTGCCAGGGAGACATAGTCTGTGTCGTATCATAGTTAAGCGAGAAGGACGACATATTGCGCACAGCCACACAGCCCTGCGCACGTGAATTATGGTTTGCAACAATAAACAGCAACAACAAAAAAGTATATGCCGATATATATCTAGTCATATTGGAAATGTTTAATTCAAACAAAAGATTAGAACCTCAGCAGTAAACCC
Source organism: Cyclobacteriaceae bacterium (assembly GCA_029858965.1). Taxonomy (GTDB): domain Bacteria; phylum Bacteroidota; class Bacteroidia; order Cytophagales; family Cyclobacteriaceae; genus Chryseolinea. The sequence goes on from JAOUDZ010000001.1 coordinate 17,293, forward strand.
GGGCTAAGTTAGGCTACCTAAGCGGAGGAAATTTCAATCGGGAAGATTGAAGAGACTGAATGAATTAAACCTTGGGTGGTGGAGTGTGGATTGGATAGTTCTTCTGGATAAGCGGAAATTGTTCTGTTATACAAGGAATCAACTGACACCACCCCTTTCCTGATGCGCTTGTGGCAAACGCGGTCGTACTGTAATCCTTAAAGAGCTTGCCAAATAAATCCATGGTATGCTTTGCACCGGAAGGCAAATCATTTGCCAGGCTCGCGTATTCATTGAATGCCTCAACAAGGTTCTTCTCATGACGATCCTTAATGCAGACCATGAACAGTGTGTCGTTCTCCAGCCTTTGCTTTACCAGATTGAAGTACTCACCCTGATATTCAAATTCACCATCTACCCTTTCATATCCATCCTGGTGAATTGGATACGGCAAAGAAATTGGAATAGTCAATACAATGAGATCTTTTGAAGAATACTCGTCGGCATCCAGCCGGTGAAGCAGGTCTTTTTTAGCCTGGGAACGCACGCCCCAGAAAACAAGGTAATATCCTCCAATATTAAAGAGGAAAATCAAGAGAAAAAGTATAGAAAATAGCTTTTTCAAGTTTGTCTAAATTAAGGAAACAAGGAAATAAAGCTAGATAGAAATTCCAAACTAACCAAAAAGGTCCAAGAGCGGACTGCTTGATATCAATAAGGATGGCTAATAACTACCCTCCAAAATCATCAAACCTGATATTTTCTTTTGGGATACCCATTTCATCCAGCATTTTCAGAACAGCAGCATTCATCAGTGGCGGGCCACACAGATAATATTCCACATCTTCGGGAGCCGGATGATCCTTGAGATAATTATCATATAAACACTGATGAATGAAGCCAACGTACCCATCGGCATTTTTATCATCAAGGCGCTCTTTCACCTTCCAATTATCCTCGGGAAGCGGCTCTGAAAGACCAATGTTAAACTGGAAATTGGGGAACGCTGCTTCAATTTTCCGGAAGTGATCAACATAGAAAAGCTCTTTCTTCGAGCGCCCGCCATACCAATATGAAACTTTGCGATTTGTTTTTTCCGTATGGAACAAATGGAAAACTTGTGCGCGAAGCGGGGCCATCCCGGCTCCGCCGCCTACGTAAATCATTTCTCGCTGTGTAGGGTTGATATGGAATTCTCCGTATGGCCCAGATATGGTTACTTTGTCACCAGGCTTTCGGGAAAATATATACGAAGAACAAATGCCCGGATTTACATCCATCCATTTATTGTTTGCCCGATCCCAGGGAGGAGTAGCCACACGAATATTCAGCATGACAATGTTTCCTTCTGCGGGATGATTCGCCATTGAGTAGGCGCGGAAAATGGGTTCATCATTTTTCATTTTCAAATCCCACAACTTGAACCTATCCCAATCCGATTGAAAAACATCGGGTTTATGGCCCAACTCGGGATGTGGCGTGATATCCATGGTCTTATAATCTACAGTGATCGGAGGAACATCAATTTGGATATAGCCACCAGCCTCGAATTTCAGTGTCTCACCTGGAGGGAGTTTAACCACGAATTCCTTAATAAACGTTGATACGTTGTAGTTGGAGGCCACTTCGCATTCCCATTTCTTGATGCCAAAGATTTCTTCCGGTATGCGGATATTTAAATCCTGCTTAACCTTCACCTGGCACCCCAGCCGCACGTGTTCCTTTTTCTCCTGTCTGGACAAATGCCCAAGTTCCGTTGGCAGTACGTCACCACCACCATCTTCCACCACACATTTACACATAGCACATGTTCCACCGCCGCCACAAGCTGAAGGAAGAAAGATTTTTTCAGCTGCCAACGTTGTCAGCAAGGAACTCCCTGCTGAGACGGTAAGCGTCTTCTCACCATTGATCATAATCTTTACGGGGCCAGACTGCACGAGCTTCCTCTGGGCAACGAGAAGCATGGTTACCAACAGTAGAATGATAAAGGTGAACGCCACAATAGAGGATACAATAATCATTGGAACTTGTCTTTTAACGGCTACAAATATATTGAGCACACGCTAGAAAAGGCATAAAAACGATAGTTTTTTAAAGAATTAACACAGTGCAAATAATACAAAAAAGCACCAAGCATTGGTTCTAAAGATTCGGGCAAAGGAAAACAAGGCCGTTCTATGGAAGTTGGGAATCCACTAGACTAAAATAGTTTGTTTTGTCTTTACAGTTTCCGTTTGAGGCACCAATGTAGCATTGGGTGCCAAAATGATCCCTACCCCCTCAAGTTTTGACCACGCATTGAGCTTTTCCAGACCTACTTTACCGACCATATATTGCTTGCCGTGCGAAGCGTAACCTGACTCGAATTGCTCGAAGTCACTGATCGAGATTTTGGTACTCTGATCAAAGCTAACAAATGCCTCAACAGTCAATCGATTTGAAAATGACAAATCATGAAGCTGATGGAGCTTCTTGTATTCATATTGATAATCGTAGGTTAGCGCAGAAATATCCGAAAGAACGGCGGAACCCGTTGGATAGCTTCCCGCACCTTTGCCAACAAATAATTGCTGTTCGGCGAAAGCGCTTTGGACCTGAACGGCGTTGTATTCATTCCGCACCGCATAAAGTGGGTGCGCTGACTCAACGAACTGAGGGGCGACAAAACCAAATACCCGATTTTCAATTTTAAAAGCACGGGCTATCAGTTTAATGGCATAACGATTGTCGCGTGCAAATTTCAAATCAAGATCAGAAATGCGATCTATACCGATGTTGATTACATCTTCAGGCTTGACAAAAACACCAAATGTATGCGTTATGGCGATTACCAACTTAAATTTGGCATCAAAGCCTTGTACATCAAGACTTGGATCTGACTCGGCAAAACCCAGTTCCTGGGCTTTTTTGAGCGCGTCGGCATAGCTTGTTTTTTCCTCGAAGACTTTTGTAAGAATATAGTTTGTGGATCCGTTGAAAATGCCTTCAATACCTGCTAGCAAATCATTGTCATAGTATTCCTCCAGGTTTCGGAGTATGGGGATGCTTCCACAAACGGAACCTTCGTAAAGTACCGGCTTTCCGTACTGCTGCTGGAGCTGATATATTTCCTCCAGGTGCTCCGCCAGCATTTTTTTGTTGGCGGTCACCACGGCCTTACCATTTCGTAATGCAGTCTTAACGATCTCGAACGCCGCATCAGCGTCGTCTATTAATTCGACGACCACGTCAATATCGGGATCAGTAAGTATTTCCGTTGCATTGAATGTGAAAAGGCTTGCAGGCAAAGGCCTGGTTTTATTTCTATGCTTTACGCATATTCTTTTTATCTCAGCCTTGATGCCGGGTGTTTCATCCAGTACATGATAAAGCCCCTGGCCGACACATCCAAATCCGAACAACCCCAACTTAAGGTGACGATGTTTTGTATGATTATTTATTGGGGTGTTATTCTTTTCTAATGACATATTGGGAAGTTTAATTGGCTTTACTGGTTACACCTACCAGATCCTCCAAAAAGAATTTTCTGATATGATTACTAAGCTGCTCGAATTCTACCAGGAAGCCATCATGGCCATAGAGCGAATTCATGATTACAAGCCTGGCATGCGGAATGGTTTCCGCGAGATATTTTTGCTCACGCAGGGGGAACAAAATGTCGCTGTCGATACCAACGACAAGCGTTTTAGCTTTGACTAGTTTTAATGCAGACTCAATGCTATTGCGGTTTCTCCCGACATGATGACTATCCATCATTTTGGAAAGTCCCCAATAGGTAAAAGCATTGAACCGGTTGGCAAGCTTTTGGCCCTGATAGCGCTGATAGGTTGAGGCCCTGTAGTCATCAAGTTTTTCGCTACTTTTCTCAGCCTGGGTTTGGGCATATGTATCATAGTATCGATAGGAAAGCATTCCAATTGCCCTGGCGGCTTTCAGCCCATCGAGGCCCGCACGCTGGTCGTTTTGCTTCCAGGTACTATCGGCTTCTATTGCCAGGCGCTGAGCTTCATTAAAAGCAATTCCCCATGGAGAATGAAGGGCATTGGTTGCAACGGGAATAATATGCTGAAAAACATCAGGTTGCTCAATTGCCCATTCAAGCACTTGCTGACCGCCTAACGAACCTCCGATGAGGGTATGAATTTGTTCAATCCGGAGTTCCAATCGCAATAAATCGAAGGCCCTGACAACGTCACGATTGGTAACCGTAGGGAAATCATGAAAATATTGCTTGCCAGTATCCGGGTTGAAAGATAAAGGACCGGTAGATCCATAACATCCTCCCAATACGTTTGCACAAACGATGAAATATTGGCTTGGATCAAAGAATCTTCCTTCATCAAAAAGGCCACTCCACCAATCTGTAAAGTCGGGGCTTCCTGTTAATGCGTGGCAAATCCAGACTACGTTGCTGCGATCTGCGTTGAGGGTACCCAATGTGGTGTATTTAAGTTGGAAGCCTGGGAGAGATTCTCCGGCTTCCAACGAAAATTTTTGCTTATGATGAAATGTGTGATTGTGTTTTTCCATAAGTAGTTTGATCCACCACGATGATTGGTGGTGGCAAGTGCGAAACTTAGTTCACCAATTCGCCTTCGAATACTTTTTCAAATGCCTGCTGAAGATCTGCTTTTATGTCATCGATGTGTTCAATACCTGCTGATATACGAAGCACATTAGGCAATACACCAGATGCGATCTGCTCCTCCTCGCTAAGCTGTTGGTGCGTTGTTGCCGATGGTTGTATGATCAGGGTCTTTGCATCGCCTACGTTGGCCAGATGGCTTACCAGCTCTAAACTGTCAACAAACTTTGTGGTGTGCTGTTTTGTGCCTTTGATACCAAAGGAGAGAACAGCTCCAAAACCATTGCGCAGATATTTTTTGGCAAGTTTATTATAAGGGCTGCTATCCAGGCCAGGATAATTTACATGTTCTACAAGTTGATGTTTTTCCAGCCACTGTGCCAACGCCAGCGCGTTGTCTACCGAACGCTGTACACGCAGTGATAATGTCTCCAGACCCTGGATCAGCAGGAAAGAATTAAATGGACTTAGCGCCGGTCCAAAATCACGAAGACCTTCAACGCGTGCACGAATAATAAAGGCAATATTCGGAAGTCCAAGCGGATTACCCTCTCCGAAGACATCCCAGAACTTTAAGCCATGGTATCCTTCAGATGGTTCAGTGAACTGCGGGAATTTCCCATTCGCCCAATTATAGTTTCCACCGTCTACAATTACACCACCGATTGAAGTTCCATGACCACCTATCCATTTTGTTGCGGACTGCACTACTACATGGGCGCCATGTTCCAGCGGGCGGAAGAGATATCCGGCGGCACCGAATGTATTGTCAACAACAACGGGGAGATCGTGTTTTTTCGCTACTGCTACAATTGCTTCAAAGTCCGGAATATTAAAGCCAGGATTCCCTATTGTCTCTAGGTATATTGCTTTCGTCTTTTTGTCGATAAGTTTTTCAAAAGATTCGGCTTTGTCACCGTCAGCAAAGCGTACATCAATGCCCAGACGCTTAAAAGCAACTTTGAATTGATTGTAAGTGCCTCCATAGAGAAAAGATGTAGAAACGAAATTGTCACCCGCTTGCAAGATATTGTTCAATGCAATGAATTGTGATGCCTGTCCTGAGGCAACAGCTAAAGCAGCCACACCACCCTCTAATGCGGCAACGCGTTTTTCGAAAACGTCGGTTGTCGGGTTCATGATCCGGGTATAAATGTTGCCAAATTCTTTCAGTGCAAAAAGATTAGCCCCGTGTTCAGAATCCTTAAATGTGTAAGATGTTGTTTGATAAATAGGTACCGCACGAGAACGCGTTGTAGTATCAACTTCCTGACCGGCATGTAATTGTAGGGTTTCGAAATGTAAATTTGACATGGTTATAATTGATTTATGGTTGTGTGTTTATTTAGATTAAGTATGGATCAACTTAGCCGTGACCAAAACTGCCTGTCACATGGCAGGGTCTTAAGCTAAGGTGTTGCTGAAGATTTGTTAAAATCAGAATGCAGCAACATCAAGCGTAACAACAACACATACACGCATTGTTGTAAAACTCGCAACAAATAAAATCACGAAGATTTTTCAAATAAGCGCGCAAGCTTTGTAAGCTTGAAACAATAATAGAATTGGCAATGAGTTCTTTCATTTTTTAACCGGTTTATATTTTCTGCCATCGGCAGATCAGGATTTAGCACCTTTCAAATTATTCGGAGGTTGCTAGCGTTTCTCAGAGCCTGTCTCTCCACGCTTCTTTATAAATCAATTAAGCAGATGTGCTTATTCGACTTTGATACCACAAACGTATATCCTGGGATCGTTGTTTCCAAACGTTGTTACTATTTTTTATAATATCATGCTCACGGCTGTTAGGCATTATCATTAAAATTCAGCGCTGTGGCTGGTTAGAACGTTTGTTTTTTAATTAATGCAATTTGACCTGCATGATACAAGTCGTGGTGGATAATGCCGTGAAGGAGTGTGTAGAATGAGTAGTTATAGGAAATATGAGGCACTACCTCATGCAATCTGGAATCATCAAATGCCAAAATCGCCTCCAATAGTTTCAGCTGACTTCTATTCAACTCCTCCACTGCAACTGACCAATCTGCCGGGACCGGAAAATTCATTTCTTCCGCAACTTTGTAGTGGACATCACCTCCCAATTTCTTAATAACAAAAATCCTCCAGGCGGTCATGTGCGCTACCAGTTCAGCGATGCTGTGGGAACCAGGCAGTCTGTGTTGTGATTGCCTGGACGTTATGTTTTCGAGTACTTCCTTCACTGCCGGTCCATGCCATGCATTTTTTTCGAATGTTCGCTGAAGGAGGTCATGAATGTTTTTAACTTCGTTTTCCATATTTAAGCAACTAGAAATCCCCCGTGTTCGTTAAGGATATTTCATTCTGCGAATAGTAAAAGTACTATGTTAACATCCCGCCGTCTACCTGTATCACCTGGCCGGTTATGTACGTTGACATATCAGAACCCAAGAAGATACATGCGTCAGCAATATCTGCAGGTTTACCTCCGCGTCTCAAAGGAATGGCATCACGCCAGCTTTGTACTGTTTTCTCATCGAGTTTAGCCGTCATTTCCGTTTCGATAAAACCAGGCGCAACAGCATTTGAACGTATCCCACGGGAACCTAATTCAAGGGCTACGGATTTTGTAAATCCTATAATACCGGCCTTCGATGCCGCATAATTGGCCTGCCCTGCATTACCTTTTAATCCTACCACTGAGGTCATATTGATAATGGAGCCGCTTTTTTGCTTCATCATTTGTTTCGTCGCCGCTTTTACCGTGTTGAAACATGACTTCAGGTTTACTGCAATCACTTTGTCCCACATTTCTTCAGTCATTCGAAGTAACAGACCATCTTGTGTTATGCCCGCATTGTTGATCAGGATATCCAGTGCACCAAAATCAGCAATCACAGCACCAATTAATTTTTCAGCCTGCGTATATTCAGAGGCATCTGAGCGGTACCCTTTTGCATTAATGCCTTTCGCGTTAAGTTCCGACTCCAATGCCTGGCCCTGTTCTACGCTGGACAAGTACGTGAATGCCACGTTAGCGCCTTGCTCAGCAAAGGCAAATGCGATAGCCCTTCCAATTCCCTTGGAAGCCCCGGTTACGAGGGCAATTTTTCCTTGCAGTAATTTCATAGAAAGTGCTCACAGCCCACGGTCGACTGTCAAGGTTTAATTCTCCGTTAACATTTCAAAAATAGCCAAATCTATGAGAATTTATCACCTCCAGGGGCCATGTTAGTTGGCAGGGGAGCTCATTAAAAACGCTTATTTTTTTGAAAGCGCGATATGCGGTTTATCTTTGGCAGCGAATATTAAATCCAATATTATGTCAAAATATGATCTGATCGTGATCGGGAGTGGCCCCGGGGGTTATGTAGCTGCAATCCGGGCATCACAGCTGGGCATGAAAGTGGCGGTGGTAGAAAAGGCTGAACTCGGCGGCATATGCCTTAACTGGGGTTGTATTCCCACAAAAGCGCTGCTGAAAAGCGCAAATGTATTTGATTATATTAAACACGCCAGCGACTATGGCATTGAGGTAAAGGATTTTAAACCTGACTTGGCGGGCATGGTAAAACGAAGTCGTGACGTCGCGGCAGGCATGAGCAAGGGCGTTCAATTCCTCTTCAAGAAAAATAAAATTGATCAGCTCGTTGGTCATGGGAAGCTAAAAAAAGGCGGGAAGGTTGAAGTAACAGACGCAGCGGGGAAAAAGACCGACTTCGAAGCAAAGCATATCATCGTTGCAACGGGCGGTCGCTCACGAGAATTACCAAGCCTAAAGATAGATGGCAAGAAGATTTTGGGTTATCGTGAAGCGATGGTATTAAGCCAGCAGCCGAAAAAGCTATTGGTTGTAGGTTCAGGAGCCATCGGTGTTGAGTTCGCGTATCTCTATAACGCTATTGGCACAGAGGTGACTATCGTAGAATTCCTGCCAAGGATTGTACCGGTAGAAGATGAAGAGGTTTCCAAGGCGCTCGATAAATCTTTCAAAAAATCGGGAATGAAAATTTATGTAAACTCGGAGGTAACCAAAGTTGATACTTCCGGTTCAGGCTGTGTCGCGACCGTTAAGACTCCTGATGGTGAAATTAAAATTGAAGCGGATGTTGTCTTGTCAGCGGTGGGCGTATCCTCCAATCTGGAAGGAATTGGACTAGAGGAAGTAGGTGTGAAGACTGAGAAGGGAAAGGTAATTATAGACGACTTCTATAAAACGAATGTTGCTGGTGTTTATGCCATCGGTGATATTGTAAAAGGCCCCGCGCTGGCGCACGTAGCTTCCGCCGAAGGAATCATCTGTGTTGAGAAAATTGCGGGGCAAAACCCCGAACCCCTGAATTACAACAATCTCCCGGGCTGCACCTATTGCTCCCCTGAAATTGCCTCCGTAGGATACACCGAAGAAGCTGCGAAGAAAGCAGGATACGAAATTAAAGTAGGCAGGTTTCCTTTCACTGCATCGGGGAAGGCGAAGGCCGCCGGAGCTGCTGACGGATTTGTAAAAGTGATTTTTGATGCTAAATATGGCGAATGGCTCGGCGCTCACTTCATTGGAGCAAATGTAACGGAGATGATAGCCGAAGTTGTGGTAGCCCGCAAGTTAGAAACAACGGGACACGAGATTGTCAAATCTGTTCATCCGCATCCAACCATGAGCGAAGCGATTATGGAAGCTGCTGCAGCTGCTTATGGTGAGGTTATCCACTTATAGACAATACCATGAAGCAATAAAAAAGCGCCCCGGTTTTTGGGACGCTTTTTTTATTGATGGCTGTTGTCAGGAGTTCTATCAAAAGTCTGATCTGTTCATGCCCGTCTGCAACACGGCTGCGTGCCGCTCGTATTTTTCTTCAATCGTTTTGGCCAGTTCAGCCTCACCATACTTGTAGAGCACCCGTTGTAATTCCCCAAGGATTACCACGTTTACCTGTAGTTCCCTGCCAAGTTCACGTTTTTGAATGTAGTACGTGGCAAGTTCATCAGCACGCTTGCTCATGACGTTGGAGATCTCTATTGCCTTCTCTTTTTCACCAACTTCAAAGAGCATATCCACAGTCTGTGCATTGGTATAATCGTAAGGAATTGATGCATCCGGCATTTTTGCCATTGCAAAAAGTAATACCTCCCGGGCCTTTTCCTTATCCCCTTGAAGAATGAGGAACTCGGCCAGCGAATTAAAGCTGCTCCGATGGTTAAGCACGAAGTTTCTGTAATCCTGGTTATAGTACACCTTCGGATCATCCAGGTTACGAAACTGAAATTTCGTCATCATGTTTTCGTAGCTCACTTTCGTATTTACCAATTCTACCTGATTAAAGGGGCGAGGATTATAAATGGGAAGAATTCTATAGGCATTGCCTTCCTGAACGACGTAGCGGCTCAGATCAACATTGAATTGCGAAAGCGAGGTGTTGTTGACATAGAGGGGGCGTTCCCAATTGGCTGTTGCCAGGACATCGAGCATGGCAAGATCTTTCTTCTCCAGGCCTCCACCTTTAACACGAAGGCGCATTTCCGGTACAATCAGGCTGTCCATGCCTTCCGGGATAATACCCATACGCCTGACTTTCTCGACATCCACTTTCAGCACAATTTCCTTGGTGGGAAGCATATTTCTTTCGCCCCCATAATTGGGATGCAGCAAGCTCCTGTTGTTCGTCTTTACCAATTCCAGGAATTTGACCAGGTCCATTTGTTTAATCCCCGCGTCGTAATAAGGCAGATAGTCGTTCAAACCACTTTGGCCGTAATTTTCAGCGGTAAGGGTATAGGGAAAGGGTTCTGATTCATAGGCCTTTCGCATACTCTGATCAATGTACCAGTCGGTATTATAGTAACTCAATACAATAACACGCACGTCTGTGCGCACTCCTTCCACTTCCTGAGAATACCAAAGCGGAAAAGTGTCATTATCGCCTCCTGTGAACAAGATCCCGTTTGGTGCGCAGGATTGTAAGTAATTAATGGCTGAATCGACTGAGAAATAGCGATTTGATCGATTATGATCGTCCCAACCTTCAGCCGCCATAAGGGCCGGGGCCGACAAGCCGATAAGTGTTGCAATGACGGCAGCTGTTTTCCTGCTTTTCGTAAATTTCACAAACGCCTCCGCCATGGCAATGACGGCAAAACCTATCCACAGGCAAAATGCATAATAGGATCCGGCATAAATGTAATCACGTTCTCGCGGTTCGGTTGGAGGGGAATTAAGGTAAACGACCAGGGCGACGCCAGTTAGTATGAATAGTAACCCGACGACTACAAAACTCCTTGTATTATTTGCCGATTGATAGAACATACCAACTAACCCGAGAATGAAGGGGATCATGAAGAAATTATTGCGACCTCTGTTTTCTGCAAGTATTGTCGGAAGTTTTTCAAACCATCCGGTCGGACTGAGCCAATCAGCATTTTGAATATCGCTTTCGCGGCCGGCAAAATTGAAAAAGAAGTAGCGCACATACATCCAGCCAATCTGGTGTTGGAACATAAATTTCAAATTATCCCCAAAGGATGGTTTTTCACCCTCACTCAATCCCAAGTAATCCCGATAGACACTGGCATGCTGAGGATCACTACTCCAGACACGCGGGAAAATTGTTTGCGCATTTGGTTCATACGTGTATTCAAACTTGTGATCCTTGATTTCATACCGATCCTTTCCTTTTTTATAAATCGGTGCTCCTTCCGTCATACCGATGGGCTGGGAAGTGAAATAAGGGCCGTACAACAGCGGCCTGCTGCCATATTGCTCCCGTTTCAGATAGCTAACGAAGGTCATTACGTCAGACGGATCATTTTCATCGATTGGGGTATTATAATCCGATCGAATCACCACTACCGCATACGATGAATATCCGATAAGAATAAATGCTGTGGCTGAGAGAAAAGTATTGAGCAGAACCTTACTGGTTTTTTGAGAATAAATTATCCCCCAAACCAATCCGGCCAACAAGAATGCGCTGAACACGATTACACCTGAACCAAACGGGAAGTGCATGTTGTTGACAAAGAAGACCTCAAAATGACTGGCAATTGTAGGTAATCCTGGAATGATGATTTCATTGATGAAGAAAATGATCAGCAAACTCGTGATCATTGCCGCGACAACACCCCAAGTTGTTGGCTTATATTTCTTAAAATAATACAATAGCGCCAGCGCGGGAATAGTCACCAGGTTAAGCAAGTGAACACCTATGGAGAGGCCCATCATATAGAAAATCAACAGCAACCAACGGTTCGCTTTCGATTCGTCCTCTATAACATCCCACTTCAGCATAGCCCAAACGACGAAGGCCGTGAAAAACGATGACATCGCATATACTTCTGCCTCCACTGCCGAAAACCAGGCAGAATCCGAAAAGGTATAGGTAAGCGAACCTACAAGTCCAGCACCCACCAAAACCCATATTTTCTCATCCGTCAACTCGTCCGGCTTCGTTATTTTCATGAGTTTGCGGCCAAACAGTACAATTGACCAGAACAGAAAAAGAACTGCGAAAGCGGAAGCCAGGACACTGGTGAAATTTATCCAGTAAGCAACTTTTGTAACATCCCCAAAGGCCAGAAAAGAAAAAAGCCTGCCAATTAACAAAAATAAGGGTGCCCCGGGCGGGTGGGGAACCTCAAGCTTGTACGACACGGCAATAAATTCGCCACAGTCCCAATAACTGGCAGTTTCCTCCATGGTAAGCCAATAGGTCACCAAAGCCACACCGAAAACTGCCCAACCTGCTATGTTATTAATCCGCTGAAATTTCATGATAAGATTAGATCGTGGTACACCTTAAGAAATAAAAGCCCGAAAATAAGGAAATTCTGGTTTCCCTGAGCGTATTTCCGATCAAGGTTTTTGGATTCCTGGAAGACGGGCAAGACCGGAAGACCTGCTTTCTGACTTTCCCGACTTCCGGACTTTTTACTTATAAACAACGACATAAAATAAAAGCCACAAAATAAATATCAGTATGTACGAACAAGACACAATAATCCAAATATACTTCTTGTCTTTTCGCGCGTAGTGTTGAATGCCTTCAACCAACAAAAACCAATAAGCGATTTCAAAAAGATTCAACGCCCTGAGTGGGTATGCCCACCGTCTATCGATGCTGTAATAATCAAAGAAATGCATCAACGAAAATGGATAGAAGGCACTGATATCATTTAATGCAGGATCTGTTTGCACTATCATGAACCATAATATTTTTAATATTTCAGGTATCAGAAAAATATACTCTGCGCCAATCACAACACCCCAGCATTGTGTATAGGTAACCCTATACCCAAACATGAAGCAACCAATCCAGACTACAAAGGCGATGACGGTGAATTTCCAGAGATAAACAAAAGGAATAGAAATGAACTTCAGCGTGCTGATCATTCTTAAGATCATACCTTCAGGACGGTCCTGAAGGAACTCAAACGCGGCTGTTTCGTTTTCAATAAAAGCGATCTTTATATAGAGCAATAGCAAGGTAGCAAGGCACAGCAGCAAAAAGAGTAACCTTTTGTCGGCTGCAAAGAATGATTTAGTTTCGTATTCCATTTGGAGATTCCGGGGCGTAACTATTGGGATCTTTATTTGTTGATTATGGTGTTTTGTCTGTAAGTTTATGATTAACTGTTCTTTATTCCAACCCAATCAGAAAACCAAAGCTGCCGCGGCAGGACAACTCCTTGCGAGCCTTCCTGCCGGCTCCCGTAAGTGGCTATTTATTTTGTTTGTCATATTAGTCGGCAGTCTTGCTGTAAGAGCCCAGGTGGCTGCAAAAAAGGATACCACGATTATCCTGATCTCAGATTTGGGTGTTCAGCTGGAATGCACACAGGCGCTGAACGATCTTTATAATTTTAAGTTTCCACAGGCTGAATACCAGTTCAAGTACCTGAAGGCCCGCTACCCGTGGCATCCGCTCCCATATTTTCTAATGGGTTTGATTGAGTGGTGGAAGATTATGCCAAACACAAAAGATCAATCACACGACGCCTCTTTCTTAGCCTATATGGATTCGACCATTCTTGCAGGCGAAAATCTATACAAGAACCATCCGCCATACAAGATTGAAGCTGCATTTTTTCTGGCTGCAGCATACGGTTTTAAGGGTCGGCTGTATGCAGACGAAGAGCGCAGGAGTTGGGGCAAGGCTGCTTCCGTGGGGAAAACAGCTATAAATTATCTGGAAGTGAGTAAGGAAAAAGAAGGGCTGAATCCGGAACTTCTCTTTGGCGATGCCCTATACAACTATTTTTCAGTCTGGGTTCCGGAAAATTATCCAGCCCTGAGGCCGGTATTGTGGTTTTTTAGAAAAGGCGACAAGGCATTGGGGTTAAAGCAACTCAAGGAAGTTTCATACAACGCCTTCTATACACGTACTGAAGCAATGGTATGGCTCATGCGTATTCTGAACAGCTATGAGAATGATCAACCCAGGGCATTTCAAATCAGTGAATATTTGCGGCAGACCTATCCCGACAATCCCTACTTTCATCGATATTATGCCCGCATGTTGTATTATCAGTCACGATTCACCGAAGCTGAGCCCGTATGCAAGCAGATTCTAGCTTTAATCGACAGTGGCCAGGTGGGTTACGAAGCAACGAGCGGACGTTATGCAGCTTTCTTTCTGGGACAAATTTATGATGCGCGAAAGAAACTGGATGAAGCGAAGAAGTATTATGAATTAGGCATGCGGTATGCGGAACAAGTTGATGCTACCGAATCAGGGTATTATCTGTATTCCATAATTGCATTGGGAGAAATTGCTGAAAAGCAAGGCAATAAGGCTGAAGCTAAACGCTTATTCAAAGAAGCCAAGAAGAAAGCCGGCCGAAAAGACGAAGCATTTAAGAGTGCCAAGCGCAGGTTAAAGAATTTGGAAAAGGGAGATTGAGGATAATCCAAATAATGGAACTACGCGATTTAATTGTAACACCTTTTGTCATCCTGCTGGTTTATGGGATTGCATATACAATACGGTCACGGGTAACCGATGACATAAATCGGGTCTATTTTATTCCAGCTTTGACTGTAAAAATTATTGGCGCGCTAGCGGTGGGCTTCATCTATCAATTTTACTATGATGGTGGAGATACGTTTAATTATCACACTTATGGCAGTCGGGTTATTTGGGATGCCTTTGTGGATTCGCCAGCCAAAGGGATAAAACTCATTATTAACAACGGTACTGACTACGCTAACGTCTACCCTTACGCTTCGAGAATAATATTTTTCACAGATCCCTCTTCATACATGGTAGTAAAGATTGCGGCAATTCTAGACCTCTTTACTTTCTCATCGTACACCGCCACTGCAGTACTGTTTGCGATCTTCAGCTTCATTGGCATGTGGATGTTTTTTCTCACTTTTTATGAGCAGTACCCGCAACTGCACCGGTGGCTGGCGATAGCTTCATTTTTTATCCCTTCCGTTTTTTTTTGGGGGTCAGGGCTGTTAAAAGACACCATAACGCTAGGCGCACTTGGAATAGCGACTTATCAACTCCAGAAGATGTTCATCGTTGGCCGTCGATCATTCTTCAATTGGTTGTTGTTAGGCCTGTCGCTTTATCTTCTTTACTCCATCAAGGTCTATATATTACTCACCTTTCTCCCTGCGGCGATCTTGTGGATCTTTTTGGCAAAACTCGAATCCATCAGGTCAACCATTCTCAAATTCATGGCATTTCCGTTCGTATTCACCGCGGCACTTGCATTGGGCTATTTCGCGATGGTGAAGGCCGGGGAGGACAACGAAAAGTATGCGTTGGCCAGCTTGGGCAAGACCGCACAGGTAACTGCCTATGATATCCGATACTGGACGGGACGGGATGCAGGCTCTGGTTATACATTAGGCGAGCTCGATGGAACATTTGGGTCTATGCTGAGGCTTGCGCCTCAGGCTGTTAACGTAACCTTGTTTAGACCTTACCTTTGGGAAGTAAACAATCCTTTGATGTTGATGTCGGCGTTGGAAAGTTTTGTTCTATTGTGTCTCTGTTTGTTCACCTTGGCAAAAAAAAATATATGGATATTTCGCACGATTGGCAATCCCGATATTTTTTTTGCTGTTGTATTCTCACTGACATTTGCCTTTGCCGTGGGTGTCTCAACTTTTAATTTCGGAACATTGGTTCGCTATAAGATTCCATTGCTTCCGTTTCTTCTTGTCGCGATTGTAGTTACCCTGCATCAATCAAAGAGTGAAACGAAATTGACAGAGTTGGAGACCACCGAATAGCGTTCCAGAATTTTCCTCCTTCCATTTTGGCCCATTTTTTCTCGAAGCTCCTGGTCTTGGATTAGTCGTATCAGGCAATTCTCCCATTGCTCAAGCGATGAAACAAGAAACCCATTGGTTCCGTCATCAATGATGCTGTTGTTGGCACCAACGGCAGCCGCAACAACAGGCTTACCAAGGGACATATACTGAAGGGCTTTGAACCCGCATTTACCTTTGGACCATTCGTCATCCGGCAATGGCATGATGCCGATATCTATTTTCACCAGTTCCGCGACCTCTGTTTTTTCATCCCATGGAATAAATAACACTGATGCTAAATCTAATGACGGCTTTCGATCGGCGATAATAGTGATCTGCACATTGTCAACATTGCGTTCTATTTTCTTCAATACAACTGCAACTTCCTCCAGGTATTTCAATGTTGAGTGTGAACCAGTCCAACCGATAACAATTTTTCCATGGTCTCCAGGTTTTAGGTAGAGGTCAGGATTGTGCCAGTTCTCTGTATCGATAGTTGTCGGATTCCAAGTCACTTTTGCACTATACAGCCTTGCATAATTTGCCAAATACGCATTCCCACAACTCACTTTATATGACCATCGGCAAATCGATCCCGTTTTTTGGCGCCACTTCAGCATGCTAATAATCCATGGTTCATGGGTTCGGTCCGTAAGCCAGATGGCGTCATCGAAGTCGTAAATGATTCGTTTCCTAAGAATTTTAGCCAGCATCCATTCGAAGACTGGGGGACCAACTGGTGTAACCTCCCTATGAATAAATATAAAATCAAAGAATGGTGCATGAAAGAGAATTGCACTTCGCTTTACAAAACCAAACGACAATGCCCATACCTTTCGGAGATATTTTCCCGAACCGAAAAAGATTTGCCAGTTGTGGGTACTTAAAAAACTTTGGACGCGAATTCCATACCCGCTACTGGATAGGACTGCAAAATATTGCTCAAAGCGAAACCGCTGCGATGGCGATGTATTCAATGGATAGGGTACCAGAAACAATATTTTCATTCCATTTCACATATCACAGGTACGACATTTCATCGTAAATTGTGCAAATTTGATAATTTATGCTGAGAATGCCCACTTGTGAAAATATCGTTTATCCCAAAATGGTTTGAAAGCTGATGCACCGAGTGATTAAGGAACTGTTTCGTTCCGCTGGAATCTTGCCATACTTAAAGCACATAAGGAAAAGGTACTTCCCTTCGGCAACGCAGCGGGAAGAAGCTAACTTTATCCCTGAAAGAATGGCGTTTTATAGACAGTTTATTAGCGAAGGTGACCTGTGCTACGATATCGGTGCCAACGTTGGCAATCGGACAGAGATATTCCTTTTGCTTGGCGGGAAGGTTGTAGCCATTGAACCGCAGCAAGAGTGCGTCAAAATGCTTAAGCTGCGGTTCGGGAACAAGATCACCTTGATTCCCAAAGCGTTGGGGGAGGAAGAGTCCACTGCCTTGATGCACATCAGCGAAACCTCTGAAATATCCTCATTGTCAGAAGACTGGATAAACGCTGTATCCCAAGCCAGGTTCAAGCACGAAAGTTGGAATAAGAAGCAATTAGTGAATATCACAACGCTTGACAACATAATCCGGATTAACGGCGTGCCAAAGTTTTGTAAGATTGACGTTGAGGGGTTTGAAGAAAACGTTCTCAGGGGACTTTCGATCACAGTTCAATTCATAAGTTTTGAATATACAGTCCCGGAAAGATTTCCAAGCATCAAGACTTGTCTGGATCACCTTTCCTCCCTGTCATCCTACGAATGCAACTTTACCATTGGAGAACAAATGCAACTAGAGCTTTCTGAATGGATTTCTCCAAGCGAGCTGCTGAGCAAGCTCAACCACGCGGGCGAGGGTTCTTTGTTTGGAGATGTCTATGTTCGCAATGTACAACCATAGTTTGCCATATGCGTTGGATAATCAAACTACTTATTGACCTTTACTTGGCGCCGCTGAGAATAAGCAGTAGGCTGGCCCTGTATGTAAAAGGTAGAATATTAACCTATGAGGAACACTATGCGATAGCCGTCGACGTTATCAGGCGAAAGTTCCCAGGTGACAATGGCACCATCGTAGATATTGGAGCCTACGATGGAGATACAGCCCGCTATTTTGCAAAAAGACTACCATACAATAAAATTCTTGGATTCGAACCAAACCCAGTGCCCTTTGAAAAAGGAAAACAAATAAGCAAGCACTACAACAACGTGGAGTTATTCAACCTCGGCTTTTCAATTGCCGAGGGGGAATTAGATTTGCACGTTACCAGCAATTTGGTCTCGTCTTCACTATTTAGTATTAAAGATTTCAGCGAAATATCTTCCGATAAAATCATTAAAGTCAAGATATCCACGCTAGATACCTTTTTCGAAAGCGAAGACAACATCCTGCTCCTTAAACTGGATACTCAAGGCGCCGAATTGGATACTCTGAAAGGAGGAGAAGCCACCTTATTGAAAACCAAACTGGTCCTCACGGAGGTCTCGGTGACAGAAATGTACGAAGGGGGGTGCCTTTACTATCAGCTAGACGAATTCTTACGCCTCCACAATTTCAGGCTCTACACCATTGTTACCAATTACAACAGTGAAGGGACCAAATACTTTGATACGCTATATTGCAATGCGAAGTACTGTTAAGGTGAACGCGCACCCTACGACAGTTGCAAATCGCTCAACCGCCAATGACGAGAATAGATGATCATTTTTTCGCACAAATTTGGCCAACTAGGTAATAGGCTATTTGCATATGCTCATCTAATTGCTAACGCAAGAGCAAATCAGCATAGGTTGGTTAACCTCGCTTTTGATGAGTACGCACAGTATTTCGAGAATACAAAACATAATTTGTTTTGCCGGTACCCACAATCCAAGAGTGCAATACCCGTCAACAGATTGAGAAGCCTTCTCTTTATTCTCAACAAGGGTATCATCAAGTTGCTTCGCGCCGTCTCTTTTAACAATAGCTTCTTTCACGAAGTCGTGGTGGCAGACTTGCCAGAATATCAATTTCAGCGTGGACAATACTGTGATCTTAATGCACCGTTCATTCAGGTTGCCTTCAAGAGGAAAAATGTTCTGCTGTTCGGAAGGTTTTTCAGGGACTATCGTAACCTGGAGAAATACCAGGACGAAATCCGGGACTTCTTTCGTCCTACTACCGCAATTCGGCAAAACGTCAGCCAATTTCTTTTACTGGCCAGGCAAAACGCAGAGTTGCTAGTTGGGATCCACATCCGTAGAGGCGACTACGAGCAATTTATTAGTGGTAAATATTTCTTTAGTCAGGAAGATTATTTAAGAAAAATGAGGGAGTTGCTGACAACGGGCGATAGAAGAACAATTGCATTTGTGATATGCTCCAATGAGTGGGTCAATCCGGCAGTTTTTAAAGGACTTAATTTCGTCATAGGTCCTGGACATGTAGTTAAAGATATGTATGCCCTGGCGGGCTGCGATTTTATCATGGGACCACCCAGTACGTATACCCGATGGGCTTCGTTCTATGGAAAGACGCCATTGTTGCAACTAGAGAGTTTAGCGCAACAAGTCAGCTTTTCACAATTTTTGACCTTGCCACCAGAACGACTGTTCGATTTTTGAGCATTCTAGGGCTTTTCAAAATGTTGCCCTTTAGCTCCAAAATGGTAATGATGAATTCGTTGCAGACACCAGCGTTTTAATAACCAACCATTGGGCGCAACAGCCGTAGCAGGGATAACAGATGGAGAGCCGCTGGTCCCTCTGAGCCGCAAAGGCTCAATCGAAAAATATAATTGACGGACTGATCAAAACGTAATAAATTGCGCGCCGGTGCGAGTATTTGAACTCAATGGTTCAACAGGTAAATCAATGGCGATGGATGACAATGTGGAGCACGTAATAGATGCCGAAAAGGTAAAATTCTTCGACTGGCAGGAGTTATGGCGTTATCTTGACCTGTTCTATTTTTTCACTTGGCGTGATGTAAAGATCAAATACAAACAGACGGTGCTTGGTTTCTTATGGGCAGTGTTGCAACCCCTGCTCATGATGGTTGTATTCACCTTTTTCTTTGGCCGGGCGCTCAATGTACCTTCGCAAAATTTACCCTATCCGGTTTTTGTCTTTTCGGGCTTGTTGCTTTGGAATTTATTCTCAACGGGTCTTACCAATTCCGCCAACAGCATGGTCAACAATGCACAAATTCTCAAGAAGATTTATTTTCCCAGGCTCATCATTCCAGTGTCATCTATTCTGGTTGCCTTTTTCGACTTTGTCATGGCTCTTGTATTATTCTTGGTCCTTTTGATCTACTATCAACAAGCGGTTTCATGGCATTTCATTTGGAGCTGGCCTCTTGCCTTGACACTGACTTTGCTGGCATCACTCGGGCCTGGGTGCTTAATGGCAGCCTTGAATGTAAAGTATCGTGACTTTAGATACGTCATTCCTTTCCTCATACAGATCTTGTTTTTCTTAACTCCGGTGATTTATCCGATCTCAATTCTTAAATACCCTTTACTTCAATACTTGATAGCCCTTTCGCCGATGTACGCAGCGGTAGAATTATTCCGCCTTCCGTTGACCGGCGCAGTCCTTAACATGCCTCTTGTGTTAACCAGCCTGATTGCATGTTTGGTATTGCTTTTCACCGGCCTTATCTACTTCAAAAGAACTCAAGACTTTTTTGCTGACTTCGCCTAATTACGATGAAACCAATTTTAGAAGTCCAGAATCTGTCAAAAAGATATAAGATCAGTCATCTACCCAAGGCCTATTTAAGCCTACGTGAACAAATGCTTACCGCTTTTCGAACCAGCGGGAATAGCAGCGAAGAATTCTGGGCGCTAAAAGATGTTACGTTTGAAATCAACCCAGGTGATTCTGTTGGCATTGTTGGAAGGAATGGTGCTGGAAAATCCACGTTACTAAAAATACTTTCCAAGATTACCCCTCCAACAAATGGAAAAATCATTTCTCGTGGGAGAGTCGCCAGTT
Source organism: Cyclobacteriaceae bacterium (assembly GCA_029858965.1). Taxonomy (GTDB): domain Bacteria; phylum Bacteroidota; class Bacteroidia; order Cytophagales; family Cyclobacteriaceae; genus Chryseolinea. The sequence goes on from JAOUDZ010000001.1 coordinate 38,085, forward strand.
TGTTGGAGGTAGGCACAGGGTTTCACCCTGAACTCACGGGAAGAGAGAACATCTATTTTAATGGCTCTTTGCTCGGGATGAGGCGAAAAGAGATTAGAAAAAAGTTCGATGAGATTGTCGATTTTAGTGGAGTAGAAAGATTTCTGGACACCCCCTTGAAGCACTATTCAAGCGGGATGCAATTGCGTTTAGCTTTTGCTGTTGCAGCATTCCTTGAACCCGAAATTCTGTTACTTGACGAAGTACTTGCTGTGGGTGATGCTGAGTTTCAGAAAAAGTGCCTTGGTAAGATGGAGAATATAAGCAAAAGCGGCAGGACCATTTTGTTTGTTAGTCACAATATGCAAGCCATATCGAATCTTTGCACCAAAGGAATTTACATTTCGGACGGGCGAATTGATACGCACGGTTCCGTGGGCCAAGCAATTGACGCATACCTGAAAACCGGGCGGGTTTCGCCATCCAGAAATACGTTACTTTCTCAGGTACAAAGCATCAAGCCGGACAAAGACTTTAGGTTGTTAAGCGTCTCCCTGCATCAGGATTCCACCGAAATTTTTGGCAGCGCCGTGAATGGCAAAGAATTGGAAATCCGGGTAGACTATGAGCTCTTTAACAGAATAAACGGTTTTCGTGTCTTTCTTGACGTTTGTGATCAATTCGGCACGATTGTGTTTAGGAGCTTTCACGACGAGTCAAATGCAGTGACTTTTCAGCCCGGGCGGCATTCTTCGCGGCTCAAATTACCTTCGAATTTTCTGGCTCCCATACCTTATGATTTTAAGCTTCAGTTTGGTATACACAATATTAGGATGATGGAACCTGCCGAAGGTTTTGTCTTCGGTATCAATATTGAACATAGCGGGACCTACAATAAGGCATATCACGGACAACACACCGCGGGACTGATTTGCCCTGTATTCCCGTGGACGATTCAACATGGATAACAATTGATATGGATTTCTACAGTCAACATGGTGAGGACTTTCTTTTGAATAAGATTTTTGGAGGAAAAAAGAACGGCTATTTTGTCGAGATCGGGTGCCTGGATGGCATTGAGTTCAGCAATACCTATCACTTTGAAAGGAAAGGGTGGAGGGGTTGTTGTATTGAGGCGCATAAGGATTTTATTGATTCGCTTCGTAAAAATCGCCCCAAGTCAGCGATTGTACATTGCGCAGTGGGTGAAGAAGACAGGGACAATGTGACCTTTTACGCCAATAAGGTTGGCAGCTTATCGACGCTTGACAAGAGTGAGGAGGATCGGTGGAAAAAGCACTATACAAAGGATTTTCATGGATTCGAAGAACAACAAGTATCCATGAGAACAATGACCACGGTGTTTAACGACCTGGCGCTGACGACGATAGATTTCATTTCACTGGATATTGAAGGCTATGAAGTAAAAGCACTATCCGGCCTGGATTTTGCAAAGTATAGTCCGCGTGTTTTTGTCATTGAATACAAAGATCAATCTCACAAACACCAACTCGAGCAAATTTTATTTCAGCATCAATATTACTTCCTCTCGCAAGTAGGCTGCAATCTATTCTATAGCTTGAAATATGATGATAAGAAAATCATTGATGCCGACTACGGCGATGTACAGCTGATCAAAATTGGTCAAAATGGCTTGGCGGAAACAACCAGCATTAAGCTCGCGAAACCCACGCATGTGTCCCGGATAAAGGCGTTTATCAGACGCATAGGTTTCGGCAGGATCTGGGATTCGATTAGACGACGAAAGTAATCTTTCTCCGTGATACGCACCTCACCTACTGTCATGAATAATACAAACAATATCCCATGCACAATTTGCAATTCTTGTAACATCAAAGAATTGCACACTCTTTCGGGTGGCGTGAAGATTATGGTTTGCTTCAACTGCAATAACGCTTTCACATTTCCAAAACCAGTAATACCGGACTACTCCTCCGAAGATTTTCAAGCGCGAAGTGCTGAGACGCAGTCTTTGACTTACGTTGACCAGCTTCCTAAGGAGATAAAGTTCAGTTACAACATCCAGTTGGACATTATTGAGAAAAAAATCAAGAAAGGTTCATCCATATTGGAAATCGGCGGCGGTGAAGGCATTTTCCTTGATCTTGTTAAAAGCAAGGGCTATGCCGTTGACCTTATTGAGCCCAGTATTAGTGCCTCCAATCGAGCACGAAAACGAGGCCTCAATGTCCACACCAATTACCTCAGCGAAGTCAAATCCGATAATAGATATTCGTTGATTTGTATGTCTCACGTTTTGGAGCACATGGATGATCCCATAGGAACCTTGAAACAACTCCGTCCACTACTGCAGCCCGGTGGATTCATTCTCCTGGCACAAAGTAATTTTCAGGGAATGATGCCGGTATTACTTAAGAAAAACTGGTACGCATGGCTGCCAGAACAACATTTCACGCACTTTTCCTTGAAAGGCTTAAAGTTCATAGCAAGTAAATCTTCAATGACTATTGTTGACTATCGATATTCCAGGCTGGTACATAGCAACACCCTGTATCACCGCATCCTTAAATACATACCGTTTCTTCAGGATCAAATTCACATACTATTTCAAGCACAATCAACAGAAAAGTCTACTCAATTTACGACCAAAAAAAATAAACTTCTGAACTAACCTTATCACAACAGAGGTCTCACAACAACAATGTTCGGCTATACAAAACAAATGGTATTAAAAGGGAAGGAATTTGCAAGGCAACTACCAGTAAACTTTTTGGCCAAAAATGCAGTTCATTTTAAATCCAACCTTAGTTATATATGTCCCGATATTTTTTTGTACTATTTTAAAACAGTTTGTATGATGCCAGATGGAACGTTGTTCCTATATAAAGTATGGCCACTGGCATTAAGTTTCCCTTACTTCAAGAAAAGGATTCAACATCATAGTATGAAAGGCGTTATTGACATACAGCGGCTCTGGCGTAAACGTAAAATTAAGACGCAGGGGATAAGATATTTGGTTGTACACGATCCATGGACCTCAAATTACTACCATTGGATGACGCAAGCATTGCCTCGATTGCTCTTGGCCCAAAGTCAAAATCTCCCGTTTGTGCTGCTTCTCCCCGCCAATCACTGTTCGGAATTTCATGTCAAAAGCCTGCTTATCTTTAATATCAAGAATTGGGTACCACTCGAAACCGATAGAACCTACTTCGAAGTACACGATTTAATTTTTCCGTCGCATGATATCCAGATCGGCGATTACCACGACGACTTAATACAAGAATTGGCCGCCAGGCTAAGACCCATAAATCCTCCGGAATCTGAATGCAGCTATCTATTTATTCACAGAGGCTCAAAGTCCTCCAGAAACATAATCAATGAGGATGAGGTCCTGAACGTTTTTTTATCCTGGGGGTTTAGCGTGGTTAGTTTCGAGAATTTAACCTTCGAAGAGCAACGCGCAATGGCTGGCAACGCGACGATACTTGCTGGGGTCCATGGTGCCGGGCTGACAAACATGCTTTTTATGGACAAGGGCGCAAAGGTCCTTGAACTAACCAGCGTGCTGAACGGTAACCAATACTATTACTACACGCTGAGCAACGCCCTTGGCCACGACTATTTTTATCAAGAGTGCACACCAGAAATTGAAGGAAAATCCATTCAAGAGGCAAATATACTTGTTGATTTGGAGCTCCTCAATTCTAATATTTCGCGTATGGTCAACCCTGTTCATGATTAAGCTGAAAGGAATATATACTATTCGTGATACAAGACATCCATATTATTGGGATGTCGTATTCGAATGGGAGGATGAGCTCTCCAGGGCGCTTGATATTCCACTGATACGGGTTGGCGAAAAATACGATAAACTGTACAGATCGTCTATCTCAACCAGAATTCTAAACAGGCTGAATTTTTACCAATGGAAAGACCGCTTCTTATTTAACCCATCCGGCTACTACATCGCTTTCCATATTGGCCCACCGGGCATATATTCTTTTCACAGTAGAAAAGATGTAATCCCCATTATTATAGACTTTTGGAAGTCAGAAAATCTGAAGAAATTTGAATCAATATTTTCCCTGAATAAATTTGTCTTCGTTACAAGCAAGGAGGTATTCAATTACCTTACTAGCCAGAAGCTAAAGATAAACCTCGCCCACCTTGCCTTGTCACTGCCCGACAAGTTGATGGCCGATTACTCCAATCAACAAAGACCCTTTGATCTGATTCAACTTGGAAGACAAAATGAAAAACTTACTGCTTTTACAACTCGGCTGCTTGTCGATTTTCCGGACATCAATTATGTCCATGGTCAAACAATCGATGGGAAACTACAGATGATCTCCAGCCGTCACGGCACGCTGGGAGAGTTTTCCAGCCGCGAATCTTTCATCACCTTGTTAAAAAAAGCAAGAATCAGTTTGCTTTCAGCTCCGGGTCTCGATGCTGACTCCAAACGGACGGGTGGTTTCTCGCCTGTAACTCCGCGATTTTTGGAAAGTGCTGCCTGTGGGTGTAAGTTGATTGGCATTTACCCGGAGAATGACGATTTTGTGCACTACGGAATAAATAACATATGTGCAAACGTGAAAACCTACGAAGAATTTCAGAGCCTTGTACTCAATTATTTGAAGGACCCTACGATTCCAGACTATCGCGAATTCTTACTCACCCACCTAACGACCCAAAGAGCAACTCAGCTCCTTGCCGCAATCTCTTGATCCTATGCACAGCGATATCGTATCCATTGTTGTAACGTCCATTTTTGGCCCCAATAAGTCATTACTGGCCCTGGCTGAAGGAGCAAAAAAAAAGGGCTGGCAATTCATTGTCGTAGGTGACGTGTCGTCGCCTAAAGACTTTTCCATGGAACATGTTACGTACTACGACATAGGCCAGCAGCACAAACTTCACTTCAAGCTTGTTCCACTTTGTCCCGAGCGGCATTATACAAGAAAGAACATCGGTTATTTAATCGCCATCTCAAACGGAAGCCATGTCATTGTTGAAACCGATGACGATAACATACCCAATCCGGAATTCTGGCAGCCTCGTCATAGGTCCGTTCATGCTCGCGAAGTGCAAGGATCGGGCTGGATAAATGTGTATAAGTTGTTCAGTGCGCTGAACATCTGGCCAAGGGGGTACCCGCTCGAAGAAATACATTCAGACAATCGGCAATTCCAGCACTCAGCCATTTCACAACAAGTATCCGGTCCGATTCACCAGGGACTAGCTGACGAAAATCCAGATGTAGATGCCGTTTTCAGAATGACCCAGGAATTGCCAGTCGCATTTGAGAAGAATGGATACTTCCATCTTGGCAAGGGTGTGTGGTGCCCGTTTAATAGTCAGAATACAACGTGGTTTAAGGAGGCCTTCCCGCTGCTTTATCTGCCCTCATTTTGTTCGTTTAGGATGACAGACATCTGGAGAAGTTTTGTCGCCCAACGGATTGCCTGGGAGTGTGATTGGGGATTGCTCTTTCACGAGGCAACCGTGTGCCAGGAAAGAAATGAACATCGGCTGATAAAAGATTTTGAGCAAGAATTACCTGGCTACCTTCATAACAATAAGATAAAACTCCTCCTCGACGGTCTAACCTTAAAAAAAGGTGTTGATCAAATCGGGAATAATATGTTGTCCTGCTATGAGGTATTGATTAAGAATCATATTATTTCTGATACGAAAGAATTACTTTTATTGGAAGCCTGGCTCAACGATTTGAAATCACTACAATGATGCGCGTTCGAATTGTAAAAGACTGGCCCTATCCTGAAAGCTTTTTTGGGCAAACACCGTCGGGTGATGGGGAGTGGGACGGGATCATGTTTACGGAAGAAAAACTCGCAGTGTGTGACTACCTTATTGTGCTGCAGCGTCCGCCCTATTCAATTAAGGTTACTTGTCCGGAAGGAAATGCCTGGCTCATTACGCAAGAGCCTCCAACAGACTATTTCGATTTTTTTATCAAATCCTTTAAATATTTTGATCGGGTATACTCCTACTACAAGAATATTGACCACCCACATATTCAAAGCATGCAACCTGTCCTACCGTGGCATCTTCTCAAGAGCTACAAAGAGCTGAGTGCAATCACCAAAGAACATCTGTCGCATAAGAAACCCGAGTTAGTTTGGATTACAAGCAACAAGAGTGGGTTTCCCGGCCAGAAAGCAAGAATGCTACTGAAGGAGTACATGCAAGCCTCCCATTTTGATTTCCATCTGTTTGGTTCGGGATTCACACCTATCCACGATAAATTCGACGGCCTCTTTCCGTATCAGTACGCGTTGGTGATTGAAAATTATTCCACCGATCACTACTGGACTGAGAAACTTGCAGATAGCTTTTTGTCCTGGTGTTTACCCTTTTACTGGGGCGCTGGCAATTTGGAGACATACTTTGATCCGGATAGCTTTATCAGAATAGATATACATGATCCAGAAAGGGCTTTGTCAACAATCCGGGATGCAATAAAAAATAACGAATGGGAAAGAAGGCTTGGCGCAATTGAAAAAGCGAGAAATCAGATATTGAATGAATACCAGTTTTTTCCCTATGTAACGAAAATGATCAAGGAACATCGCGCAACAAATTTGCCTATGACAAAAAAAGAACGTTACATCCCCTACAATCCACACCCGTGGGCCAATCATAGAACTAATCAAGTAAAATACTATATTAGGCGGGTATGGAATTTGCTGTTTTCAAGAAAGTGGTAAGGATTGATGGCAAGTACGCATCCACTGAAAATGATAAGTTATTTTACCTACCACGGCAAATTTAAGGACAATTCCTATTTGATTCTTCATTGAGTCCAAACCGATATTAAATATTCAGATGACCAGATGGGAGAGGTACATTGCATTGTCTCTGAGGAGAATCTCCAAACATATAATGGGACTCCCGGATGAGTTCGAAACCACCTCCGAAAACTGCGACTATTTCAACCAAGCAGCTTCGGACCTGATTAAACACGGCCTCGAATCTGAATTTCCATTTGCGGTTTCCCGATTCGGCTACAGCGAACTAAGGGCGTTGCTCACGTATCTTCATATCCGTGGAACGGAAACTGATTTTCACAAGCTACTTTCGTTTGTAAAAGGTGAAAAGGTAGAGCCGTGGTGGCACCCCAACACAATCAAAATAATCACGCACAACGCAGGTCTGTTCCCACGGGAAATCAAGTTCATTGAACAATTTTGTGAATTGCTGCTCCTGGATATGACTGAGATAGATGTTCTCGGTAGTTGGCTGGGTGGCGAAAGAGAAATCAAACCAAGAATGCCCAATACCAAATTCATGCGTTTCCATGACTTTTACCATTTTTTGCATCCGGATCCGTGGACTTCGGCCCTCAAAGACAAGAAAATCCTGGTAGTACACCCATTTTCAAAGTCGATCCAAACCCAATATAGGCTGAAGGATAAGGTGTTCAAAGGAGCTCATCAATTGCCCGACTTTGAGCTAACTACCTACAAGGCGGTTCAGAGTATAGCGGGCAACAGGCCACCTGGTTTTGACAACTGGTTTCATGCCTTGGAGGCCATGAAGAACGATATTTCTAAAATTGATTTCGATATCTCGATTCTTGGTTGTGGGGCCTACGGCATGCCACTGGCCGCATTTATAAAGAGAGATCTCAAGAAAAAGTCAGTTCACCTAGGCGGAAATACACAAATATTGTTCGGCATTAAGGGAAGCAGATGGGAAACTGATCCTACATTTGCCCCTATACTTAATTCTCATTGGGTAAAACCATTACCCGAAGAGACTCCAGATGGACACCAAACGATTGATAGTAATTGCTACTGGTGAATACTGGCTACTCCAGGGAAAATATGGCCATTCAAGACAGTAACCGCCCCTTCTTTTCCATCATTATACCCACCTACAATAGGGCAAAATATCTGCCAATGGCGGTGCATTCATTACTTGTTCAGGATTTCAGGGCATTCGAAATTATCGTTGTTGATGACGGCAGCACGGATGAAACCCACGCAATGATAGCCGATTTGGCGCGGAAGCATCCCTGCATAAAGTACCATTTCAAGAATAATGAGGAACGAAGTATAGCGCGAAACTACGGCATACTTCACGCGACTGGACAATATATCGGATTCCTTGATTCCGATGATAAAGTCTACCCGAATCACCTGCAAGTAGCCCACGGCCTACTGGAAAGAAATGACTTTCCTGAAGTTGGCCATCTAGGATTTGAATCCGTCAGCATATCCGGGAAGAAGATTTCCATTAGCAACCAATTCGACGAGACCTACAAAGAAAAATTGATCCACGAAAATATCACGCACGGAAATGCAATATTCATTAGAGGTGACATTGCCAGAAAAATAAATTTTATTCCAAGTCCCTCAGCAATCCTCTCAGAGGATTGGTATTTATGGTTGCGGCTAGCGTCACGATATCCGTTCTACTTTGATAATACTGTAACGTCTTCGGTAGTGCATCATGATGCGCGCAGCCTTCTGAATATTGATCCTGACAAACTCATTGCAAGCACCAATACAATAGTTCGCTATTTAAAAAGAGATAAACCATTCACAACTGAATACAGGCATAAAACAGGATATCACTACGCGAACCATTACACTTTTCTCACGCTGATCCTGGCCTTAACAAAATCAAGGAGGCTTGATACAGTCAAGTATTTAATTCGAGCGATCTGGTATGATCCCACAGTAATTATAAGGAGAAGATTCCTGGCCTCCGTCAAACACTGGTTTTAAGATCCCATACTTATGCAAACTGAACGGCACCTACCATTTCCAACCTGTGACTGGCTCACAACAGAACGATCCAAATTGTGTTAGTCGACAAGAACGAAAGGATACAATCGCTCGATTTTCTCCGGGGAATTGCCGCTTGCGCGGTAATGCTATTTCATTACACCGCCAGGACGTCCATCTTCCTTTCTGATGGAAACCCATTGCGCATCGCAGGTTCTTATGGACACTTTGGTGTTGAAATTTTCTTCGTCCTTTCGGGATTTGTGATTCCTTATTCCATGTATGCAAGTTCATATAAAATAAGCCTGTTGGGAAAATTCTTACTTAAGAGATCCATTCGCATTGAAATACCTTATCTCGTTGTAATCGTATTGGAGGTAGCATTGATTTACATCAGTTCGTTAACACCCTGGAAAAGCGGTGTAAGTGAAAGGTTGGAGATGAACAACATCCTGCTGCATGCTGGCTACCTCAATGGCATTCTGGAGAAACCATGGCTTATCCCTGTGTTTTGGACCCTGGCTATCGAATTCCAATTCTATTTACTCATTGCAATTCTATTCCCTTTATTTACACGGCCGAGCGTCTTAACGCGCATTTCAATTGTTGCCGGTATCGCTACCCTCAGCTTTATATGCCCCCAGCCGTACCTTTTTTTCAGCCATGCCCTGTTTTTTCTGATTGGCATTGTTGCCTTTATGCGGGCGTGTAAAATTATTCCGTTTCGTGAATTTATTTTGTTGTCTGCCGGTATTTTGCTTTTGTTGTTTTTGCAGCAAGGGCCAGTGTATTTCTTCATTGTAGTGTTGACGACTATTGTGATTTTGTTTTTAAAACCCGATTGGAAATGGGCAAGCTTTCTGGGAATGATCTCATACTCTGTGTATCTTATTCATGTACCCTTCGGTGGAAGGCTCTTGATGCTGACGCAAATGTTTGTCCACAATGAGTGGATTAAGTCGCTGTTGATTGTTGGATTTTTGGCTTCTACCGTACTGGCAGCCTGGCTATTTTATCTATTTATTGAAAAGCCTTCTGTTATTTTGTCAAAAAGAATCACGTATAAGAAAACCCGGTAATTCCGCCATCTTGCATGTATTTGAATATTGACGCATGAAATTCTTAATCACACTCTACAAATACCTACGATTTTGGGGCGGCCCGTACAAATGCATTGTTTGCTCCAGGCGCATTCGGATTTTTTTTCCACTCTCTACCAGCCTTCAACAAAAAGCAAAATCGAACGGTTTTCCATACGACTTCAAAAGAATGGAGACTTTGAATTACGAAATGTGCAATTGCCCATTTTGCCTCTCCAGTGACAGAGAAAGGCTTTACCTGATATTCCTCGACAAATATCTCGCAGACAATAGCAGGCAATATTCAATTCTTGACTTCGCCCCAAACGCTGCTTTTTCAAAAGCAATAAAGGCCTACGGCCATCGCTACACGTCCACTGACTTGTTTCGAACCGACGTCGACATCCAACTAGATGTTTGCGATATGAAAGAAATAGAGAACGAAACATTTGACCTTATTGTTTGTTCACACGTGCTGGAGCACGTTCCCGATCCGGACAAAGGAATGAGAGAAATTCATAGGATCATGCGCCCAACTGGAAAAGCTATCATAATGGTTCCTCTATTTTGGGATGTGGAATCAACAACGGAGGACAAGCGTCACAATACAGACGAGCTCCGTTTAAGACACTATGGCCAGGATGATCACGTGCGACTCTTTGCGCGCACCGATTTTCTAAAGCGGCTACACCTTGCAGGTTTCGATGTCGCGCAGATAAAGCCTCATGAATTGGACCGGGAAAAAATCAGAGAAAACGCCATCGCCGACAATAGTATTTTGTATATCTGTTCAAAATCCTCGTGACTTGATGCACCTATGAAAAGTTCAAGTGCATTGAGAATTCTGATCATTATCCCAAATCTTGGGAGGGGTGGCGCCCAGCAAGTATTTTGGCAACAGATGAATCACCTGGCGCTTCACTTCGAGGTCTTCGGCTGCGTGTTCAATTGGGACGGCGCGTTTGAGCAGGACAAACTTGGAAACATCATCTCGCTTGATGTCCCCGGCGGGAAAACGTGGCTTCAAAAAGTATACTATTTTATCATCCGAATCCTCCGCTTACGAAAGATAAAGAAGGATAGAAAAATAGATATATCGATTAGCCACCTGGAGGGCGCGGATTACGTAAATCTACTGTCAAGATATCTGGATCGCACGATCTGCTGGGTACACGGGACAAAGCGGTTTGACGAGAATATCACCGGAACCATTGGCCTAATCCGACACCGCATACTGATGCCGGTCATTTATCGCCGAGCGCAAAAAATAGTTACTGTCAGTCGTGGCATTCGTGATGAGTTGTCGCGCAGCTATCCCAGCATTGTTCCCTTACTTAAGACAATCTACAATGGATTCGATATTGAAGGGATTCAACAATCCAGCCGGGAAGAGACAGACGAAAACTTTGTCAGATTGTGCGGAACGTCATCTGTTATCATCACGCATTGCAGATTATCCAGGCAAAAAAATCTCACGGCCCTTGTTAGAATTTTCGAAAAGGTGGCCAAGATCGCTCCATCAAAATTGGCCATTCTGGGAGATGGCGAACTTCGGCATGCCATCATAGACGAATGCAGCGCGCTCCAGCTAAAAACCTGGACGTGCTGGGACGGCGCACCCTTCGCTGGCTCATATGACGTCTATTTCATGGGTCAACAACAAAACCCATTCAAATATCTGAAGCACGCACATTTATATGCCATGACTTCCGGCTGGGAAGGGTTTCCACTTGCCTTATGTGAAGCGATGGCGATCGGATTACCCGTAATGGCGGCCGATTGTTTTACCGGGCCAAGAGAAATCATTGCGCCGGACATCAATTCGCAGCAACCCGTGCAAACTCCCTTTCATACACAGTACGGCGTTCTCATGCCGTTAGCTGACCGTATTAACCCGCGTGCCATCGAGCACTGGACAAGCGAAATCGTCAATTTACTAGGTAAAACAAACGTGAGCAAAACCCAAACCACAGCTGGCATTGGTAGAATTCAGGAATTCTCGTTCTCAGAGACAATGGAGCAGACGGTTAGTCTCATCGGAGAAGTTGCCAATGTCAACACCAACGGCAAGGATTTGTAGCCGTCTGTATTCGGCCAAACGCCAAGAGAATGGCATTTCCCACAATTAGAGTCAAAAACAAACCGCGAAAACCGCTAGATTAGGAAACTCTTAATAATTTCGAATCCTAAAATCATGAATTCAAATTAGATGAAACTTATAAACTTTGAGTCATTGCAAAAAGGGGCCGATACCATCCGGAGAGACTATGATTCAAAAACGCCCTTCCACTACACCATGTTCGAAGGTTTTTTCACCCCCCAGGCTGCCGAATTGATTTACGATGAATATCCGGCAATACAGGATGGGAAGTGGGACGGCACGACCTACATAGACCAGAAAAATAAGTTCCAAAAAACAACATTTGAACCCAACTCTATCCTGGAAAATGCTATGTCGGAACTGAATTCAGACCCATTCCTCCACTGGCTGGAAAAAATCAGCGGCATTGACAATTTAAAGGCGGACATGGAATTATTTGGAGGTGGCTTGCATCAGTCTATTGCAGGGGCATTTCTAAACGTTCATGTCGATTATAACATTCACCCAAAAACAAAATATCACCGGAGACTCAATGTTCTGGTATACATGAATAAAGACTGGAAAGATGAATATGAAGGTCATCTGGAGTTGTGGGATTTCTCACAAGGAAAAAAAATTCAACTGGCTAAGTATGCGCCGCTTTTTAACCGATGTGTAATCTTTGAGACAAACGAAATCTCATATCACGGTCACCCAAAGCCCCTGAAAACGCCAAGCGGCGTTAACAGAAAGTCCATCGCCACATACTACTATACCGAAAGCAGACCATTGACCGAAATCGCTGAGGCGCACAATACGATCTATGTAAATACCGAGGGCCTTGCGGGCCAGTTTAAGAGACTCATCTCCGGATCCAAAGCCTTTGTAGAAAGATTCATTAAGCGATAGGAACCCACCATTGAATAAGCCAAAGATCTTAGTTGTCGAGAATGCAATTGCCGTAACCGGAGGCCTCCTGTCCATTGTTCGAAGTTGTCAATATCTCCGGAACTACTTTACATTCACTTTTGTGGTGCCGATGCCCGGTGCAGCCAAAGATTATATATTGAGCAAGGATTTTGAGGTCTATGTCCTTCCAATGAAGGAGATTAGGAAAGACTTTTTTTCCCTGCTCGGCTATTTCCCCGCACTCGTGTACAACGCAATCCGTCTATCTTCGCTAGTGAAGCGGCTTGATGCTGATCTTATTGTCTCGAATGATCTCTACAATCTTGTGCCAGCAACCTATAAATTTTTTGGCGGGGGTTTACCATACATCGTTTACGTCCGTTTTCTTCCTTCTAAATTTCCCCAGGCGTTGGTGCGGGTTTGGTGCTACCTCAGCAAGCATTTGGCAACCGCTACGATCGCCGTTTCGCGGGCTGTAATGAATGAATTAAACTATCAAAAAAATGTTGTGCTTATCGGCGGTGAACTACCTGAAATCCAGGTGGAATACGTACCAAGTTCGGCAACAAAAATTTTGTATCTCGCCAATTTCATAGAGGGAAAGGGCCAGGAGTCCGCCCTTGAAAGCTTCGCACTGCTTTGCACGAAGTATCCCGCATGGAAATTGCGGTTTGTTGGTGGAGACATGGGACTTCAAAAGAACCGGCAATTCAAAGCTTATCTTTTTAAACTATCAAACGATTTAGGGATCAGCCAGCAAGTTGAATGGGCGGAGTTCGAAGTGGATATATCGAGAGAATATTCTAAAGCCGCTATTGTGCTAAACTTCTCCGAATCCGAATCATTCTCTCTAACCTGTCTTGAAGCGCAATACTACGGCAGGCCCGTAGTGGCTACCCGATGCGGCGGACCAAGCGAAATTATTGATCACAACGAGTCAGGAATCATGGTGGACCTAAAGGATATCGCTGGAATGGCAAAGGCAATCGAATACCTGATCAATCACCCGGCAGAACGGGAATTAATGGGCAAAAATGCTTATCAACGGGTCCGGGAAAGATTCTCCTATGAAAATACAGTTGGAAGGTTGAAGAAGGTATATGATTCCGCACTTCTAAAATAAACTTCTACCCACTACTACCAAATAATACCCCTTTTCTCTTACTTTTACCAAATATTATTTGGAATAACCCCGCTATCACAATTATGAAACACATAAAAATAGACGCTACGGACAGGAAGATCCTGGAACTGCTCCAGGCAAATTCAAATATTACAAATGCCCATCTGGCCAAGGAAATTGGACTCTCTCCTGCTCCGACCCTGGAAAGGGTCAACAAGCTCGAAACTTCAGGCGTCATCAAGAGTTATCATGCTGTTTTAGACCCCAGCAGCGTTGGTATCGGGGTAAGCACGTTTGTGATGGTCACCCTGAAAGGCCATAATAAAGAGAATATTGACAAGTTCAATGCGGCCATTAACGGTATTGATGAGGTAATCGAGTGCCATCATATTACCGGTGCCGGCGACTTCATTTTGAAGGTTGTAAGCGCTGATATCTCCGCCTACCAGCAACTGATGCTTGAAAAAGTTTCCAATATTGAAGTGGTAGATAGCCTCCAGTCCATGGTTATACTTTCTACTTTTAAGGACAGTAAGTCCATACCGCTACCTAATGTTTAGCGATCACCGCTTTTTCATTATTCGGGTATGCAGCAAGGCTTGACAACTTAAATTTATTCCTGCTTTATGGTAGTCGAAAAAAACTTAATTCTGGATGCACACCAGATCCGCCAAAAGATCAAACGCATTGCGGTTGAGATTTATGAGCACAACTTCAAGGAAAAAAGCATTGTTGTCGCCGGCATTGAGGGACAAGGGCACATTCTGGCAAAACTCCTGGCAAAGGAAGTCCGGCAAATCTCTCCCCTGGAAGTCATGCTTGTTAAAGTCAGTCTGGACAAACTGGCGCCTCAACAAAGCGAGGTGACGCTCGATTGTGATATTAAATCGCTGAAAAAAAAGTGTATCATACTGGTAGATGATGTGCTCAATACAGGCCGGACATTTGCTTATGGCATGAAACCATTTCTGGATATAGAAGTGAAAAAGATTGAAACTGCCGTCCTGGTGAACCGAAGTCATACGCTCTTTCCCATCTACCCGCAATACACTGGTTATGGGTTAACCACAACCATAAAGGATCACGTCGCAGTTGACCTTGGAAAAGAACCCACCGTATACTTAGTTTGAATTTCGGCAATGAAGAGTTCACAGTCCGAGACAGGCATCAACATTTCAGATCTCAACCCTTGACCGCTAAACACAAAACCATGTCAGCCACCAAAAAGCAAGACATCAAGCGTATCACAACCCACCAACTGCGCGAAATGAAGAATCGCGGAGAAAAGATCGCGATGCTCACAGCCTATGACTACAGTATGGCAAAGATTATTGATGGTGCCGGGATTGACATCATTCTGGTAGGCGATTCAGCCTCCAATGTGATGGCAGGACATGAGACAACGTTGCCGATCACCCTTGACCAGATGATCTATCATGCGGCTTCGGTTGTGCGCGCAGTAAAACGTGCACTCGTCGTTGTAGATCTCCCGTTTGGCACCTATCAGGGCAGCTCTGGAGAAGCACTGCGATCTGCGATTCGCATCATGAAAGAAAGCGGCGCACATGCTGTAAAGCTGGAGGGTGGCAGCGAAGTGAAGGATTCAGTTGAACGAATACTAAGCGCAGGTATTCCTGTGATGGGTCACCTGGGACTTACGCCCCAGTCTATCTATAAGTTTGGAACATATACTGTTCGTGCCAAAGAAGAAACAGAAGCAGCCAAGCTGATCGAAGATGCCAGGATGCTGGAAAAGTGTGGATGTTTTGGTTTGGTGCTGGAAAAAATTCCTGCATCCCTCGCGAAAGAAGTATCCCAATCCATTAGCATTCCTACTATTGGAATTGGCGCTGGTCCGGATGCAGACGGCCAGGTGCTGGTGATGCAGGACATGCTGGGTATAACCAAGGAGTTTAAGCCCCGATTCTTGAGACGCTATGCGGATTTACATACAGTGATAACCGATGCCGTAGGCAAGTATATCGGCGACATCAAGTCGAGAGAATTCCCGAACGATAAGGAAAAGTATTGAACACGACATGAAACAAGATCCTGAACAGAACCCGCTACATCAGCTCATTTGCAAGATTTGCCAACTCAGATCGCTCTCCCTTCTCCAGTGTAATGTGTGCATATAACTCGTGATCCTGAAGCCTGTCTATTAGGGTAGACAAGCCATTGCTTTGGGAATCCAGATACGGTGTATCGATTTGATAAACATCCCCCGTAAAAATTATTTTGGTGTTTTCACCCGCGCGCGTGATTATGGTTTTGACTTCATGCGGTGTGAGGTTCTGCGCTTCGTCAACAATGAAGCAAATATTGGACAAACTCCGACCACGTATGTAGGCCAACGGCGTAATCATTAATTTTTCCTGATTCACCATGTCTGTGATCCGCGCGTATTCTTTATCTGATTCGCTGTATTGATTTTGTATAAACTTCAGGTTATCCCAGAGCGGCTCCATGTATGGATTCACCTTCGATTTAATATCTCCGGGCAAATAACCAATGTCCTTATTACTGAGCGGAACAATTGGCCGGGCCAGGTAAATTTGTTTGTACTCCTTTTTCTGTTCCAGCGCAGCGGCCAAGGCAAGGAGTGTTTTCCCGGTTCCGGCAACGCCCTGGATAGACACCAGTTTTATCTCTGATCTTAAAGCGGCGTGGATTGCAAATGTCTGCTCCGCATTCCGGGGCTTGACACCGTAAACGGATCTTTTTTCCACATGCTCCAGCATTTCGTTGAGCGGATTATAATAGGCTAACGCAGACTTTTTACCACTTTTCAAAATGTAATAGTGATTTTTTACAGCCTCCATTTTTCCAAGCAAATCAGCCGGAGGGCAATAACCTTTTTCGTATAGTAAGTTGATCATGTTTGAATCAACATTCTCAAGAATGGTTTTACCCGTGTACAGCGATGATATATTCTGTACTTTCCCTGTAGTATAATCTTCAGACTGCAAGCCCAACGCCTTCGCTTTAAGCCTGAGGTTCACATCCTTGGAGACAAGGATGATTTTCCTGTCCTGTTCTTCCTTCTGAAGTTGCAAGGCGGAATTAAGTATGCGATGATCTGGTTTTTCCTCATTAAAAACCTTATTCGCGTCAACGGTACTATTGGTATCCATCAATACCTTAAAGAAACCTTTCCCTTTACCATTGAGGGCATTCCATTTGTGAAGCATCTGGCCTTTAGCCAGTTTGTCAATTAAACGGATGAATTCACGTGCCTCAAAATTCTTCGTATCATTTCCTTTTTTGAAGTTGTCAAGTTCCTCCAACACGGTAATGGGGATGCCGACGTCATGTTCATCGAAGTTGAGAATGGAATTGTGTTCGTAAATAATAACTGAGGTATCGAGTACGAAGGTCTTTCTTTCCTTTTTGGTTTTAGCCATGCTACACAAAGAACTTGGTTTTCGAAATGTAATGAATGGAAATGAAAGCGAGTGCTTTTACAAAAGAATTTTTTATGAAAATTTTCAGAAGGCCAACGTATATTGATCCTCATTTTCATGGGGTATAATACGAAGCACATTGGCGAGTACCAGCAGTACTAGTTTATGGGAAGCATAGAAGCGTTTCATACCGCTTACGCGCACAAACTCTTTTAAGGTAATGGACTTATTCTCTTCCAGATACTTCATCAGCAACTTTTCGTGATCACCATAGCGGAAACGTATGTCTTTTCGCAGGCGCTTTCGTTTAATTATCTCTCTTAGTTCGCGACTTGCTTTTATACTTTTGTCAGCCACCCGAACAAAGTAATCTTTTGATTGATTTTCAGCAATCATGTAGTGTGGCTTTTTTTCACTTTCAAAGATCTCGAATTGCAGAACTGTTCGTGAACCTCCCAGGGGAATAAAAGTTTCGCGCAATGGCAGGGGTGGTTTTACGTTCTTCAAAGCCTCGACAATAACATGTGATTCTCCTTCAGGGTATTTCAGACCCCGAATACTCCCATCATCACCAATACCCACCAAAAGTATTCCTCCAACGGTATTTGCGAAGGCAACCATTTCACGGACAATTTTCATCGGGTCGGATGCTTTGTGCTTGAACTCAAGCGTTAAACATTCGCCCCGGGCCACTAATTTCTTGAGATCCAGAACTTGTTGTCGATTGTAAGCAAAGGACTCCTGTAGTTTCAATCCATTGATGCTTGATGACATGGTGGAATAAAGCTTCTAACTATAGTTCAATAATGAAATTTCTTAATACGCCATGGCAAAAATTTCAGTTCCATCTCACCGGCAGGTTAAGATAGATTAAGACTTGAGGTAATCCTTAGATTCTACCTCCCATTACATCATCATCATCATCGTCCTCTTGCCCGGGACGCGGGATGGAAAACATACCACTTAGCAAATCTTTAAACTGAAGGCCTGCTGTAAGATTGTGTTTGCTGATCAAACTATATTCTGCCAACCCGTGCAGGGCAAACTCCATCAAGAAGAGTTTGGTATGGGCATCCTGACCTTTGTGAAACTCGTTTACCAGGTCCAGTAATCCGGGGATACTCTTTATCTTCTTTTCAAATTCAGCTTGTGAAATATCATTGAGCAGGTCCACAGTGTTTCCATCACCAAACCAATTGGATATTTTCTTGTAAGGGCTTTTTTCTTTCTGCTTCCTGAATTTGTCAGGATCCGGGAAATAATTCACAAACTGGGCACGCAATGCTTTTCCCACCAGATTTTGTGCTACAATTCCGGGTCCTTCCTGCTCACCCTCATATACCAGTTCAACCTTTCCGGTTATGGCCGGAATGACGCCTACAAAATCGGCTATTCTGATATGTGCGTTTTTTTCCCCGTTGATAATGCTTCTGCGTTCTGCCGAGGCCATAAGATTCTCATATGCAGAAATGGTAAGCCGGGCAGAAACACCACTCTTGGAATCTACATACTCACTCGAGCGTGCTTCAAAAGCAATTTGCTCAACCAGGTCTTTTGCAATTTCATTTACGGCGATGGAGTTGCGTTGCACCTCCTTTAATCGTGCCTCCTGCTGTGTAATGCGCTTTCCAATGTCCAGCGTCTTCGGATAATGTGTTATGATCTGACTGTCAATCCGGTCTTTCAATGGGGTAACAATACTTCCGCGATTTGTGTAGTCTTCAGGATTTGCCGTAAACACAAATTGAATGTCCAATACCATCCTGATTTTGAAGCCACGGATTTGAATGTCACCTTCCTGGAGAATATTGAAAAGTGCTACTTGTATTCGGGCCTGCAGATCGGGCAATTCATTGATAACAAAAATGCATCGGTTTGAGCGTGGTATTAGTCCAAAATGTATCACACGTTCGTCAGAATAAGGAAGCTTGAGCGAGGCCGCTTTTATAGGATCTACATCCCCGATCAAATCCGCGATTGAAACATCGGGGGTTGCCAATTTCTCGGCATAGCGATCGTCTCTGTGTAGCCACGAGATTGGCGTATCATCACCTAACTCCTTTACCCTGTCCTTGCCAAAGCGGGATATTGGAGCAAGTGGATCATCGTTCAACTCAGCACCTTCGATGATGGGTACATATTCATCCAGTAAATTGACCATTAACCGGGCCAACCTTGTCTTGGCCTGCCCGCGCAAGCCCAACAGATTGATATCATGACCGGCAAGAATGGCACGTTCAAGATCAGGAATTACCGTTTCTTCATATCCCCAAATACCAGAGAAAACTGTTTCTTTTTTCTTGAGCCGTGAGATCAGATTCTCCCGAAGTTCTTCCTTGATCGACTTCGATTTATAATTGGAACGCTTAAGTTGACCCAGTGTGCTAATTTTTGAATGATCCATTCTTGTGGTTTAATGTAACGATGCCCGATGACCTGCCAAATCGTTAACCTGTTATAAATTTTTCCTTCTATTCTTTCTAAAATCTTCGAATACTAAGTTACCCAGCCCCTCAAGGCTGCTGTAGTATGCATTTCCATTGTTTTCTTTTGTAAAATCTCGCACAAATGCTTTCAAGTATGGGTCGGTGGCAATCATAAAGGTAGTAACAGGCACTTTCAGTTTTCTCAATTGACCAGCCAGGTTGAGCGTTTTTCCCAAAATCTTCTGATCGAGTCCGAATGCGTTTTTATAATACCTGATTCCCTCTTTAATACAAGTAGGTTTTCCATCGGTGATCATGAAGATTTGCTTGTTGGTGTTTTTCCGACGGCGTAAAATGTCCATCGCCAGTTCAAGTCCAGCAACTGTGTTGGTGTGATATGGTCCAACCTGCAGGTAGGGCAGGTCTTTGATTTCAATTTGCCATGCATCATCACCAAATACCAAAATATCTAAAGTGTCTTTTGGATATTTTTTGGTAATAAGTTCAGCCAAAGCCATCGCTACTTTTTTAGCCGGAGTGATGCGGTCTTCTCCGTACAAAATCATCGAATGTGATATATCAATCATCAAGACGGTGGAAGTTTGTGTTTTAAACTCACTTTCCATGACCTCCAGATCAGCCTCCGTCATGAAGAAGTCATCCAGACCATGATTAATCTGGGCATTTCGCAACGAATCTGTCACCGACAGTTGATCCAATGTGTCCCCAAATTCATAATCACGTTTCTCGGTTGTCTGCTCATCTCCCCTGCCACTGTGGTGCGTGTTGTGTTCGCCTGACCTGGTCTTTTTAAGTTTTCCGAAAATCTCCTCCAGGGCCGACTGCCGCAGGTTTTGTTCGCTTTTGGCTTTCAGCTTGAATTCACCCTTGGGTCCCTCCTCAGTGATGTAGCCTTTTTTCTTCAAGTCCTCAATGAAGTCACCGATTCCATACTTGCCGTTAGTAAGACCGTATTGCCGGTCAACCTCCGTAAGCCATTGCAGCGCCTCCGCCACATTTCCTGAAGTGATCAGGATCAGCTGCATGAAAACCTTGAGCAACTTTTCAAAGTCACTTTTGGCTTCATTGGGTGGAGGCGTAAAATTTGAAAAACGATAACCAAGCATTTGGAAAAGGTTTATATCCTTACTTAACCATTAATTTGCCAATTCTGTTTCGGGGTTCAATACTTTATTTGTCAAAAAATTAAAAGAGGCATGTAAGTTACAACCTGGAAAATAAGAATAAGTGGAACAATTAGTGTGGCCAATGCCCTGCATTAAATATGGATCGTGTATAAAACGATGTCGTCATGTAATGGGTAGCATGCATAATCAACTATACCTGCTAATGCTGAAAGTGTCTTGTGTGCGATTAGCTACTACGGTAGCAAACCAGAATCCAATTTACCACCATGTTCCTAGCAATAATAACCGCAGTGAAACAAAAGGACCTTTGATATCAATAAATCTCAAATTTTTACGCGCTTTTCTTCTTTTCTTTCATTGTTCCGTAGATATAATCCCACAACGGCGAGGAAACTCCAAAGAGGAAATCACCATCCTTATAGTGGTGCTTACTATGGTTTATCCAAAGTGACCTGAAAGAATTCTTAGGAGGCTGATAGGCATGCACTATGTAATGGACCGACAAATAGCCCGAATAACCAACCAAAAAACCTGGTAAGAATGAAAATGCAAAATCGCCCAAAATAAGTCGAAACAATAGTAACAAAATTGTAGCAATGGTAACACTCAGTAACGGTGGCATTGCAAGACGATCTTTATCTTTTGGAAATTCATGATGCACGCCATGTGCAACATACTGAATTTTTTTCCTTAGCGCCGTAAAGGTACGCATGTGGAAGAAATGTCGGTGAACATTGTACTCTACCCAAGTGAACGCAAGCACGCCCAGAAAGAACATGGTGGTAGTTTGCCATACCGATAAGGAAGTATGGGTGATGCTCCAATACAGCAGCACTATTGCGAACGTAACAAAAATCAACAATGGTATTGAAATATGGGTTCGCGATAGTTTTTCCAAAACAGGATTTTTGAAAAGCTGTTTGGTCCCATAATTTTTTGGCGCAAATTCAGATTCCATAATATCAATCCTCAGTTACAAATTTAAAGCAGGGCAAATGATATTCAAAGACAGTCATTTCAGATTGTCGCTTTGGAAGTGGTTTTTTCCACGATTCGCTGGTAATACGCTTCGTATAGCGGTAGAATCTGGGTAATGTCAAATTCCTTTGCCCGTTTTAATGCATTCTCTTTGAATTTGGGCAGATTATCTTTGTCCAGCACAAATAGTGCCTTACGGGTCATATCTTCAATATCGCCTACCGGGCTCAAGAAACCGGTTACGCCCTGAATATTAAGTTCAGGGATACCACCCACATTGGACGAAATTACAGGCACCTCACAGGCCATGGCTTCCAATGCGGCCAGACCAAAACTCTCTTTTTCAGATGGCATGATAAAAAGATCCGCAACGGAGAGAACTTCTTCAACGGCCTCCAGTTTTCCCAGAAACCGAATAGCATCGCCAATGCCGAGTTCACGGCCCAACGCTTCTGCTTTCATCCGTTCAGGACCATCGCCAATCATGAGTAATTTCGCAGGGATTTCATGGTGGATATTTGCAAAAATATTAATTACATCGTCTACGCGTTTAACCTTTCTGAAATTCGAAGTGTGAACGATCAACGCTTCGTCATTCGGGCAAATTGCCGTTTTAAAGTGATCTTTCTTTTGCTTCTTGAACTTTTCAAGATCGATGAAATTAGGGATCACTTCAATCTCATTCGTAATCTTAAAGTATTCAAAAGTCTCTCTTTTCAGCTCCTCGGAAACAGCAGTGACACCGTCAGATTGGTTTATACTGAAAGTAACTACCGGCTCATAGGAAGCATCTTTACCGACTAACGTTATATCTGTACCATGCAGTGTTGTAACAACCGGAATAACAATTCCATGCGTCTTCAAGATTTGCTTTGCCATGTACGCCGCAGAAGCATGAGGGATAGCATAATGCACATGCAATAAATCCAGCTTTTCATTTTTTACAACACTCACCATCATGCTCGCCAGCGCGAGTTCATAGGGAGGGTATTCGAAAAGTGGATAATTATGAAACTCAACCTCGTGATAGAACAAATTTTCATTCAGAAAATCCAGTCGGGCAGGCTGGGAATAGGTAATAAAATGCACTTTGTGCCCGTGTTTTGCCAGACCTTTTCCGAGTTCAGTTGCCACTACGCCACTCCCTCCAAAGGTAGGGTAGCATACAATTCCAATATTCATCTGGTTCGTTGTGGTTTATATTAGTATTAGTGTGTGCGTTGCGTGTGCGGTCAGATTTATGGTTGTCCTTAAGTTTCTCCAATTATAGCATTTTTAATATTTACTGCTAAAAATAGGGCCAACCGGTTCGGATTTCGAGTTCGAATCTCCACCACAATAATTAAAGATGGATTCATAAAGAACATCTTGTATCCGTGAACGTATATTGGTGGTGATTAGTTTATTATTCCGATCGGGGTACACCCGATTAGATAGAAAAACATAGACCAGGTTGAAGGCTGGATCTACCCACATGCATGTTCCCGTAAAGCCGGTATGCCCAAACGTCCTGGGTGAAGCTTTTGAGGAGGTTGGGCTATTCCAATTACTCTGAACAGGCTTATCCCAGCCCAAACCTCTCCGGCTTTCCTCAAACTGTTTATCTGTAAATAGTCTGACCGTTTCAGGTTTATAATATCTAACCCCGCCATACTGCCCTTCCTGCAGGAGCATTTGCCCGAGTTTTGCCAGATCATTGGCGTCGCTGAATAGCCCAGCATGCCCTGCCACGCCCCCCATCATCGCTGCCCGCTCATCGTGGACCGTGCCAACAACCCTGATTTTTCTATAAATCTTATCGTCTTCTGTTGGCGCTATCAGTCCTTGTGAAAAGTTTTTCAGCGGCGTGAATCCTGTGGTGTACGCGCCCAAAGGTTCATACAAATTTTGCTGTAAAAAATCGTCTAGTGGTTGATTGAGAATTTTTTCAGCCAGGCGCTGCAGAATCAAAAAGCCCAGATCACTATAGCGGTAGTTATAGGGTGTACGAGGTGGTTTCTCTAACATTTTAGATTTCCCAATCCATGACCAAACAGAGTCTATGATATTTGGGGCAGCGAATAAATCTGGCGAAACCTGTAAGGGATAGTGTTCATCGCGAATGCGACTGTAATAAAGTGGCTGATAAACCGAATCCTTCATTGTTTCTGGCCACATAGGTATAAAGGGTGCTAGTCCAGCCTGATGCGTAAGCATCTCTATAATCGTTACATCCTTTTTATTTGTTTTCTTCAGTTCAGGCAGATAGAATGATACTTTTTTGTAAATGTCAATCAATTTTTTTTCATGCATGAACATGACGGCTTGCAAGGTTGCAGAGACCTTAGTAAGTGAAGCAAGGTCGTAAATTGTCTCATTGGTGACGGGGTTATTGTTCTCGTACGTCAGTCCGCCAAACGATTTTTCATACACTACTTTCCCATCCTTAGCCACAAACACCTGGCAACCCGGTGTGGCTCCAATTTGGATAGCTTCATCAACAATGCGATTAATTTTTTCCAGGGTCCTGCTGTCCATTCCAGCATCCTCAGGTATAGAATACGCCAGCCTGTTAATACTCTTGGTTTTCATGCCTGTTCCCTCCGCAAGCTGAGGCGAGGCTGTGAATGGCAGAATACCACTTGCACCAAGGGCGCCAAAAATTACCTGAGGAACAGCTCTCAATGTTTCAGGAGTATTGGTGTAGGCTGTAATTACTGTCTCCAGCTCACCGGCAGACCGCAGGAAACTTTCGTTTCCGAAATCACAATAAATGATATCGCGTGTGTCGGATAATTGATTCAACAACCTATTCAATCGTTCGATGAACGCCGGAGGTGTCTGCGGAAAGATGCCTACGATAATAACTTCCTGATCTGTTAATGCATCAGACAACTCAACCAAATCTGTTTTATCATTCACAGTAAAGTAAGCTGCATTAACATACTTCATCAAATACGAATAGAAATCTGTATTCGGGATATTTGCTTCACCGGTGATATACGCAAAGTGTTTACCCTCGAGCGATGTAACCGGTATTGTGTTCTCAGAATTCCGAACAACGGTGACAGCCTCAGCGTACAATTTTTGATTGAGCAAGGAAGCCTCAGGTGAATTCAATCGCGAGATCAGGTTATCAAGATTTATTTCTTGCTTACGCGATAGTCCGGCATCATACTTAGCCGCCAATATTTTTCTTACTGTAAAATCAAGCTGTTCTTCAATCTCGTGTTTTGACTTTACAAGTTTTTTTATTTTACGAACAGCAGGTCCTATTTCCGTCGAACCAATCAACACATCATTCCCTGCCTGAAAGGCCAGCAATTCCGCATCTCCACTTCGGTTTTTTTCTGTCATTTCCTTAATCTGCCCGAGGTCAACAAAGGAGAGTCCGGTAAAATTCATTTTATTCTTTAGCCAGTTGGCGGTGAAGAGCAATGAAAGTGTGGTCGCGTCAAATCCATTTTTCTTCGCGAGCTTCAGGTTTTCGTAAAACAACGGAAAGCTGGAAGCCGCTGGCATTACCCCGGCCAAATCATTTTCAAAAAGTTTCTGATAGGGGTAGGCCCGAACCGAATCAATATTGGCTTGTATTGTCGGAAAGTGTTCCTGGACATCAGTTATGGTCAGCCCATTTATCGTAAAATGTTTGGCACAGGCCAGTACACCATGATCATGCAATCCACGTACAAATGCAGTTGTTTTATCTGCCACCTTAAGATAGTTTTCTCCAAAGGAACGATAACTGATATTCGGATCTTGTGGATTATTATTTACGTCTGCGATTGGGGCAAAATTTAAATTCAATCCCACGATTTTCATCTGCCGCGCTATCTCTGTACCCATTTGATAGATCATCGAATCATTTTTCAATGCACCTAACACGAGGGCTCTGGGATAACTTAACGTGCTGTCTACCATTTGGCCCAATCCCCACTCTCCATCTTGACCGACGAAAAGTGGTATTGCAGAAACATGCTGCAATCTTTTTGTAATTGTGGCTTGATTGTATGGCGTTTCGTGCTGAAATATGACGCCTCCAATTTCGTGGCTTTTAATCTGGTCTTCAATTCTTGCCATATCCTCCAGCGGAGTGTTGGAAGGTACTGTTACCATAAAAAGTTGTCCGATTTTTTCCTCCACATCCAGGGAATTGAAAACACTATCCACCCACCGACTCTTGTCGGATTGGGCTTCAGCGCTTGGGAATGCCACACGCAAGAGAAGAAAACATACAAAAACTTTTTTTATCATCAACCTGTTTAGTTTTGAAATGGATGATTATAGAGGCAACTTTGTGTGCTTCAAGATGTAAAATTAGTCAATTAGGAGTGCTTTTAGTGCATCTTACCCTTGAATGGGTGCAGTTTTAGACAGTGCCATGGCATGTCCGCTAAGAGGATATTCTTTAAAGTAACCACATGAAGTTCCCGCAATTATTTACAAAAATTCCCAAACACAAGCGATTTGGTTATACCCCAAGGCACTATGATCCACAGGAAGAGGAACGTAAGGAGAGAGAGTTGCGGATCCGACAAGAATTGATTACCGAAGGCGGCGCAGGGAAAAGGGAAGATAATGGATTGAAAGGGGAATTGTCAACCGATTATCGTTCGCGCATTGCCGGGTCATTCAAGAATGCAAAGAAAACCCATTCCGGGCAGTCTGATACTTCAGCAAACATGTTACGCCTTATCATTGCGCTGACCATGACCGTGGGTTTGATTGCTTACTTGCAGGTCGGGAAAAACGCATTGATTGGGGTTGCTTTGTTTATTATTCCACTTTATTTATACCTAAAATTTAGAAAGTCCCGGGGTTAATCCGGACCATATTCAATTTGCATATTCAATATTGATGCCTGATATAATTCAGCTTTTACCGGATTCTATTGCCAACCAGATTGCTGCAGGCGAGGTCGTTCAAAGACCCGCTTCGGCAGCAAAAGAATTGCTGGAGAATGCCATCGATGCGGAAGCCACATCGATCAAGCTGATCATAAAGGAGGCAGGAAAAACACTTCTTCAGGTAATGGATGACGGGAAGGGAATGTCTGAGACTGATGCCCGAATGAGCCTGGAGCGACATGCCACTTCAAAAATCAGGAAAGCGGAAGATTTGTTTCAGCTGCGCACAATGGGGTTCCGGGGAGAAGCCCTTGCGTCTCTGGCAGCCGTCTCCCAAATGGAAATGAAAACGCGATTAGCTGACCAGGAGCTTGGGACTTTGTTGGTTATAGAAGGTTCTGAAGTGAAGCGTCAGGAGCCAACAGCATGTGATATTGGCACCAGCATAGCTGTAAAGAATCTTTTTTACAATATCCCCGCGCGGCGGAATTTTCTGAAATCAAATGCAAATGAATATCAGCACATTCTTGACGAATTTCAACGGCTTGCGCTTTCACATCCTGAAATTTCATTTCAACTAATTGAAACAGATACAATCGAATATGATTTACCGCCATGCAAACTAAGCCAACGGATAGTGAACATTTTCGGAAAATCGTATCAGGAGCAGCTGGCTCCGTGTCAGGAAGAGACTGCGCTGGTCAGGATAAGCGGATACCTGGGTAAACCACAAGCTGCGCGCAAAAAAAGGGGCGAGCAATTCTTATTTGTGAATAAGCGATTTATTCGGAACAATTATCTTAACCATGCCGTAATGACCGGTTTCGAAGGACTACTCTCCGATAACAGCTTTCCATTTTACGTACTCTTCATCGAAATAGACCCCAGGCATATCGACGTCAATGTTCACCCTACCAAAACGGAAATTAAGTTTGATGATGAGCGTGCAGTCTATGCCGTTGTACTGTCAGCCGTACGTCAGGCTATTGGAGCGCACAACCTAACGCCAGCCATTGATTTTGATGCTGACGTAAATATTATCGATAAATTGGCGAACGCATCTCCTCAATCAAAGGAAGTATATTTTGAAGAACGATTCAGCACAGCGCTCAACCGTTCCAATCTTGAGCATTGGGAAAAGGTTTTTGATGATGATAAAAAAGAAAGTCCTGAGCTAGCGTCTCAGGTTCAAACCCTTCGGTTCGATAGTGCAGTTAATCAGCCCTCGGATTTACTTCAGGAGAAAACATACTTTCAACTTCATGACCGATATATCGTTAAACAGGTGAAGTCAGGAGTATTATTTGTAGATCAGCATGCAGCTCATGAAAGAATTTTATTTGAGAAATTCTTGAACCAGAGCAGAAATAGATCGGCGCAAAGTCAGCAAAGCCTATTTCCCCTCACGCTCACATTTAACGCAGCTGACTTTGCCTTAATCATGGAGATGCAACAGGAAATTGAAGCATTGGGTTTTAGAATAGAAGTATTTGGCAAAAACACCTTGTTGGTAAACGGTGTGCCGGCCAATATTTCCTCCAGCCGCGAAAGGGACTTGTTTGAAGGGCTTATAGAGCAGTTCAAAATCAATCAGGCTGAATTATCGGTTCCGCTGGGTGAAAATCTTGCACGCGCGCTGGCAAAGCGTGCCGCAACAAAGCCTGGCCAGATGCTGGTCCGGGATGAAATGAAGGCGCTGGTGGATAGTCTGTTTGCCTGCACCACACCAAATTATTCACCGGACGGGAGGCCCACTTTCTTTATTTTTGAATTGAATAAAATAGAAACTTACTTTCGATAGACTATAGCCTACAAACACTAGATTATGCTGAGACTTACCCCGGTTGTCAGGAGCTTGATAATAATAAATGTCCTGTTTTTCGTCGCCAAGATTATTGCACCCACCAAAGATTTTGGGTATTGTATTGGGATAAGCTTTCCGAATGACCTAGTCACGGGTTTCCTTTCTTTGTGGAATGTAAAAACTGACTGTTTCAAGCCTTATCAATTATTCACCTACATGTTTGTGCACGGCAGCTTTATGCATATCTTTTTTAATATGCTTATGCTGGCATTTATGGGACCCATGCTGGAGGAATATTGGGGCACAAAGCGATTTACTATTTTTTACGTCGTAACCGGAATTGGCGCCGGAGTGTTTAACATTCTCGTTAATATGTTTTTTGGCGCAGGTTCGTTTGGCATAATGATGGGTGCCTCCGGTGCGGTTTACGGAGTTTTGATGGGTATTGGTATGGTATTTCCGGATATGGAAATTCAGCTCCTGATCCCTCCTATTCCCATCAAAGCAAAGTACCTTGTGCTGGTACTGGGGGGACTGAATTTCATGTTGGACAGCAGCGGAAACGTGGCCCATTTTGCCCATTTGGGCGGTGTGGTTTTTGCTTTTATTTTGATAACGATCTGGAAGAATCAGGGTAGGATTTATTAGTATTGACAGTTATGTTGGAAGAATTCAAAAACGCATTTCAACGACCTAACAACGGTCATGTTCAGTTGATCATCATCAATGTGGTGGTGTATTTGGTTATTGCTGTCATTTTTGTGTTCTCCACTGCCTTCCAGGCGCCCGGGTTCTTTGAGGTGATTCACCACCAACTCGCTATCCCTGCACCAATCGTCGAGTTTATTCAAAAACCCTGGACGGTCATCACCTACGCTTTTGTACATGATTGGACCGGCATATTTCACATTCTGTTCAACATGTTGGTTTTTTATTGGTTTGGGAAACTATTCGTGGAATATCTGGGGAGTGATAAACTTATAGCAGTTTATTTTCTGGGTGCACTTGCCGGGGGCGTTGCTTACCTTTTGGTATACAATCTAATACCGTTCTATGAAGCAAGAATTCCTACAGGAGGAATGGTTGGCGCTTCAGCAGCCGTTTATGCTGTTGTAGTCGCGACCGCCACGCTGCTTCCCGATTATACGTTCTTTCTACTCTTTCTGGGGCCTGTAAGAATCAAATATATTGCTGGATTCTACATCATTGTTTCTTTCTTAGGATCTGTAGGTCCCAATGAAGGCGGAAATGTGGCACACCTGGGTGGGGCGTTGATTGGATTCTTGTACATCAAGCAACTTCAGGCTGGTGTTAATTGGGGAAGTTGGATCACGGCGATTATAGAATTTATCAAAAGTTTGTTTGCGCCCAAGCCCGCCGTTAAGGTTACGTACCGAAAGCAATCAACTACAAAGAAGGCGGCAAAATCTTCCGTTTCTCAGGCAGAAATAGATACAATCCTGGATAAAATCTCAGATGGTGGTTATGAAAGTCTGACCAAAGACGAGAAGGAAAAGTTATTTAATGCCAGCAAGAAATAGCATCCTTTTTTCACAGCCGGATCGCCTTCCCATTATTGATACATTCTATTGAAAAAAGCTTTCAGTGAAGTCGTAATGACAGATGGATCAGTGGAGTATAATATCTCATAGCTTTGCTGATTGAACTTTGCCAGACCATTATAGTACTCTACTTCGGACAAGCCATGGTCATCGATAATCTCTTCCCGTATCTCCTGATCATTAATCACCTGGATATATGTTTTTATCCGGTCATTTTCATTGATTAGTTTCACGACCTTTCGTTTTTCTCGCTGCCCTCTGGAGAGATATTCCCACGGAGATTTGAAACCATCAGCCACTGACATTTTCCGGGGTTGCGTTCGTGGCGTCCTGACTATCCGACTTTCATAGAGCCTGGTTCCGGTTATGGTTATTTCTTTTAACATCCGAATGCGTTCACTCAACCGGATAAGGATATCTTCTTCTTCAAAGAAAAGGGGTAACTCAAGCGTGTTATAACTAACCAGGGATAATACAAGTGTATCCGCTGCGGAGGTAAGAAGTTTAAAACCCCCATTCGAATCTGTTACCACACCTCGATTGGAATTCTTTATACGGACGTGAACACCTGCCAGCGCCTTCAGCGAAATAGAGTCTACAACGATCCCACGTGTTATTTTCTGTGAAAAGCCAGATACAACAATGGTCAAAACAAGTGTAGTAAGGCAGGATGATTTTTTCCAACTATTCATGTACCATGATCGACTCGAAACGCATTAGTTGTAGGATGAATGGAACGGAAATTAAGTTTTATTCGCTAGTTGTCCACAGGCAGCATCGATATCTTTTCCCCGGCTTTTCCGGATTCGAGTAGTAATGCCGTTCCGCTCAAGCATGTCCATGTACATATTCAACGCTGCTTCAGGTGCTTGCTGAAATTCTCCATCATCAATAGGATTATACTCTATCAGGTTAACTTTGGAGGGCACGATTTTGCAAAATTTAAGCAGGGCTGTAGCATGTTCCTCAGTATCATTAATGCCTTTCCATACAACATATTCATACGTGACTTTCTTCTTCGTTTTTTGATACCAGTATTGAAGGGCCTTGCCAAGGTCATGCAACGGGTTGGTTTCATTAATAGGCATTATGGCTGACCGCGTTTTATCCAGCGCTGCGTGCAGAGAAACAGCCAGATTGAACTTCACATCATCATCGGCCATCTTCACAATCATCTTTGCAATTCCAACGGTAGATACTGTAATACGCTTTGAAGCCATATTCAACCCTTTCTGATCCGTAATTTTTTCAATGGCTGAAACGACGTTCGCATAATTAAGCAGTGGTTCTCCCATACCCATAAATACGATATTTGTAAGCGGGCGCCCAAAGAACAGCTCAGCCTGGTCCCTGATTGCAACGACCTGGTCATAGATCTCATCCGGGCTTAGGTTTCGCTGTCGTTTAAGTCGCGCTGTTGCACAGAATTTGCATGCCAGGCTGCATCCTACCTGGGAAGAAACACAAGCTGTGATTCGTTTTTCAGTGGGAATTAGAACGGATTCTACTACCATCCCATCATATAGCGTCACGGCATTTTTTATTGTGCCATCGGCGCTGCGTTGCATGTGGTCCACTTTAATGTGGTTGATGGTGAAATTCTCCTTCAGCATATCCCGGAGGCTTATGGAAAGGTTGGTCATCTGATCAAAACTCTTTGCCGACTTATTCCATAGCCATTCGTACACCTGCTGGGCCCGAAAGGACTTTTCTCCCTGCTGGGCAAAGAATTCCTTCAGCTCATCGAGTTTGAGTTTTCTGATATCCCGTTTGGAAGATGCTTCTACCATGGCACAAAGGTAGAGAAAGAACTTAATCTTTCATTTTGGACGCTAAACTACCAACAGGCACAAGATTAACCTGGTTTGCCAGAATTTCTGTCGATCGATAACAAATTTGAATTACTTGATCCGTACAAATATTTTTGTTTCACAGACCCGGGTACTGTTGGAAATAATGAGTGAGTCGGATTTCAATTTCTCCACTGTAAACCCCTCAATAATAGTCCTGGATTTTTTGTCAAGGAAGTAAAGTCCACGACCATCGAATCGATATAAAAAAGAATTGGAATTATACGATTTCCTTTTGCTGACGATTTTAGTGCTCTCCTTTGCGGTACTATTATCCTTAAATTCTATAACCTGGGGTGATTTGTTCGACCTGCCCTTCATGTCATCAATAAGATTCTGCATATCATCGTCTTCGACTCCCAATTCATCGTCCACACAACTGCTCTCATTCACAAGTTGCCACCGGCCAACAATTGACGCTGACTGTGAAAATGAAAAAAATGGAATAAGAACGAGTATGGCAACTATCGTTTTCATGGCATGTGGAATTTAAACAAATTTACTCAAAATTCGGGCCGCAATAATGCTGAAATGGCATTATATGCCTTCCAGGAACCCAATACCCGAAACTGACGCATTAGCTAAACCATGACTACCATTACGCTAAACAACTTCTTTTTGAAAACTCGCATTATTAGTCGAAATTTTCGCCCTTCAAAAGCAGACTCATGGAGCAACATAATGCAATCGTCATTACCGGCGGATACCTTGATTCCAGCAACGCAAAAACAGCGCATGGATTAATTCGAGGTTCAGACCGTTACAATATTGTTGGGATTATTGACCAGGAAAGCGCCGGAAAAGATGCAGGGGAAGTGTTGGATGGAAGAAAGCGCGACATTCCGGTATATGGCTCAATACGTGACTTTATTAATACAGGTAAACAAGCTACTTATTGCGTGATTGGTGTTGCCACAAAAGGTGGCGTAATACCGCAAGCAATTCAGATGATTCTCAAAGAGGCATTGGAAAACAATCTAAATCTTGTTAACGGCTTGCATGAATACGTCTCAGACGTCCCAGAACTTGCAGCACTGGCTGCGCAAAAAGGACTTGAAATTATTGATGTTCGCAAACCCAAAAAGTTCAGGGATCTGCATTTTTGGTCAGGAAAAATTATAGAAGCAAAGTGCCCCAAGATTGCAGTATTGGGCACTGACTGTGCCTTGGGAAAACGTACGACAACTCGCTTTTTAGTATCTGCGATGCGAAAAGCAGGTTATAAAGCGGAAATGATATACACTGGTCAAACCGGATGGATGCAAGGTGCGAAATATGGATTCGTATTCGATTCTACGCTTAACGATTTTATTTCCGGTGAAATGGAGCACGCCGTTGTTACCTGCTACAAGGAAGTGAAACCTGACATTATCTTTATTGAGGGACAGTCTGCGTTGCGCAATCCCAGTGGTCCGGCCGGGGCAGAATGGATTGTTTCCGCAGCTGCCGATGCTGTGGTATTACAGCATAATCCGGCCCGGAAACAATACAAGGATATGGAATACTATCCCGCTTATATCCCGGAATTGAAAGACGAAGTATCTTTAATCAAAATTTACGGTGCCCCGACGGTAGCCATTACCATTAATTCAGAAAGGATGACAACGGCGGAGGCGCGAAAAGCTGCATCCAAATATCAGGAAGAACTAGGTATTCCGGCAATATTGCCACTGGAGGATGGGGTGGATAGATTAGTTCCTATCTTTGAAACGATGATAAAGAAAAGCCTGATCCAGGCCTGATATTTCCTCAACGAATTAACGTATGAAAATTAAAGATATTAAAGTCTGGAGTGTAGATCTGGGAAACACAAAACCATACACTATTGCTTTTAAAACCATTGATGAGGTAAGAAACGCCTTTGTCGAGATCACGCTTGATAATGGTCTAACCGGCATCGGCGCGGGTAACCCAAGTGAATATGTAGTAGGCGAAACACTGGATCAATGTCTTGGTGCATTGCAGGAAAAGAACCTTGAATTCTTAATTGATCGTGACATTCGGGAGCTCAATCAGCTAACGTACGAGATCTGGCAAAAATTTCCTGACAATCCCTCTGCTCGTGCCGCGCTGGATATCGCCTTGTACGACGTCTTTACAAAGTTTCTGGATGTCCCGTTAGTCCAATTCCTGGGACAAAAAATCAAGAAACTACCTACCTCAAATACGATCGGGATAAAAAATGTGGCGGAAACATTAAAAGAAGCAGCAGAGTATATTAAGCAAGGATTTAACGTACTGAAAGTAAAACTTGGTAAAGATCTCGAAGAAGATGTTGAGCGTATTATGAAATTACGCGAAAAGTTCGGCGCCGGAATAGTAATCCGGGTTGATGCTAACCAGGGATATTCGGTGGAACAAACGATCCAGTTTTACGGGCGCACATACGATCTTAATGTTGAACTCATCGAACAGCCGCTTCCCGCCAAGGCCATTTCTGAATTAAAGGGTCTGCCTAAGGAAGTCCGAAGCGTTGTTGCTGCTGATGAATCATTGATTACGCCTGTCGATGCGATTGAGTTGTTAAAACCACCCAGGGCTGTAGGAATATTCAACATTAAGCTGATGAAATGTGGCGGAGTCAGCCAGGGTTTAAAAATAGCTGACATCGCATTGCATGCAGGTATTGACTTGTTCTGGGGGTGTAACGATGAAAGTATTGTAAGCATCACAGCTGCCCTGCATGCTGCATTTGCCTGCGCTAATACAAAGTACATAGACCTTGACGGAAGTCTTGATTTAGCGCGCGATGTTGTAAAAGGCGGATTTATTTTGAAGGATGGTCACATGTCCTGTTCCGATAAGCCAGGGCTAGGTGTAGAGAGAATATGAGAGAAAGCAGACTTGTGACTTTACGGTGTTAGTCTCTGCAAACATCAGGGAAAATACAAAACAATTATGTTGTCTTAAAATTTCGCTACTGGATTTCTGGGATGGCTAGCTTCACCAGCGTACCTATACCAACTTCAGATTCAACTTGTATTTGTCCGTTGAGTTTATCAATGGCTTCCTTAACAATGTAAAGCCCCAGCCCCGACCCCGCGCCATCATCCGTCGCGCGATAAAACATCTTAAAGATGTTGGGAAGATGATCTCTGTCTATACCCTTGCCGTTGTCCTGGATGGCCAAAGTAGCGAGGTGTTCGCGTATTGTGATATCCACCTTAATCACGGGATCTTTGCCATTTCGGTAGCGGATAGCATTTGAAATAATATTATTCAGAATGACTTTCAACCTCCAACGATCAGAATAAAAGGGCTCATCCTGATAGATATTAATAACCTTCTCGACTGAATTTCCAGGGCTGGTGGCGAACTTTAGCTGATTGAATGTTTCATCGATTAAGGGTTCGAATAAAATTTCTTCGCGCTTCACTTCCAACCGGGAGTTCCTGGACTGATCCAGTATTTCTTTAATAAAATCGTCCTGCTGCATTGCACTCTTATAGATCATCTCCAGGTACATATTCTTTTTGGACGTGTCTTTATCCTTTTTTGCGAGGTTAATCAATCCAAAAACCGAGGCAATAGGTGCGCGAAGGTCATGCGATACACTGTATACAAAATTATCCAGTTCCGTATTTCGCTTGCTAAGTTCCTTATTGGTACGGACGATCTTGTCTTCAGCCTCCTTCCGTGTGTTGATCTCTTCATTCAACGCACGGGTTCGTTCCTGCACCATGGTTTCCAGATTTTCGTTAAACTCTTCGAGCTTACGCTGAGCCACACCACGTTCTATTACGGTAGCCGACAGGATGATGGTCGAGATGCTTATTACACCAATAAAGATCTGCAGCAGCAACATGGAGTTGTAGGACTCAGACAACACGAACGGACCAACACCGATTATCGTCATGTAGATGGAGATAAGCGATACGATAAGAACTCCGGTGATGGCAATAATCAGCTCAAAACGGAAAGCCAGCCACAGTAAAAACGGCAATACCACGAAAGGCAGGGTACGTTCAAGTGTTGGTCTGAGATAATCTACTTTAAGCAGTAAGTAGATTCCAACAAGGCTGAGCAGAAAAATACCCGCTTCCATTGCTTTCCCAGTGGAAAACTTAAATCCAATTCTTTTCGCTATCGAGAGTATTAAAGGGGTAAACAATAGAATCCCAACCACCTTTCCAACCCACCAGGAGAATCCAGTTCTCAATAGATTCTCAGCCAGGACCGCATCGTTCAAATATAAACTCAAGGTTCCGATACCTGAGCCCACTGCACACATCAATAGCGTAGTGAACAAAAACCTGAAAGTACTCTTGGTTACACCAAAGGGATAGTCGTCTTTAATCCAAGCCTTCACCATGTAATTGCCCACAACCACTTCCACGGTATTCCCGATAGCAATCAAGCTACTAATCGTAATGATCGTTTGAGGGGGGAGTTCCGGACTGTTCCAATAGGCCATGACGTTAGCCACCAAAGCGCCTATGGTAATGCCTGGCCAGGCCGACCTGCCCAACAATATTATCAGCGCAAACCCAATTCCAGAGGGAGGCCAGGCCGGCAGTGCTGTTGTATTCTCAAAAGCGAAAAAATACCCCATCCTTGCGGATAGGTAGTACAGCAAGGCCACCACAATAATTTTGAGGTCGAGCTTGTATTTAAGTGACAGTTTATGAATCAAAATTAATTAGCTCATTATCAAGCAAATATAACACATAATTTTTTGCATTATCCACCATTCCGGGCCTGAATTTTGAATTTCAGGGACGAGCAGCTTTTTTAGGGGGTCCGATGGTTCCTATCCTTTGGAGCTCATCGACTGGAAAACATACCAAACTAGTAAACTTTATCCGGTAAATGATTATAAGGGAACCGACTAAGACCTGAAAATTATATCTTCACGAGAGATTTTAACAGCCCTATGGATCTTACTATTTTGTTTTCTCCCGTTGACGACTCTCTGCTCGCCAACATATCCTCTCCTTCCAGCTTCCTGAAGAACATTCAGGTCTTCGGTGAAAAAATGCCGGATTATAAAAAAGCACATATTGCCATTTTTGGCATAAAAGAGGAACGCGGAACGGTTCGCAATAAAGGCACGGCTGCAGGTCCGGACGAAATCAGAAAAAAGCTTTACAGCCTCAAGCGCGGGATAGGCGCTTATCGCATTGTTGATTTAGGCAATCTCAATGTGGGACACGATCTTCCGGAAACTTACGTAAGGATAAGTGAAGTATGCCGAATGATGTTAGAGCATAACGTGCTGCCGGTTATTATTGGAGGTTCACACGATCTCGACTTTGGCCAATACTGTGCCTATGAAACCATGGATAAGCTGGTAAGTCTATTAAACATAGATGCCTATCTGGACCTGGAAGAGAAAAAGGAATCCGGTGAAAGTCAGCAGCATATCCACAAAATATTGTTGCACGAGCCCAACTACCTATTCAGTTATACGCACCTGGCATATCAGAGCTATCTCATCGACCCGCTTTCCGTTTCCATTCTTGAAAAATTGTATTTTGAAGCTTTTCGTATCGGGCTAATGCGCACCAACATGCAGGAAATGGAACCCACAATTCGAAACGCTGACATGATGTCAGTCGATATTACCGCGATCCGTTCCTCAGATGCACCCGGGAATGCTAACGCACAGCCTTTTGGACTCTCCGGTGAGGAAGCATGCCAGGTATGCTGGTATGCCGGTATGAACGAAAAACTCAGCTCGGTTGGATTTTATGAGTATAACCCCCAGTTTGACGATGTTCATAAAAAAACTGCGTCAGTAGTTGCAACCATGATCTGGTATTTTATTGAAGGTTATTACCACCGAAAGAATGAGCAAAACTTTAAGAGCAATGACTTCATGAAATATTCTGTCTCAATGCCTGTGGAGCCGGAAATTCTCACATTCTACAAAAGTAAGGTGAGTGAAAAGTGGTGGTTAGAAGTGCCATATCCCACCGGGCGGAAGCGATATGCCAGAAACAGCATTGCCCCCTGCAGCTACAATGATTATCAAACGGCCATCAAGGGCGAAGTCCCGGAAAGGTATATCAGCATGCTGGCAAAATTAATTTAATCGGGCTTGATTATTATCGCAAACCTGCCAGGATGTACTCATCATGTTCAGCATTGCCATCTTGGGCATGCCATTGAAATTTTCTAATTACGCCAGCGCAGCACAAGGAACTCACTGTATGACAATAAACGTTGCTTAGAAAATTGAAACGTAAAGGTACCCAGATGAAGTATTTACTGCCCGTCCTTTCCATGCTGGTGATTGCTTGCTCATCCAACCCGGACCCACAGAGAATTATTGACAGGGCTATCGAAACGGCGGGCGGAAAGAAATTTGAAAGGAGCACCATAGCATTTGATTTTAGAAACCGTCACTATATCACCCACAGAGATGGTGGTAAATATTCTCATGAAAGAGTCTTCAACGATTCAACGAACACTATTCACGACTACCTCACAAATGATGGTTTCCATCGCGAAATCAATGGCGAGAAAGCAAGTGTCCCGGATACGATGGCGGTAAAGTATGCACGTTCCGTAAATTCCACAATTTACTTTGCCTTGTTACCATACGGCTTGAACGATGCAGCAGTGAAGAAAAAGTTTCTTGGTAAAACAACAATTAATGATCAACCCTACTTCATAATAGAAATAACCTTCGCGCAGGAAGGTGGGGGAGAGGATTTCAACGATGTATTTCTATACTGGATACATGAGCAGAATTATACTATGGACTATGTGGCCTATCTATACTTCACCGATGGTGGCGGCCTTCGTCTTCGCAAGGCATATAATCCCAGGATGATCAATGGCATTCTATTTCAGGACTATATCAACTACGCCGCTAATGCGGATTCAGCCACGGTTTATCAAATGGAGGCCTTGTACAAACAGAATCTGTTAGAAGAACTAAGCCGGATTGAGTTAGAAAACATCACGGTCAACTAATTTCACTTTTGATGTTCAGGTCGATGAATGCGTTGCGATTGTGTTGGTTATGCCGCCATGTAAGTGACCTACAACTATTTTCTTTCCCTGAGAAAAACTAACCCTGCTACTGATATAACGATCCTGGACGTGAGTCCATAAACGATTAATAAGTGTCCGGAAGAATTTGTACTAAACCCTGATATTATTGCCTTATCCACGTTGCTTAAACTGATCAGCAATACAGCAGCAAGCACCACCATAAGCAAAACATTATAATACCAACCATGCCTGAACCTCTCCGGGATTAATATGGGGTCGCTTACAATTAGAATCATAAAGATAACCAAGAGTGGCAGCATAAAACCGTTTAGGACCTGTACAGCCAAAATCACTTTGATGGGTCTTAATCCCATGATACCGATCATGAAGCAAGTCATCAGCACAGCAACTCGTACCACCCTAAGCTTTTTCTCCTGCTTCACGCCGTAAACAGTTGCCGCAATAATGGATGAAGCATAGGGAGCAGTGATGGTCGATGAAAATCCTGCTGCAAATAAACCGATTGCCAATGCCAGCGATGCGCCTTTCCCTGCCTGTGTTTTAAACTCCGTAATCAAAACTGAAAAGGAAGAAAAATCGTGTATTGCAGTTCCTGCTACCAGTATTGCTCCCGTTATCAATCCGCCAAGCAGAATAGAAATAATAAGCCCAACGCGCATCATCGGAATGGTCTGCCCCTTACTTATTCCGGACGCCAGCAATAGATTGCAGGGAACGACAGTCGTGCCCACCAAGCCCAGCACCAACAACTCCCCACCTGATGGAATAACAGGATTTATTGTAGCGTCAGCAGGCTGCCGACTGAAAATCCCTGCATCCACGCCAGCCGGATAAAAGCCAAACCCATAACAGCAATCAATGCCATCATAAGGTTGGATATCCATTTTGGTTTGCCTTGCCACAGCAATGCAAGTGCGGCAACTGAAATACCGGACGCAAGCCATGGTGTTCCGACTCCTGACAAAAGATTTAAGCCAGAAACGGCACCTAAAATATTACCTGCTTCATATGCCGCACAGCCACCAATTACAGATCCGTCAATAAGCCATTGAAGAACTTTACCTGTTTTGTCACCAAACTGCACCGTCAAGGCTTGTCCAATGTTCATCCAACATCCCACTGGCAATGGTAATGCGCGCAGCCACCTCCTGCAGGATAATACAGGCCACAATGGCAACATGTACAGCCTACAACAAATCTAATGCAAAGGTTGATCCTGCGGCTACTGCGGTGGTTACTGCGCCTGGACCAATGAAAGCAGCTGATACTACAGACCAAACTACTACACTTTTCCAGGTCCTGGCTTTCTCCATGCTGGCGGGACGATTTAAAGCACAGCCATCTAGATTTTCAAATAGCTACACAACGTTACTCAATTGCTCTTTTATTTTTTCGAGTTCCTCCTTCATCACCACCACGTGTTTTTGAATAGCCGCATCGCTTGCCTTCGATCCGATCGTATTTATCTCACGGCCAATTTCCTGTGAAATGAAGCCCAGTTTCTTCCCATTGTTCTGCGATTCCTTGAGAATTAGCTCGAAGTAATCCAAGTGAGCCTTAAGGCGTACTTTCTCTTCGTTAATATCCAGTTTCTCGATGTAAAAAATTATTTCCTGTTCCAGCCGATTTGTATCATATCCTTGCTCGCCAAAGAATGAAACAACATTTCCCTTAAGCTTATCGCGCACACGCTGAACGCGTTTGGGATCCAATTCTTCGATCTGTTTAAGTTCCTGACCAATAACAGCGCAACATGCCTGGAGCATGTTGCCGAGCACTTTGCCTTCGGCCTTCCGAAAGGCTTCACACTGGTCAATCGCTTCCGTGATACAGTTCCTTACCTTTATCCATTCCTCCTCGCTGGTACGCTCCTTTATCTTATTCTGCATAACATCGGGAGAATTCAATGCTATTTCAAATAGTCCATCATAAGGCGACACTACCCTGTCCGCCAATTTTTTCAGTTCGGCATAATAAGCAGAAAACAAATTGATGTTGTATGATTGCTTGACTTCATCGTCACCATACCGTTGGTATTCAATATTTATCGAAACCTTACCGCGCTCCAGTTTTTCACTGATCAAGTTTCTTACTTCAATTTCCTTATCGGAAAAGACTTTTGGCAAGCGAAGATTCAGATCCAGGAACTTTGAATTCAGGCTTTTGATTTCAGCTGTAATTTGAACCTGGCCATCATCCTTGGCACTTTGGCCAAATCCGGTCATAGATTTAATCATGAAATAAATGTTCAGTTATTAATATGAGCGTACAGACGACCCACTCATGAAAACAGACTGAGATGGATACGGATTACAAAGTACGAAAACAAATGAAGTTAGAATGAAACCCAGAGGCTAATTTGCCAGACCGACCAGATAATCACTGCTGCAATATGCTATTCTGGTGGTTTTCTTAGTCCTAGAAATCAAAGCCAAGCGTGACATAGAATCTTGGTTTACTCACCTGGTAATTTTCTACGGGCCAGGCCAGATCAAACTTCATGTAGTAGCCAAGCATAACAGTGCGCATACCAACCCCATAGCTGTATAACCACGGGTTAAGATAATTCTTAATCTGCGCCTTGAACGGTCCGTTTACAATTTCTTCATAACTCACACTATTCCCTGAACTGAATGGTGGTTTGCCCGACCAGCTTGTACCAATATCATAGAAAGAAATAAATTGCATGTTGCGGAGAAAGTTGGAGGAAATCGGACCACCCGCTAGCGCCCTGACCAATGGTACTCTAAGTTCGGCATTCGCCATTAACACGCTGTTGCCAAATAATGTAGCGTAGTCAAAGCCGCGGAGTGCTGTGGCAAATTCTACAAATAAGATGTCTTGATTTTCTGATGGATATCCAAGCGGATTTTGGACACCATCGCTTGTTCTTCCTCCTTTGCGCGTCTTATAAAAGAACCAGTTGTCCATTCCACCCAACAAATACTTTTTAGGAGAATTGCCGAAGAATGTTCCGCCAAATCCTCTCACCGCAAAAACAATTTCCTTGTATATTTTTTGATAATGCCGAATATCAATTGAAGCCTGGCTGAAACTCAAATCCGAATTCTGCAATCCCTGATGATGTTGGAAACTGATCTTCCCGCGTGTGCCTTCGATCAGATTCAAGCCTGTAGAGACTGAGTTGTCATACACTAGTTCAGATTCTATGCCGGCATACATATTGTTTATTGGCGTAGCGGACGGCGGTGTAGACGGATAATCTGCAGGGCCAAGGCCTACCGATCTGGCCAGGGCACCAAATGGCTTCAGTGTAAATCGTATTCTATCTGTAATGGGAAGAGAAGCGCTTACTTCAATTCTGTTCAAGGAGTAACGGTATAGGTTACTTTGAACACCACTTTCAAGGGGCTCGGCCTCCCATCGGATGCCCTTACGGTCAAGGCGGGCACTAAAGTCGATTAAGGATTTGAGATACTGAAACTCTGCATAGAAGTCACCATTTCGCAAATCTACGCTCGTCATCAAGCCACCGAAAAACCGGTAGTTTTCCAACATATCGTTCATTTGTGTTTCTATGGAAATTCCCAGTCCACGAAGAGGATCCACTACCAGGGAAGTGACCAGGTTGTTTGAGCTGAATTTCGATTCATAAGGAAAGGGACCTGTTATGCGGCTCTTTTCACGTGCTTTCATGTATCGTGTAAGGAAAGATTCACCAGGCTGGGCAGATTTTACAACTTCATCTTCAAATACATAATTATCCGTATTCACGACCTCTTTTTCAGGCTGGGTTTGTTTTACAGTGCCATCATCAAACGCATAATTATCCGTATTCACAGCGTCCGGGTCTGCCTGCGCATCCTTTGCTGCAAGTGAATCGATTGTCGAAGGGACTACCTTCGAAAGGCCCACCGTATCCGGGGAAGATATGGCAGCAGAATCAGCGATTATCTTTATTGTATCTTTTTGGGGCTGAGCTTGTTTAAGTCTGGCATTGAGCAAGTCCTTAATGCTCATATTCTGATCTTCCTCCTGCGCCTTTCTTCTTTCGCGAATTACACGTGCCTGCTGCAATTCCTTTCTGCGCGTTGCCGGCGTAAATACCTGCCGATTGATATTGAAGGTGCGGTGAACAAAAATATTTTGCTTCAAGTCTTTTGTAATCACCGTTGCCAGGGTATTCGTGGTAAAATTCAGGTCAAAATCCTTAATGCTGGATGATAAGTTGGTAATCTGCGAATAGATTCCCGATTTGCGGTTGAACTTAAACAGATTCACAATTCCACGTTGATCGCTCAGATAGTAAAAATTGTTTTCATCTAGTGCCAGGGGCGAAACATCCTTGCTCAACGTATTGGTCACACGATTGAGTAAGAACTTTGTACTGTCAAGGTCATAGATAAATAAATTATAGACATCTGTTAATTGTTCAAACCGTAGCTTCGTGTTGGCCCGTAGCGTATCAGATGCCCGGTTGGAGGTGAATACAATCCGGTTTGTGTTTGGAATAAAGCTGGGATCAAGGTCATCATAAATATCATTTGTCAGTCTTCGTGGCGCTCTGTTGCGTGTGGCACTCATCAAAAAGAGATCACTTTTTCCCTCAAAATCCGCGCTAAGGATAACGAGTCTTCCATTACTTGAAAAACCAAAGCTGCGAACATTGCTAAATCTTTCCAGATCGCGCTGTGATTTTGTTCCGGTGACGAAATCATACAACCAAAAC
This sequence comes from Cyclobacteriaceae bacterium, assembly GCA_029858965.1. GTDB lineage: Bacteria > Bacteroidota > Bacteroidia > Cytophagales > Cyclobacteriaceae > Chryseolinea. Next base: position 81,647 of record JAOUDZ010000001.1, read on the forward strand.
ACATAGTCCCCATTCTTGACTCCTATCACGCCGAGGGTATTTGCACCAGCCCACGCAATAAGTGGAAGGCGGCTATCAACCCGCTGTTTGATCACTTTGCTTCCTCCCGAAATAATCGTTTTCTCTCTTCCATTGTCCAGCGACCTCACCTTAACAATGTACCTTCCCCGGTCATTTTCAGCATAGGCAATATTGCGCCCGTCCGGACTGATCTTTACCGTCGTAAATTCTGTTGTCTTATTATGTTGCTGTGTAAAGGAAATTGAATCTTGCGGACTTAGATAAGACTTGCTAACTGCTACCTCCATATCAGAATAGAATTTTTTCCATTCTGCCTGTAATTGCTTAAAACTAATGCCCAGGGTTATCAAAATACTTTTCTCTTCGTTTCGTGTAACGCGGGTGTAGTTCAGGATATTGGCAACACTGCTTTTGCCATATTTCTCAGCAATGAAATTCCAGATTGATTGACCCACGAGTTCAGCGTCCTTACCGGACAGCCTTGTAGCCCGTTTTGCCTTCCGGGTGCTCACCAACTGCCGGATATAATCGTCCATTTCTATGCTCCAGCCCTTTGCAACATAGAGCGATGCGCCATCCACAAACCACTCCGGAAGGTTCATTAAAATTGAACTCTGAAACATATCCTTGAGGTTTCCTCCAAACATCATTTCATTTACCATCAGGTCAGAGATCTGAAAGAGCAACTCCTCCTTAAATTCCTGTGCCGTGCCCAAATGAGCTACCTCCACATAAGGTTTAATGAATTCCGTTTCACCGCCAACATTAAATACATTATGATTTAAGCCAACATTACTTTGCCGGAGATCACTTAACGAGTTGTATAAAAAGACCTTGGTTTTGAAATAAGGCGGATACCCTAGCAAATCAGTAATACGATCAAATTCCCTTTCCAGGTATTCAAGTGCTTCCTGGGCCACAGCCTTGCGGGCGTCATAATAATAGACATCGAAATTCTCTCCGCTCAGATACACCCAGTCAAATTGCCTGTATTGAATTCTATTCTTACCAAAAACCTCTCTTGATTGCTGAGCCTCAACCGTGAAAAAGCCTAGTAAAATCAGTGCCAATGTTGTAAAAATACCGCTTCGCAAATTCTTCTTCATTTAGGGGAAGACCAATATAATAATTTATAACGTTCAATATCCACCTCTTTGTTTATGGCTTCGCCTTTTTCAATAGAGCGGATTAACATTTCTGATAAAAAAGGGGTAAGGCTTACGCCTTTTGTGCCCATTCCGTTAAATATAAAGCAGGACCGCAATTCAGGATGTCTCCCCAGAATTGGTCTTCGATCAGGTGTTGTTGGCCGAAGACCCCATTCCTGCCCAACAATATTAAACGGAAAATTGACCAATTCTTTCATTTTTTCAACCAATTCTCTCCTCGCGTCCTCAGAAATACCAACATTATTATCCTGCAAATTATACGTAGCGCCAACTCTCCAATCGCCCCCATCATGAGCAGGAACTATATAAACACCTCTGTTGATAATTAATTCCTGCTGATGGGAAGAAAGTATCCTAATTGTCTCCCCCTTCAGCGGGCGTATAGGAAGCCAATCAAACCACTTGTTCCTGTGTGTGCCATTGCAAAAGATAATCTTCCCGGCATGATAATGCTTATACCGAATGCCCTCAGGAAGTATGGAAAGATCGTTTTCTGCAGCCTCTTCATCCAAAAAAATCGCTTCCCGCGCTATCAACTTTCTTACCGATTCGATGTAGCATTTGGTATCCAGGTAGCCGCATTGTCTTACCAGCAAACCACCATAAACATCGTTAACATTAGGATACGTGGCGCGTGTAGAAATATCTTCGATATAGGCTTCAAATTCAGGCCCTGCACTTTTTGCCATCCATTCATTTTGTTCCGCAAAAGAACCGAAAGGACGATACAGTTGCATTGGATACAGGAACTTTTCACCTGATACCTCTTCAACACCGCGATAATATTCGTGGAGGTATGGAAATAATCGATCTGCCATCCACGTCTTTACCACCCTCTGCCCTGTTATTGGATTGAATAAACCTGCCGCAATCCGTGAAGAAGTATTGTTTAGGGGCTGATCGATTACCAAAATCCGTTTTTTCATTGTCAGCAGCTGGAACGCCACGGCGGAACCTGCAAGCCCCTGCCCTATTATAATATAGTCTACATCTTGGGATTTTGTCATCTGGCCTTTGAATGCGACAAACTACGCAAACCGATTTTCATTTCTATAAGGAAATTCTGCGAAATGATCTGATGCAATCTGGCTTGTCTTGCAACATTACCCAGCAATGTAGTTTTCACCCGTACCTTGCCACCCGGACGCATATAATCAAGAAAATATACATCCTGAAAAAATCCCTTTACCTTTGAAAAAAATCATCGCCATGCTTCGTGTTCAAGTTTTCGTTTTTGGCCCATTTCAGGAAAATACATATGTTTTGTATGATGAATCAAAAGAAGCCGTAATCATTGACCCTGGTTGTTATGAAGAAAGCGAAAAAACCGAGTTAACTGAATTTGTTCGATCAAATCAACTAAAGGTGATGATGCTGCTGAATACACATTGTCATATAGACCATGTACTGGGCAATGCCTTTGTCAGGCAAACGTATAATATTAAACTTCATATTCATCGAAATGATGAACCGGTACTGAAAGCCGTTCGTGTTTACGCTCCGAATTACGGCTTTCATTTGTACCAGGAAGCATCTGCAGACGCATATCTTGCTGAGGGTGATGAGGTGGCCTTTGGTCATCAAAAATTCAAAGTACTTTTTGTCCCGGGGCATTCGCCTGGTCATATCGTGTTCTACAATGAAAAAGAGAAGATCGTCATTGGTGGTGATGTTTTATTCAAAAACAGTATTGGCAGGACGGATTTGCCCGGGGGGGATGCTGATACCTTAATTAACAGTATTCATCAGAAACTTTTTACTTTACCAGATGATGTAACGGTGTTTCCGGGCCATGGTCCCAGCACCACGATTGGCTTTGAAAAGGTCTCAAATCCCTTTTGCGGGCTTACCTCAAATTAATTCTCCATGATTAAACAGCTTCCAAATTTTCTAACCTGTTGCAATTTGATTTGCGGCTGCCTGGGGATAATATTTTTGTGGGAAGACCAAACCATACCTTCTGCTTACTTTGTATGGGCCGCAGTGCTTTTTGATTTTTTTGATGGCTTTGCTGCGCGCATGCTAAAGATATCCTCACCGATAGGAAAAGAGCTTGACTCTTTGGCTGACGTAGTAAGTTTTGGCGTACTTCCCGCTTTGCTTATGTATAAGTTGATTGCTTTCGAATCGCCTGTCCCTTTCTTGCCCTATATCGCTCTTCTCATTGCCATTTGTTCCGCCATTCGGCTTGCCGTTTTTAACACTGATGTGACCCAGTCTGAGTCCTTTAGAGGGTTACCAACGCCGGCCAATGCACTTTTCATCACAGCTTTTCCTTTCCTGCATCATCCAGCCTTCGATATATTGCACAGCCCGATAGTTTTAACCCTGATTACCATAATTTTCTCACTGTTGCTGGTTTCCAGAATTGAACTTTTCGCATTGAAATTTGAAAACTTTAGCTGGAAGGAGAACAAAATCAGGTTTACTTTCCTTGCACTTTCTGTATTACTGTTGGCGGTACTGCAATTTGCCGCCTTGCCCCTGATCATAATTTTGTACATCGCCCTTTCGTTAGGAGACAGGGTGTTTTCGAAATAAGGAGCTATTTTTCGGCTAAAATCAAATCTTTGCTATCAGTATCTACCATACGACTGGTTTTTGTAGGCTTTTTGGCCGTTCAAATTTCCATCTGTGACGCGCAATCTTCTGTTTTGGAGTCCGGAACATGGTATAAGTTGGGTATTGAAAAACAAGGTGTTTACAAAATTACCTATGACCAATTCAAGAAAATGGGGTTTGACCCGTCTGCAACGGATCCCCGAAAAATAAAAATCTATGGCAACGAGGGTGGAATGCTACCCCAGCCCAACAGTACCAGTCGCCCGGTTGATCTTTTTGAGAACTCCATACTTATAAGCGGTGAGGGAGATGGGTCGTTCGACAAGAATGATTTCATACTTTTTTACGCAAAAGGTCCTGATCGTGTTCAATTCGATCTGCAGCGAAATATTTTTTCCTATGAACACAATCTTTACAGTGAAAAGAACTTCTACTTTATCACACTTTCGGCGGACAATGGTAAGCGCGTCCTTACCTCCGAAAGTATTGAGGGGAACTTCCCTGTAATAGAACAATTTGAGGATTATGTATACCATGAGTCGGATGAATACAACGAACTTCATTCCGGTCGCGAATGGTTTGGAGAGCGATATGACCTGGTAACAGACTACGCCTACCAATTTGATGTCAGCGGCGTCGTGCCCAACTCCACCGTGAAATTGGTATCTGACGTTATGGCACAATCCTTTAATGAATCTTCTTTTGATCTACTTTTCAATAAGGTTCCGATCGGAGAACAGGTTGTTCCCATAATTGCAAATACGCAATACAGTATAAAGGGACGTCATAAAAGAGACACCCTCCTGCTGGACGCAAATACAATAGCTGCTCCCGGCAAAGCAAAACAAGAAGTTCAATACCACTATAACAAGGCAAGCTCAGGACGATCAGTAGGGTTTCTCGATTTTCTATTAATAAACTTCACACGAACGTTGGCATTGTATGGGGACCAGACCACTTTCAGATCAATCGAAAGCCTGGCGCAAACTATATCACAGTATCGTATCAATGCACCCGAGAATTGCACCATTTGGGATGTCACCAATCCTGGTGAAATCAAACAACAAAGATACACCTGGCAAAATGGTGTAGCCACGTTTTCCACCTCCAGCGCAGGCCTCAAGGAGTTTATTATTTTCAATTCAACTATACCTTCGCCAGCGCTTGCTGGGAGCGTACCCAATCAAAACCTGCATGGATTTTCCCCTGCTAATCTTATCCTGATCACACATCCCAATTTCAGCAATGAAGCACAGCGGTTGGCCAGTCATCGTCAGGCGCAAAACAACTGGTCAACTGTGGTTGTAACGCCTGAAGAAATATTCAATGAATACTCATCGGGACGGCAAGATGTAACCGCTATCCGCGATTTCGTCAAGTCTATGTACGACAAAAATCCGGCTGTCCTGAAAGCGCTGTTAATTATGGGCAGAGGGTCCTATGATTACAAAGACAGAATGCCGAACAACACCAACTTTGTACCTACGTATGAATCGCGTAACTCCCTTGCCCCGCTGGAGACGTACTCGTCTGATGATTATTTCGCATTTCTGGAAAACGACGAAGGCAATTGGGACGAAAGTCCTGCACAAAACAGCACACTGGATATTGGTGTTGGAAGACTTCCCGTTAAAACAGCCACGGAAGCTAAAAATGTAGTAGATAAGATAATCGCTTACGACACCAACAAAAAGAATTTTAACAGGTGGCGAAAGGATATCGTATTCGTGGCTGACGACGGGAATAATGCGGATGGGTTTAGCAGCACCCATCAGTATCAGGCCAACACCATGGCTGAGGCAATAGAATCCATTCATCCGGCGTTTGACACAAAAAAAATATTTTTAGGTATCTATCCAAAGACAACAAAGCCAAATGGTGAAGTAATACCGGAAGCGAACAAGGATATTACCAGTTGGTTCGACCGTGGTTCGCTGATCATCAATTATACCGGACACGGCAGCGAAAGACTGTGGGCAGATGAAAAGATTTTTGTTAGTGATGACATCATTGCGCTGGAAAATAAACGTTATCCCTTTTTGGTCACTGCGACCTGCGAGTTTGGCCGGCAGGATGACCCGGCCGATATATCCAGCGCAGAGTTAAGCGTCATCCAGCCTAATGGTGGTGCGATTGGGCTCGTCAGCACAGCCCGACCTGTAAATTCAGCTACGAACTTCCTGTTGAATCAGGAGTTCTATATTTCCCTTTTTGAAAAAGAATCGAACAGCTACCTCACCCTTGGAGAGATCTTTAGGCGGACGAAAAACAACAGCATGAGTGGCGTTTCAAATCGAAACTTTTCTTTGCTTGCCGACCCATCCATGAGGCTGGCTTTGCCTTCCGATTCAATTACCATTTCAGAACTGAAAACGGCCACTGGATCGGATACACTAAAAGCATTATCAACCGTTATCGTTAAAGGTGAAATTCAGGATGAGACGGGCGCACGATTGAACTCCTTTAACGGAACGCTCGAGGCCACGCTATTTGACAAAGCCATAGAATTGACGACAACCGGCGAAAATGATCCCCCTTTTAAGTTCAACGCATGGACCAATGCCTTATACAGGGGAAAAGCCACCATAGAAAACGGAGCTTTCGAGTTTCAGTTCATCATGCCAAATAATCTTGCAGACGAAATTGGCAAGGGAAAACTAAGCCTTTATGCTTCAGATCCACAACAAGGACGCGATGCCGGCGGAACAACAGCCGCATTTTCAATTGGGGGAATTGAAAAAAGTCCTGAGCCTGACGCCATTTCGCCGACAGTAGAGCTTTTCATGGGAGACACCACATTCATCAATGGTGGCGTGACAACCCCAAATACAATATTGATTGCAAAATTGCATGATGCAAGTGGCATAAATATTTCAAACTACAGTATTGAAAACACGCTGATTGCCGTACTGGACAATGAAGATCAGGTATTTGTGCTAAGTGACTATTATGAATCCGAAACAAATGATTTCACAAGGGGATGGGTTTATTTTCCGCTTAAAGGTCTAGCGCCTGGGGGGCATAGTATTACTGTGCGCGCGTGGGATACCTATAACAATCCCGGGCAGGCAACCATCAACTTTATCGTAACCGATGGCCAAATTTTGGTGATTGAAACGTTGGGAAATATCCCAAACCCATTCCAGAATGAGACAAAGCTATTCTTTACCCACAACCGCTCCGGGGACGATTTGCAGGGTCAGCTCTACATTTACAGCATTACCGGACAGGTTATGAAAACATACGATTTTGACATCCCTGATAGTCCATATCATGTAGATTTGCTTGAAATCAATGGTTTAACCGACTTTGGGAAAAAACTTCCCGGAGGTGTATACTTAGCCCGATTGGCAGTTCGTTCATTAACGAATGGTGCTAAAAGTGAGCGCGTTACAAAACTTATTGTGGTGAATTAATTATCTTTGGACCTTTGAAAAATACATTGATGCATTATCGCGTAATTGCCTTAGTGGCCCTGGGGCTCACACAGGTCCATAATACGTTCTCGCAGGGTACGGTAATTAGCAATCCAGATGAGTTGTTAGGCGCCCAAAATGCTATTACCACGGCAGTTCCATTTCTGGCCATCACGCCGGATGCCCGCCATGCGGCCTTAGGTGATGGCGGTGTGGCTACTTCGCCAGATGCAAATGCATCGTACTGGAATGCAGGAAAGCTTGCCTTTATCGATAAGAAATATGGTGGCACAATTTCGTACACACCTTGGCTGGGGAAGATCGTCAACGATATGTCTATATCATACCTGTCTGGTTTCTATAAGATTACGCGAGAGCAGGTAGTTTCGGTTTCTGTCAAATACTTTGATCTGGGGGACATCAGTTTTCGCGATGCGAACAACAACCCGCTGGGGGATTTCAACCCGCGGGAATTTGCTTTTGATGCAACGTATTCCAGGATGCTTTCGGAAAACTTCAGTATGGGTATCACTGGCAGATACATTTATTCTAACCTAACAGGAGCTTTTTCCGGAATTGATGCAAAGCCCGGCAACAGTGTAGCCGTAGACATTGGTGCTTATTACACCACAAGCTTCAAAACCGCGAAGGCTTCTAGCTTATCCCTTGGTGCTACAGTCACGAATATCGGAGCCAAACTGTCGTATACAGATAACCAGAACAAAGATTTTTTACCCACCAATTTGCGTTTGGGAGGAGCCTACACCACAGCCTTAGATCCATACAATTCCCTCACGTTTATACTGGACTTTAACAAGCTATTGGTACCAACGCCACCTATTCGCTCTACGGATGGCTCCATTATTTATGGCAAGGATGATAATCGGTCAGTATTGGGCGGTATGTTCGGATCCTTTTCGGATGCTCCTAATGGATTTAAGGAGGAGATGCAGGAAATTATGACCTCTATTGGCATTGAATATTGGTATGACAATACCTTCGCTGGCCGCGTCGGATATTTTAACGAAGCCCAAAATAAAGGGAACCGGAAGTACATGACTGTTGGCCTTGGCTTTCGCAAGAAACAATTTGGTATTGATGTGGCTTACCTTGTGCCTGTTAATAAACGAGAAAGTCCGCTGGCAGAGACCTTGCGCTTCACCTTACTGTTCCAACTCCAGCAAACGGATAGTGAAAAGAAAGAATCCGTTACCGATTAATACCTGATGCTCGACCGTACACTAGCTCCCCCGTTTAACCGGAGCACGTCTTTTGATTTAATTCAACCAAAGAAATTTATTTCTGCCCATGGCGCCGAAGTTTACCTTGTGCTCGGCGGGACGCAAGACGTCTGCAAAGTGGAGCTTATTTTTCCTGCAGGCCGGTGGTTCGAAAAAGCTTTGGGGGCATCCTATTTTACAGCCCAACTCCTGTCGAAAGGAACCAAGGATAAAAGCAGTTACGAGATAGCGGAACGCTTTGACCACTATGGTGCCCATCTGGAGATCAACCCCGGAATGGATGTTGTTTCAGTTTCTCTTTATATGCTGAATAAAAATCTGGAAGTTTCTTTAGCGCTCTTATTGGAATTACTCACAGCGTCCGTTTTTCCCGAGAAAGAACTGGATCAGTTGAAATCTATCTACCTCCAGAACATGCGGGTGAACCGGGAGAAAACAAGTTTTCTGGCTTCTACATTAATCCGCAAGAATATTTTTGGCGAAACCCACCCGTATGGCAGGGAGTTGGAAGATGAGGCTGTGCATGCACTCCAGCAGCAAGCGCTTGTCGATCATTTTAACCAATATTTCAAAGCATCAACTATCCTCGTTTCCGGAAGTGTTTCAGAAAAGCATCAACAAGTTATGCAGGAAATGTTTGCACCTTTCCTCTTCCATCCGTTAACCCTGCAAGAGGATGCACACCCGGCTGAACCAAAACCATTCCGGCAGGTCGTGGAAAAATCAGGAAGTGTACAAACTTCCATCCGTATGGGAAAAACATCAATTGGAAGGGCCCATCCAGAGTATGCCGACGTACAGTTTCTCAACCATATCCTGGGAGGATATTTCGGCTCACGCCTGATGAAAAACATCCGGGAAGAGAAAGGCCTGTCGTACGGTATAAGTTCATCACTCCACACGATGAACAGGGGTAGCTATCTGGTGATTGGGGCTGATGTAAACCGGGAGAATCTTGACATTGCGTTTGACGAAATTCACAAGGAATTATGGCGACTTCGCTCAGAGAAAGTGGATGCGGAAGAATTAGAAACTGCACGCAATCACTTTATCGGAAGTTTACAGTTAGAGATCACAACCTCTTTTGCCCATGCCGATAAAATTAAGAACATACTGCTCTTCAACCTGAGTCCAAATTTTTACCACCAGATGATTACCCGCGTTGACCAAATAACTGACGAGGATCTGTTGCAGGTTGCAGAACGCTATTTTAGCGAGGACAGTTTTATGGAAGTCGCTGTTGGTTAGGGACGCTTTCACCCACTACCCATTCTCCTAACTTTCCAAGAACAAGATATGTATCTTTACCATTCCCGATTGCAAACGAAGACGAATGTCTTTCATATTGTAACCTGTCATCATCGCACATCACTGTTGAAGGACTCGTACACTACCGACCAGCAAATGACAAACATGAAAGGGTAGTCAAGTCAAAGAATTTTAACATTGCTATAGAAATTGAGACTCTCGGAAAGCGTGGACATAAATGATCCATGCAAACAGGCCCAAGACAGTACTCTCTTAAATTGAAAATCAATAATACATCACGCTGCCGGATACTTGACTTGCTATATTTCTTTTTATCCTTCTTTTGATAAAAATATATTGGTAGCGGTATTGGCTGTATCTTCGTGATGATGATTCTTCAACTCTCTCCGCTCAACTCCAAAATGTGAAATTGGGTTGATATCCTTGATGCTATAAACTTTTAACATGAAAAATAAAGAAATCCGTGTTCGCTGCTGGGTTTACATTGATGGCTCAAAGTTTTTTGGCCCTGGCAGGGCAGAACTTCTTAGCCTAATCAAAGAATCCGGATCAATTTCAAAAGCCGCAAAGGCAATGGGAATGTCCTATAAAAAGGCATGGGCCATGATCGATGAAATGAATAGTCTAGGGCAAAAGCCATATGTTATTACCCAAAAAGGAGGTCATCAGGGGGGCGGAACAGCACTAACTGAAACCGGCAAAAAAGCAGTTGCTGCATACGAAAGGTTGTTGCATAAGATACAAACAACTATAAACAGGGAATCAACTATTCTGGAATTTTTTTAAACACCGCTGCTGGCAAATGAAGTGGCCGGATTTTTTTTGTGTGAACTGCGTCCTGGTGTATACCTACGTTTCTGCCTGAGGCGCATAAATAATTCTGATTCATGAGTACGATTGCGTCGCTAATATTTATATGTTTACAGCGATATAGCCGAATACCCATATCGTTTTCCATTAAAGAATGAACAGCCTGAAAATCATACTTATAATTGTATTTTCTGCACTTTCAATTGATTCCCGGGCTCAACACAAAAACAGTATATTAATAGCCGCAGCTTCTGATCTTAAATTTGCACTCGATTCAATAGTATATGTTTTTAAAACGAAACATACAGGTACCGTAGATATAACCTACAGTTCGTCAGGTAAACTATTTGAACAAATAACCAACGGCGCACCTTTCGATCTTTTCTTTTCGGCTGATAACACCTATCCCAATCAACTCAAAGAAAAAGGTCTTGGCAACTCAGATGTTTACGCATACGGAATAGGACGGATCGTACTTTGGAGCAAGAAAATAGATCCACAAAAAGAGGGGATGAATTCACTGTTAAAACCCTCCATTAAAAAGATTGCAATCGCGAACCCTGCGCATGCCCCATACGGTAAAAGAGCCGAAGAAGCCTTAGTCCACCACAAACTACTTGAATCGGTCAAAGGAAAATTGGTCTATGGAGAAAATATCTCACAAACCGCTCAGTTCGTAACCGCAGGGGCTGCGGATATTGGTATTGTTGCATTGTCTCTGGCGCTTTCACCGAATATGAAAAATGAAAACGGAAAATATTATTTGATTCCGCAAAGCAGTCATAAACCTTTGGTGCAAGGCGCAATCGTTACCAGCCATGCCAAAGGAAATGATCTTGCAAAGACTTTCTTCGAATTTGTAAAAAGCGAAACGGCAATCGCCATACTGCTTCACTTTGGTTTTACAAAACCGTAATAAAGATGCTGGATTTCGAACCTTTTTACCTTACCTTGAAACTGGCTTTCACCACGACATGCTTGCTTTTTATCATAGGCATTCCGATTGCACATTGGCTTGCCTTTAGCCACTCAAAATTCAAGGTTATAGTAGAAGCTTTTGTGGGGCTACCCGTAGTTCTTCCACCGTCTGTCCTTGGATTTTATCTGCTTCTGGCATTCAGCCCTGAGAATAGTTTTGGCCGGTTTCTGGAACTGTATTTTAACATCAGGCTTGTATTTACTTTTCCGGGCCTCGTAATCGCTTCCGTGATCTATAGTCTTCCCTTTATGATACAACCTGTACAATCCGGATTCCGCATGATTCCTGAAACATTGATTGAAACAGCTTATACATTGGGTAAAAGCAGGCTCACGACACTAACAAAGGTGCTGATACCCAACATCAGGATTGCACTGCTCACCGGGTGTGTGCTTTCGTTCGCACATACCATTGGAGAATTCGGCGTAGTACTTATGGTTGGCGGAAATATTCCAAAAGAAACGCGCGTTGTATCGGTTGCGATCTATGATGAGGTTCAGGCGATGAACTACCACCAGGCCAATGTCTATTCCGCTATACTATTAGTCTTTGCGTTCCTTGTACTGGTAAGTATTTACCTGGTCAATCATCGCATGCAAAAAGCCCGATATCTATGATCAACATAAGCATTGCCAAGAAACTGTCCGGAGCGACCGGCGAATTAAATCTGCACTTTCACGCCACGATACTTACAGGAGAACTAATAACCATCTACGGTCCTTCAGGAGCGGGAAAGACGAGTATATTAAGAATGTTGGCCGGCCTGCTGGAACCCGATAGCGGGCACATTCAAGTTGATGACGCAGTGTGGTTTGATAAGGACAAAAGCATCAACCTTAAACCACAAAGAAGAAATATCGGAATGGTATTTCAGGAATATTCATTGTTTCCCAATATGACGGTGAGAGAGAATCTTGAGTTTGCGCTAAACAAAGGGCAGTCCAAATCCATTGTCGATGAACTCCTTGAACTGACAGAATTAGGGCAACTACAAAATAAGAAACCAGCCACACTTTCAGGAGGACAAATGCAGCGTATAGCCCTGGCCAGGGCATTAATCAGAAAACCAAAGCTATTGCTGCTGGATGAACCGTTATCAGCGCTTGACACAGAGATGCAATCCAAACTGCAGGATTATATTTTAGAACTCCATCAACAGTTTGACCTCACGACTATCGTTGTGACGCATGACCTCATTGAGGTAATTAAAATGTCAAAGAGAGTTTTGATAATCGAAGAAGGCCGCATCGCTAAAGATGGAATGCCATTGGATGTCCTTCCATTAAGGCATTTAAAATCATTATTGTAACCAGCAGATAAGAATATTTCGGCAGGATAGCCGGCAATCTGCGCGGTCCACCAGGACGTGTAATAATATTCAGACGACCATTAGTAAGAATTAAAAGCGGTTGCTTTTTATTTAACTTTGTGTACTCCATAAAAACGACTTTACTAAAACCAAAACAGAAGTGAAGCGCTGATAGCTAGCGATACCAACCTATGGCCAGCAGAAAACCAGAACAATCCCAATTCAAATCCATAGATTCAGGAGACTGGTTGATCATGCTATTTTTTGTAATGGCGAAACTGCTGGTTCATTTCTTCACATATTCAAACTTTGAATTGCACAGGGATGCGTACCTGTACTACGCACAAAGTGAACATCTTGCCTGGGGCTATATTTCAGTACCCCCATCCATTGCTTTTATTGGGAAAATAGCCACCACAATTTTCGGAAACACCACATTTTCATTACGTTTCTTCCCTGCAGTGATCGGCGCAATTAACCTCATCATAATCGGATTATCGGTTAAAGAAATCGGCGGTAAAAAGATAGCTCTTGCCCTTGCAAGTTTTGCTTACTTGCTGTCACCTGCCTACCTACATACAAATGCACTCTTTCAACCCGTAGCATTTAATCATTTCTATTGGCTACTTTCAAGTTACTTAATCCTGCTCCTGATTAGACGAAACAATCCCAGAATCTGGATATGGATCGCAATCACATTTGGATTTGCCTTTCTAAATAAATATTCAATTGTATTCTTTTTTGCAGCATTTGCCTTCTCCTTGCTGCTGTCAAAGTATCGATACCTCTACCTTTCAAAATACTTTCTGCTTGCCTTGGCCATTGGATTCACCATAGTTCTGCCAAACCTAATCTGGCAATATCAACATAATTGGCCTGTAATGCTTCACATGGCAGAATTACGGGAGACCCAGCTAGTGCATGTGCGTCTGTCAGACTTTATTACTGCACAATTATTAATGAACAGTCAGGCGTTCTTAATATGGTTTGGTGCTCTTTTGATTTTATTATTTTACCGGAAAGAAAAACAATACAACTTGTTTGGGTTCATGTACGTGCTCATCATCGTTTTGTTGATTCTGGGTAGCGGCAAAGCGTATTACGCCTTAGGTGTATATCCCATCCTGTTTGTCTTTGGCGGTTATTTCACCGAAAAGTATTCCGGGAGATACAAGCATTATATTGCCGCTGGCATGGTGTTCTTCATGTTCATCGACTTGTATATTTCACTCTCCTTTGATGGGATTCCATTTACTACTTTTCAGAAAGTCGAAAAAGAGGGTGCATTCAGATGGGAAGATGGCGTGAACCACGACATACCCCAGGACATGGCAGATATGACAGGCTGGAAAGAAATCGGTGAAAAGGTCAGGGACATATACGTGGGTCTGGGCCCGGGAAACGTCAATAACTGCGATATTTATTGCTACCATTATGGCCAGGCCGGTGCTGTAATGTTTTACGGCGAAAAAGTCAATATTCCACAACCTATTTCATTTAATGGAAGCTTCGTGTTTTGGGCCCCGGACAGCCTTACTAAAGATTACATGATCTGGATCCATTCCGACCTTGGAAATGACGTTAAGCCCGATAGTCTGTTGCCCCGACTATTTCAAATGGTGGAATTAAAGGCAACGATTAAAAATAAGTATTTTAGGGAAGACGGAACCAAGATATATCTGTGTGAATATCCTACAGCCGAGTTCAAAAATTACTATAAGTCGAGAATAGACAAATTGAAAAATATATACCGGCAACCGCGCGTGGAGATAACAGAAACAAAAGTACGATTCGGAATATCGGCGCAAAGTGACGCGCGAGGCTGCCTGAAGACGCAGAAAAATGACAGGCTTGGGAACCGCTGAAAAATAAATCGCCATGGAGATAATAACCAAATCGCTAATTACGTGCCCACACTGCGGATATCAGAAAGAAGAAGAAATGCCTCAAGATGCATGTCAGTATTTTTATGAATGCGAGCACTGTAAAACGGTAATAAAGGCACGTCATGGTGATTGTTGTGTCTATTGCAGCTTCGGGACAGTTAAATGCCCACCAGTGCAAGCGCATAAGGATTGCTGTTCATAGTAAATACAAAACCTGGCTGTTCACAGTTTCGATAAAAACAGTTTATAATTAAAATGAATTTGCAAGAAACCATAAACTGGTTGCTAGAAGGCGATGTATCGATACAATATCAGGTCCATCGTGATTTGTTTGGCGTAGACCGTGAAGATTTGAGAAATAGCATTGCGCGAAAAGGATGGGGTGCTCGCTTCTTATCGAAAAGAAAACCTGATGGACATTGGGGGCAGAAATTCTACCAACCAAAATGGACTTCTACTCACTATACCTTACTGGATTTACGGAATCTTTGCATAGCTCCTGATAATCCGCTGATACAGGAATCCATTGACATCATCATAAACAATGAAAAAGGAAAAGACGGTGGCATTAGACCAATTGGGATGGAACAAAAATGTGATGTATGCCTAAACGGTATGTTTCTGAACTACGCTTCCTATTTTAAAGCTGATGGCGATAAGCTAAAATCAATAATTAACTTCATCCTCTCCCAACTAATGCCTGATGGTGGATTCAACTGCTTGTCAAACAGAACCGGTGCAAAGCATAGTTCTCTTCACTCGTCCCTGTCAGTCTTGGAAGGAATAACCGAATATCAGGTAAATGGATATCGCTACAGATTGGATGAACTTAGAAAAGCTAAACAGTCATCTATTGATTTCATTCTTTTACATCAATTATTCCTGTCCGACAAAACCGGGGAAATCATAAATAAGAACTTTCTCAAGCTAGCCTACCCCTGCCGATGGCGGTATGATATACTTAAAGCACTGGATTACTTCCAGTACGAAAGGAGCAAATGGGATATCCGCATGAAGCCTGCATTGGAGGTTCTGCTAAAGAAGAGAAACGCTGATTCAACCTGGAATGTACAAGCGAAGCATCCGGGACAAGTTCACTTTGAAATGGAAAAAGCCGGAAAGCCAAGCAGGTGGAATACGCTAAGGGCTTTGCGCGTATTGAAACATTTTGGGATTGAAAAGCCCGATGCTACCGCCAGACAATGCGCAACAACAAGCAATAAAATAAAAGTGGAGGAAAAACAATTACTGATGTAATACAAATAGCAGCTTATCAAACAGCCGATATTATCGTGAGATTCAACTATTCGAAACGCCTAAAAAGAGTTATGCGATGAACAACATACAGGATTTTATTACGAACAGTCAAATGTTCAGAACCTTCAAGGTTGACGACCTGCTTTTTGTTGAATTCAAATGCCCCATAGAAGAGTCGAGCGACAATATCTGGTGCAACAACAATTTTTTTGCCTTTATCCTTACGGGCGAAACATTGTTAAAAACTCCAGGCAGTGAATATCCCCTTACATCGGGGGACTGTGTCTTTGCCAGGAAAGGAAGCATTTTAATTGAGAGTGAACCGCAGGAAAATTTTTGCGAGTTACTTGTATTTGTTCCCGATGACTTCATCCGATCAGTAATTCATAAATACAGAATTTCCCTGGTCCCGGAAACTTCAGCGACGCAGTACGACCCAATATTTCCGTTTGGCCATGATGCGCTATTGAAGGCATACTTCGAATCCCTGCTAAGCTATTTTAATCAGCCTGAGCCGCCCGTTGGCGCGCTGCTCAAGTTAAAACTTGAAGAACTAATACTGAATATTCTTTCAAACAATAAATACTTGCCACTTCAATGCTATTTCAGCGCGTTGTCGAAATCCACCAAATCTTCTATTGCGGAAGTAATGCAGGATAATTTTATGCATAACCTATCCATACCCGAATTCGCACGGCTCTGCGCCAGAAGCCTTTCCGCATACAAGCGCGAGTTCTACAGTTTATACCAAACCACGCCTGGTAAATGGCTCCTGGAAAAGCGACTGGAATACAGCCGGTATTTATTGGAAACAACAAGCAAAAGCCTTGATGATATCTATCTTGCGAGCGGGTTTGAAAACAAATCGCATTTCACCAGAGCATTCAAAAACAAGTATGGCCGCACACCTGGTAAATTCAAAGTGAATTAAGAATTAGCTACCGCCAACCACAAATAACTTTTCAGCACAGTTATTTGACCTTTCAGCAAACCCATTCCTGATCCCTTCAGCTAGTTTTGATCTGTTAACCAACCCCTGGAAAGGGACGTCCTTTGCCAGTACAAAACAATGCTGCTATGAAAAATCAAGATGAAACCAAAACCGAATCAACCTTTTATGAGACTATTATTATTGGTGGTGGTCAGGCCGGCCTTTCAGTAGGGTACGGTCTTGCAAAAGCTGGGAGGCAATTTACAATCCTGGATGCTAATGAAAGAATAGGTGACGCCTGGCGAAATCGATGGGACTCACTCAAACTATTTACGCCGACCTATTTGAATGGCCTTGCGGGAATGCCCTTCCCCGGCAAGCAACATGTGTTTATTTCGAAAGATGAAATGGCTGACTATCTTGAGACGTACGCGAAAAAGTTCAAGCTTCCGGTGCGCACTGGATTAACCGTCGATAGGTTATCCAGGCAGGACAACCATTTTCTTGTTTCCGCCGACGGAAAATTTTTCAAGGCAAAAAATGTGGTGGTCGCTATGGCCAACTATCAAAATGCAAAAGTACCTGCCTTTGCCAAGGATATCGATAGCTCAATTGTTCAACTGCATTCAAAAGAATACAAAAATCCATCGCAACTAAACGAGGGAAGTGTGCTGGTTGTGGGCGCCGGCACTTCAGGTGCTGACATTGCACTGGAAGTAAGCAAGACGCATCATACATGGATATCTGGCAAGGAGGTAGGTCACGTTCCATTCCGGATTGAAACTTCAATAGCCCGCTACTTACTGATCCGCATGGTCAGATTTGTTGGGCATCACTTGTTAAATACAGGTACGCCATTTGGTCGAAAGCTGAGACCAAAAGCGTTGACCAGTGCCGGACCCCTTGTAAGGGTAAAGCCAAAAGACCTTACAGACGCAGGTATTGAACGCGTTCCAAAGGTAATTGGTGTGCAAAACGGACTTCCACTTCTCGAAAACAATAAAACACTTCCTGTAAAAAATATTATTTGGTGTACCGGATATAGTCCCGGTTTTTCCTGGGTTGATATGCCAGTTCTTGGAGAAGGTGAGGAGCCGTTTCACAGTAGAGGTGTAGTTAACCGGGAACCCGGACTTTACTTTGTCGGCCTGAATTTTCTTTATTCCATGACGTCTGACACCGTTACAGGCATTAAGCGGGACGCTGCGCACATTGTAAGAAAGATCATAAAATCTTGATCACGTGTAAATAATTCAATGCCCCTGCAAGAACCAATTTGGAATTCGCTGCATTGGTAAGTATTTACATTCCGATTGATTCGATGCTTCAAAGCTGACAGTCTTTAGTAAAACGGTCTGAAATTTCCCGCCGCCGTGTCAACCTTATCCCACACGCAATCGAACCAAGGAGTTGGTAGCGTCAGAAATAATAGACTTCGTTGTCCAGTCTCAACTCGCCAAAGGTACCTGCTCCGGCAGAACCTTTTATTTTGAAATGGTGTCATTTGTCAGGTTAATGCACTGATTCTTTACGCTAAAAGCAAAATAAGACCTGAACTCCAATAACATTTCGCAAAGCCATTTCTTTTTCCTTTCTTGGTTTCAATCCCTTTGGGTAACCAAGCAATAAAAACCACAAAATGATAAGCCCAATTTCCCTCAGAAGTCTGCCAGCGATTTTTCTGCTTATTTCAGCATTGGTGTCATGCAAAGAATCTACACCAATTGAGCCTCCACTTGTTGTTCGGGAAGATCCCATGCAGGGTGCGATAAGAGCGCAAGAAATCAGGAAGACTACGCCAGCTCAGCTAGCAGATGGTCTTACCCTCAGTTTGTGGGCTTCCGATTCTCTTGCTCCTGATCCTATTGCCATGTCGATTGACGACCAAGGACGCATTTATCTGACCAGAACGAACAGGCAAAAAAATTCTGAATTTGATATACGCGGACACAGGGACTGGATGATCGCATCGATTGGTCTGCAATCGGTCGAAGAAAGACGCGCTTTCTTAAGAAGCACTTTTGCCCCGGAACGAAGCAAGGAAAATGAATGGCTTGCAGACTTGAACCATGATGGCAGCCATGACTGGCGAGATTTAGCAGTAGAGAAAGACGAAGTATGGCGTCTGGAAGATGAATCAGGCGATGGCATTGCTGATGTCTCAACCCGGATAGTAAGTGACTTTCATGAAGAAATAACTGATGTAGCAGGTGGTTTATTGGTTAGAAAAGAGGATATGTTCGTTGCGATCGGCCCGGATGTCTGGCGACTGAAAGATACCAACGCAGACGGCATACCAGATCAAAAGGAGTCGATCAGCCATGGCTACGCTGTGCATATTGGATTCGGTGGCCATGGGATGTCCGGAATAATAGAAGGCCCGGACGGCAAAATTTATTGGGGTATAGGCGATATCGGTGCGAATATTACAGCGCTCGATGGAACTGTCCATTCGTATCCAAACGAGGGAATTATTGCCCGCTCGAATGCGGATGGCAGTGACTTTGAAGTATTTGCAAAGGGCTTACGCAACACCCATGAATTTGTGTTTGATGAATATGGAAACATTATCAGTTCAGACAATGACGGGGATCATCCGGGGGAAAGCGAGCGCCTTGTGCATATTGTTGAAGGGTCAGACGCAGGCTGGAGAGCAAATTGGCAATATGGTAAGTATGTAGATCCGAAGAATAATACCTACAAAGTATGGATGGATGAAGAGTTGTTTAAGCCCCGGTGGGAAGGACAGGCTGCCTACATTATCCCGCCAATCATCAATTATCACAACGGTCCCACAGGGATGCAATATAATCCCGGCACGGCGCTAGGAGCTGACTGGAAGAATAGATTTTTCCTGGTGGAATTCGTAGGAAACCCAAGCCGGTCGCATATCTGGTCATTTAGCTTAAAACCTGCAGGAGCATCCTTTTCGCTGGCGGAAGAAAAGGATGTTATCAGTGGTATTTTACCTACTGGTATAAAGTTTGGCCCGGATGGAGCGTTGTATGTGGCCGACTGGATCAATGGATGGGATACCAAGAATTATGGAAGAGTATGGAAGTTGGATGTGACCGAAGAAAAAAACGATTTGAAGGCAGCTAGAATAGAAACAAAGCGTCTGATGCTGTTGGATTACGCAAAACAATCTGACGAAGAATTACTTTCATTGCTATCCTATGCAGACATGCGTATTCGGCAAAAAGCCCAATTTGAATTAACCAAAAGAGGCAGTTTGGAGATTTTCAAGCGAGCGATCGCCCAGCGCGATAACCAGTTGGCACGCATTCATGGTATCTGGGGTATTGGTCAATTGGCCAGCAAGGATAGAACAAGTACTGCATCACTCATCGACTTGCTGAAGGATAGCGATCCGGAGATAATTGCGCAAGCCGCCAAAATAATTGGTGATGTTAAGTATGCAGAGGCTGCAAGTCAGTTGATCCCGCTACTTTCCCACCAATATCCACGTGCGGTGTTTTTTGGCACCCAAGCCCTGGGACGTATAGCCTACCCGGAAGCAGTTGATCCCATCATTAAAATGCTCGAGCGAAATAATGATGAGGACATATACCTCAGGCATGCAGGCGTATTGGCGCTAACGCGCATTGGAAAGGAAGATGCCGTTACCGCGCTGGCAGATAACCCAAGCAGAGCGCTCCGGATTGCTGCAGTGTTGGTGTTGCGCAGAATGCAAAGTGAAAAAGTTTCACTTTTTCTTCAAGACTCCGATGAGTATATCGTAACGGAGGCAGCACGCGCCATCAACGACGATCTGTCTATTGAAGCAGCTTTACCTGCCCTTGCCGCTACGCTGGGTGAAAAAAGATTCTCAAATGAAGCCTTGTTAAGGCGGGGGATCAACGCCTGCCTTCGCGTAGGGGGAGAAAAAGAAATGGATCTTATGATCTCATTCTCAAAACGAATTGACATTCCTGCCCATATACGGGCAGAAGCATTGGCCACGTTGGGTGGTTGGCCAAACCCTTCCACCCTGGACCGGGTAGATGGCCGTCTTCGCGGCAAGATTGAACGTGATCCAACAGTGGCCACAACAAAGGCAAGCGCTATGGCTGGTTCCTTGTTGCAGAACAAAGATGCTGACATCCTGGTTGCCACAGCACAAATGCTGAGTACACTTGGAATCAAGGACTACAATGCGTCATTCGTGAAAATAATGCAGCAGCATAGTTCACCGGAAGTGCGGTCGGCTATGCTAACGGCCCTTCATAAGTTGAAATACGATAACATTGAAGCTGTCATTACGCGGGGAATGAATGATAAGGATATGAACGTACGTACAACGGCAGTGGGTCTATTGAATGAGCTGGATATTACGAAGGAAAATTTACCCGGCATTGTGGATCCAATCTTCAAAAAAGGAACTGTGCAGGAACAACAACAATTGCTAAGGGTGCTGGGTGAAATGCCATTGGCAAAAAGTCAGCCGGTGTTAGATGGGTTGATTGACCAACTGGCAGCAAAAAAACTTTCACCTGCTATTACATTAGATTTGACTGAGGCAGTGGATTCCACGCATTCTGAAACACTAATCGCCAAGTTAGATCCACTTCGCCCCACCGGCAACAGTACGGAAGGTTTCCTGGAAACACTGTATGGCGGAGATGCAAGACGCGCAAGAAGATATTTCATGGAAAATTCCACTGTTCAATGTGCGCGCTGCCACGCCATCAGAGGTGCGGGTGGAATTGTTGGACCAGAACTTACCTATATCGGAGACAAACTGAGTCGTGAAGAACTGTTGCGTGCGCTCATTGAACCCAGCGCAAGACTCTCTCCTGGTTATGGATCTGTAAAACTTACCCTGAAAGATGGGCAGGTAATCACAGGCATCCTTATGGAAGAAAAAGAGGGTAAGTTGATCATCAAAACTTCAGAAGCTGAGCCACTTGAGGTCGCAACCTCACGGATAGACAAAAGGGAAAACATGCCTTCCAGCATGCCTCCTATGGGCAGTCTGATGTCAAGGCGGGAAATTAGAGACATGATTGAATTCTTATCGAGCTTGAAGCAAAGGTAGTCTGCGGCAGGTATTTCTTAATCTCTGTTATTGGTTGTCCTTACACATGAATTTTGGTTTTTTAACCGACCCGAAAGGCAAGGAAAATTCTCAAATAAAATGTAATCCTGATGCGGATAACTATGCGATTTTCCGCAGTGAAAATCTATAATATTGGCGGGAACCATTCTTTAGTGTTTCATAAAAACGCGAACCGACGACACCGGCAAACTCCGAAAAAAGTTTTTGCCACTTTTGCGGTATTAGTGTGCGAATGCGCTCTTTTTTAGTTTCATCCTCTGCTTCAATAGAACGGATGACGTTGGCTGTTATGTTTTCCTCGACCAGCACCTCCATCCCCGAATCACGGAGTTGATTTTTGAGTGTGCTCATGTTTTCCACATTTTCTTCATTCCGGAAATCGACCAAAAGCAAATGTCCTCCGGGTTTTAAAACGCGCTTGACTTCACTTAGAAATTTGCTTACCGAACCATACGCATGACATGACTCAACATTAATAACAACATCAACACTGCCATCCTTGAGGGGTATTGCTTCCGCACTGCCTTGCATGAACTTTAGATTGGGCAAGACATGGATCTTATTCGCAAGGTCAACAGCGCTTTGCGCCAGGTCCATTCCTGTATAAAATGCTGGCTTTAACCTGCCTGCGATATGGCGTGCCCCACCCCCTCGCCCGCTGCCAACTTCGAGAACTTGTTTTCCTTCAATCTCAGTTTTAATAGCCAGATAATGATACATCTGCAATGGGTATCTTTGAATCTTGGTATCTTCAGGCAAATCCAAGGGTGGCTCATTAGCATTGGGTGAATAGCCATAATTCATAAAATGCCAGTCAGCTTCAGGAATGTATTTCGCCAAAAGTTCGTAAGTCACTTTCGCATTAAACCTCTTGAACCAGGCATAACGCTTTAGTGCATGTATTATCATTTTAATCATCTGGCAAGCAGTTAAGTTGTCACAATGTAATAATTTAAAATACAAATCTTTTCATGCCTAAGCGTAGCCTAGCTTACAGCCGCATCACATATTGCAGTACGAACAGGACGCCCATTCAATTGCGATTGAATACCATCAAAGAAATACAATCGGGTTTGAAATTTATACTTCAACCTAAATCACCCTGATCCACTTATCCTCTAATTTTTCTTTTGCAGATCCTTGATTGGTCCAAAAGGGCCAAACTTATGCTGCTGCTCAGAAAAAGTATCTGCATACGGGCCAAAAGGATGGTCGAATGGTTTGGTGGAAATATCCGGCCAATCCTGAGAAAGATCTTTACCGGGCCGCGGCAATGAATTGATGTAGGCAGCAACATCCCACGCCTCTTCATCGGTCAATGTAGGATTGTCATATGAAGCGCCGTACGGCATATTCGATTTTACATAAGCCGCAAAACGGGATAGACGAAACAATCCTGCGCCCACATTAAAACTATTGTCGTGCGATAGCGGAGGATACTTCCACTCAGGGCTGTTTCCTTCCCGAAATCCTTCTCCACCCAGACCGTGACAACTCATACAATGAACTTCAAATACTTTCATTCCTTTAGCAGCATCCGCCGGCCTGTTTAGCAAAGGGAGTTCCAGGAGCCCGGCACCGTTTGGATAGACTCCTTTGGGTACTTCACTCCCTACCCATTTGATGTACGCAACAAATGCACGCATTTCTGTGCTGTTCTCATCAAGTCTTCTCCCGTTTAGACTACGTTCAATGCAGTCATTTACCCTTCTTTCTACAGATTCGATTTGCCCAGA
This sequence comes from Cyclobacteriaceae bacterium, assembly GCA_029858965.1. GTDB lineage: Bacteria > Bacteroidota > Bacteroidia > Cytophagales > Cyclobacteriaceae > Chryseolinea. Next base: position 105,292 of record JAOUDZ010000001.1, read on the forward strand.
CCGGGCTCGTTTTTTTGGATACGTCGCTGCCACTGCAGCATAGCTATTCCCAAACGGCTTTTTGCCAGCTTTCAAATGACAATTCTGGCAATTCATCCCATTACTGATGGCCATCAATTTCCCTTTTGGACCAAGATAAAGCGCAGTGTGCGCCACAAGTTCCCGACCATACCGGATCAAATCACCTTCTGGCGTATTTTCAATTTTTGTGGAATCAGGAGGCTGCCAAATACTTATACTTGTTTGATCAACTTGCTCTTTCAGTATGGCGGTGGACTTGGCGGTGTTAGGTTGTGGCGGATCTGGCGGTGGCAAGAATAGTGAAGTAGCTGCACCGGCAATAAATAGGACGCAAACCAGCGCGAAACAATTCAGGTAGGAAATAAATTTTAACAATGAATCTTCTCTCATCGAAGCTTGCCAAGCAAATCTGGTTTCTTTTATTTTCTACTCCTTTATGTATCCCCAGCCCTCAGCTTGTTTTGTGACGAGTTCTATAATGGCATCCGGCACAACATCAACCCCCGGAAGGAGCTGGCTGGTGTCAATATTGTGACGCTTCATTGTTATAGCACAAGCTTTGAAGGATACATTCTGATTCGCTGCAAGCGCACGCACGCCCTTCTCAATTGTGGATTCATCTTTCAGTACCATCTGAAGTGCCGGCCCATATACCACTACTTCAAATTGTGATTCCGGATAGGCGGATGCCATCATAGTAACATGTCGCAATACGGTTTGGTGAGCCAGTGTATCCTTGCTGCTCATATCAAACGCAATTTTTACAGGCCTGGCCTGAGACCATACCATAAAGGCAAGGAGAAATAGCGTGGTTGTACAGAATAGTTTCTTCATGACCTTTTCATACCATTAATAAAATCCAGAAGCGATAACTAAGATTACGCAAAGATCTATCACATGCGCTAAATAGTAATTATCGCTTCTGAAATAACTTGCCTTATCCCGCAAAGCAGTATCCGCATCCCTTTTCCTGTGCACGGCCAACAGCCCAAACCCCTGAAGGGACAACCTGAATGCCCGGGAGGAGGCTTCCCAGCCACTCCTTTTTCACTTCTGCAGGATCCTTCTTCAAATTTCCGGCTGCAACGGCAGTATACACTGTAATCGCTGCATCACAAACACAGAACATAACCCCACTTTCCTGCAATTCATTTATACCAATGGCAACGTTCCCAATTCCAGGTACACTAAAATCACCTGTTTTGGGCTTCATAAAAGGGTTACGCGTCGCCGGAGCTTTGGTCAAAGGATCATCGGCTTTAAACATTTCACCAAACCGATACGCCTGCCAAAGTTTGTCCTCAAATGCATAGGGAATAGCATCATGGCGCAGCACAACAACAACACCACATTCCTTTTCAGGTGTTCCCGTATGGTCGTTTGTCATCAAGAATACTCTTGGCCAGGCGAACGGGAAAATTTCATGTGGTCTCGTGCAATCAAATACGATACGATGCTTGCCTCTAATTTTATTAAACCATGCATCTGGATCATCCTCAGCCATTTCACTCGACGCATTGCCACCGAACAATGGACTTGGAATAGCATACATGCCCGCTGTCGCACCGACGGCAAGCGCACCAATAAAATTTCTGCGGGAAGTAGATTCGTTTTTTTTCATAATATATAGGGTTTAGACTGGATACATTTAAACTGATTATTTTCTTGATTTAATGAATTCAAAAGGCCAATGTTGATCACCCCTTGATCACCACTGAAAAGTCAACAATCTATCCGATATCTAAGGGCCATTGCTGCGACAGGCAGCAGATGCCTGTCGTTTAAGAATCATCTCATGAAAGATAAGAAGTCACCAGTACAAAGTCAACAGCCATGGCAGGAGGTTAATTCAAAACATGGGGGGCTAAAACGCTTTTTCGCCTTTCCGCTATTCCGCCTGGAATTCCATCTATTATTCGATACCCTCCCCTCCAGGAATGATGCATTTCACAGCAGTGAACGTCCTTTCACTGAGCTTAACTATCAACCTTATGCAGGTTTAACAGAGGATGGTGTAATATTTAGGCACATTATTTTATTTGTGGGCTTTTTCTACGCGCAGCCCAACAGCGAAGATTCCTGGCAATGTATCCAGTCGCATAAACTGTTCAAACTCTACCCGGTACTTTCCTTTGCTTTTGAATTGGTAGTCCCCAAGCAGCAAAAATCTGTGATCATACAAATCTCCAATACCCCCCTTGCCTAAAGGCTTGCCAGTTTTTTGATCAAAGAGAAATTCAGTCATGAGCTTCTTCTGGATTTCTACGCCGGATGAATCTTGCAGATAGTATGTGAAAAAGAACCTTGCATATGGATAGGAAACTGCATTCCGGATATTGCCATAAAGATTGTACTGCTGATTGATATCATCAATTTGGAATTCAAAATGAGGCTTGTCAGTGACTACCCATTGGCGTTTCTCCAAGTCTGTGATTTGCTCATACACCCGTGTATCATCACATGCTAAAGCAATAGCCGCGATGCATAACGCTATTAAAACTCTCATCGCTGGCTCCCGGGTTTGGGATTACGGTTATTTCGGTTATCGCCACCACTTCTCCGCTTTTTGCGCTTCTTGGGTTTACTTTTAAACTTTTGATCCATGCGGGCGAGGTCGCTGTTAAGGGTTTCAACTGGAATTTTTACTGCAGCGACATCCAGATCAAGGCTTGCAGGTTTCTTACCTTCGCGGTTTAAGCGTAGAATTTGATTGACACGTTCTATGTTCAATGGATACCAGGTGTTTTCTGAAACAAATCCAAACCACATTATTTTCCGGAAGATATCGGTCTTCTGGAGTGTAGCCTCACCCTTTTCTGTGAGCAACGGGCCTTCAATCTTGGGAATATGTTCCAACGCCTCCATGTAGGTCTCGAGTTCATAATTGAGGCAACATTTCAGCCTCCCACATTGCCCGGAAAGTTTGCTGGGATTAAGTGACAGATTCTGATATCGGGCTGCACTGGTAGCAACATTCTTAAAATCGCTCAACCAGGTTGAACAACATAATTCTCTCCCGCACACGCCGATCCCTCCCAATCTTCCTGCTTCTTGCCGCAAACTTATTTGGCGCATTTCTACCCTGATTCTGAATTCACCGGCCAATAGTTTGATCAATTCACGAAAGTCAACACGATCATCCGCTGAATAAAAGAAAGTGGCTTTGATGTTATCCGCCTGAAACTCTATGTCCGAAAGTTTCATTTCAAGTTTGAGGTCACGAATAATCTCCCGGGTTCTGTAGAGTGTAGGCAGCTCGCGTTTTTTTACTTCTTCAAATTTTTCCAAATCTTTCTGGTGCGCCAATCGATAGATCTTCTTAATCTCGCTATCGTTTTGCACCTTTTTCTTTTGCAATTGCAGTCGCACCAATTCACCTTGCATAGAAACGTGCCCAATGTGGTGGCCGCTGGGCACTTCGACTACAATAGCATCACCGGTAGTAAGATTGAGGCCCTCGGTATTAGCATAGAAGTCCTTCCGCCCGTTCTTGAAACGTACTTCCACAATATTGAACTTATCTTGGCCCGGCATTTCCATATTGGAAAGCCAATCAAAAACATTCATTTTATTGCAGCCACCCGTTTTGCATGCACCGTTATTATTGCATCCGGAAACTACTCCATTTTTCGTTGATACACATGAACATCCCATCCCACTTAAACTTTATAATTCAATAAATCTTGTCCGATGTCTTTTCGGTAGTACAAGCCTTCCCAACTAATTTGCGCTGCGGCTGCATACGCCTGGTCCCTTGCCTCCGACAAAGACTTACCTTTTCCGGAGATGGCTAGTACGCGTCCTCCGTGCGTCAGGACATGTTCTTTTTGTCTGGTGGTTCCTGCATGGAACACCATTGCTTGTCCTTCTTCTCCCAGCCCCTCAATAACCTTTCCCGTCTCATATTCGCCTGGATAACCGCCAGAAACCAACGCTATAGTTACGGTACAATTCTCATCGATTTGAATTTGTTTATTTTTTAATTCTCCTTTTGCGGCAGCAATCAAAAGCTCAACAAAATCACTTTTAATGCGTGGCATAACAGCTTGCGTTTCCGGATCTCCCATGCGCGCATTGTACTCAATTACAAATGGATTCCCCCCCATGTTCATGATTCCCACGAAGATAAATCCCTTATAATCTATTCCTTCACGATTCAATCCATCAATGGTAGGCTTTACGATTAGCTTATCAATTTTCTGCATAAACGAAGGATCGGCAAATACAACCGGTGAAACCGCACCCATACCACCAGTATTCGGTCCTGTATCTCCTTCACCGATCCTCTTATAATCTTTTGCTTCCGGCAGGATTACATAATCCTTGCCATCGGTGAGCACAAACACGGAAAGTTCTATACCATTCAAGAATTCCTCAATCAGCACTTTTGCACTAGCTGCCCCAAATCTTTTGTTGACCAGCATTTCTTTTATTACTGCTTTCGCCTCACCCTGGCTCAGGCTTATAATCACGCCTTTCCCTGCTGCAAGTCCATCGGCTTTCAGCACAATGGGCGGCTTGCAGCTGGAAATATAGTCAAGCGCCTGACTCAAATCCGAGACGATAAACGATTTGGCTTTTGCCGTTGGGATATTATGCCGAAGCATAAATTGCTTAGAATAGTCCTTACTACCCTCAAGTTGCGCCCCAATTTTACCAGGGCCAATCATGAGGATTCCTTTCAATGCTGTATCATTTTCAAAATAGTCACGGATACCATTTACCAACGGTCCTTCCGGCCCTACAACCACAAGACCGACGGAATTTTCAAGGCAGAATTTGCCCAGTCCTTCAAAATCGTTAACGCCCAGGTCAACATTTTCAGCGACCAGTGCGGTTCCCGCGTTTCCAGGGGCCACAAAAATCTTTTGGCAAAGTGGGCTTTGCTTCATTTTCCATGCAAGGGCATGTTCCCTCCCACCGTTACCAATAACGAGAATGTTCATAAGTTCATTTTCGGTTGAATCCCAAAGATAACCGCGAATTCGGTTAAATAAAACCTGGGTTAAAATCCAGTGATGGCCGAATTCTCTGCAATAGACTGGGTATCTGGCTCAAAAATAAAAAACGTGAATGATTGCGCATTCACGTTTCAAAGATAATGTACAATACTGAGCTCCCTAATTTGCGTATTCAGACATGAACTTTATACGCATCATCCTGACTTCTTCTTCTGAATAGTCAGACATGGTCCCGTCGCCTAAAGCCTCATCAAGATTGTCGGTATCTGCATTCATAAAATAATCATGAATATCATTCTGTTTATGATAGTCAATTACCTCATCGATGTAATAATTCAGGTTCAGCTTGGTGCCCGAATAGCATATATTTTCAATCTCCGTCAATAACTCATCAAATGACATTCTGGCCTTTTCAGCAATTTCCTCCAGATCCACTTTTCGATCAATTTGCTGAATGATCAGAATTTTAGTTTTTGATTTGTTGACGGAGGATTTTATAACTACTTCACTCGCTGTTTCGATGTCATTATCTTCGACATATTTTAGGATAACTTCTAAAAACTCATTGCCGAACTTATTTACCTTTCCCATGCCAACACCGTTTACTTGTGCCAGCTCATCTTTGGTTGTTGGATAAGTTGTAGCCATTTCTTCCAGTGATGGATCCTGAAAGATTACGTAAGGTGGGAGGTTCTTCTCTTTTGCAATCTTCTTCCTTATGGTCTTCAGTATTTCGAAAAGCCTTACATCATACGCTTTGGTATTTACTGGACCTCTATCGGCAGATTCCTCCTCTTCTTCGATTTCTGTTGTGAAGTCGTGATCGCGTGCCAGTTCAATCATGTGAGGTTTCTTCAAAAACTTTTCACCCCTTTCGCTGATTTTTAATACACCGATATTGTCAATATCTTTTTCCAGATATTGATAAATCAGCGTCTGCCGAATGACGGATTTCCAGTAATCTGAGTCCTCGCCGTTTCCCATTCCATAAACGTCCAGATCGAAGTGTCCATAGCTCTTCACATATTCATCTTCCACACCGCGAATAACATTTACTAAATGGTTTAGACCAAAACGCTCATTGGTTTGCTTAACGGCCTGCAATACTAATTTTACCGATTCTGATCCATCAAATCGTTCACGCGGATGCACACAATTGTCGCACATACCGCAATTCTCCTGGGTATATTCTTCTCCAAAGTAGTGCAGCAATTGCCTTCTGCGACAAACTGGTGATTCAGCATAAAACTCCATTTCCTGCAAAAGGACACGCGAATTCTCGCGTTCCTGGACAGGCTTATCTTTGTTAAATTTTTCTAGTTTATTAAGATCATTGTGGCTGTAGAACATCAAGCACAATCCCTCCAGGCCATCGCGTCCACCCCTACCGGTTTCCTGATAATATCCTTCCAATGATTTCGGAACATCGTAGTGGACAACAAAACGAACATCAGGCTTATCGATTCCCATCCCAAAGGCAATGGTTGCAACGATAATGTCAACCTCCTCATTCAGAAAATCATCCTGATTTTTCATCCGAACATCCGGATCAAGACCCGCGTGATATGGAGCTGCCTTAAAACCATTAACATTCAAAAGCCGGGCTATTTCTTCAACCTTCTTTCGGCTCAAACAATATATAATACCGGATTTTCCCTTATGATCCTTGAGGAATTTAATAAGCTGTTTCTTAGTTTCCTTTTTTGGCCGAACCTCATAGTAGAGATTCTTACGGTTGAAAGAGGAGATAAAAACATCCGCCTCTTCCATCTGCAGGTTCTTCTGAATATCGATTTGTACCTTAGGCGTTGCAGTGGCAGTAAGTGCAATCACCGGCATATCACCCAAATTTTGAATCATTGTTTTAATCTTCCTGTACTCCGGCCTGAAATCATGACCCCACTCAGAAATGCAATGTGCTTCATCAATGGCTACAAAAGAAACATTAACCTTCTTGAGGAACTCTATCGTCTCTTCCTTATTAAGTGATTCAGGAGCAACGTACAAAAGTTTAACAACCCCGTTCATACAGTCTTTCTTCAACCTTGTTATTTCACCTTTGCTAAGGGTGGAATTCAAGAATCGTGCGTTTACACCATACGCATTCATTTGATCCACCTGATTTTTCATCAGCGCGATAAGCGGAGAAATTACAATGGCCAAACCATCCCTGACCATTGCAGGTAATTGATAACACAATGATTTGCCGGCACCAGTCGGCATGATTACAAAAGTATTTTTTCCATCCAGTAAATTCCGGATGATCGTTTCCTGATTGCCTCGAAACTGGCTGTACCCGAATATTTCTTTCAGACTTTCTTTGAGAGCGTCTTTCTCTTCGACCAACATCATTTTCATCTTATAAAACCTAAAATTGTATCTTTGTTCAATCGTGCATCAAAGCTCACGATGAAAAGGAATTGAATATAGTCAAAAATATCAAGAAATTTGCATGTGATGCTTTAATAAAAAAATCTCCTGCAATTCAAAATCTGACTACTTTGATTGACGTAAGTTTTGATGCTTGCGTCAAAGAAATATATTCTGCAAAGGGGTGCATTGTTGTTACAGGCGTTGGCAAAAGTGCCAAAATTGCCAATAAAATTGTAGCAACGCTCAACTCCGCAGGAACCCAGGCAATCTTCATCCCCGGCGAAGATGCCATTCATGGTGATCCTGGAATGATCCAATCCAAAGATACTGTCATTTGCATATCCGGAAGTGGAAACACGCCAGAGATAAAAGTTTTAATCCCGATACTCAAACGCATAGGATCAAGGCTTGTTGCATCAGTAGGCAATACAAATTCTAACCTGGCAGAGAAAGCCGATTTTATACTGAATGCAACGATTGCAAAGGAAGCTTACGTGCACAGGCTTACGCCGATCACCAGGACGAGTACACAACTTGCCTTTGGTGATGTTTTGGCAGTTTGCTTGCTGGAAATTAGCGATACCTCAAACGGCGATTTTGCTGAGCATCGTCTGGAAGGTTCTCTGGGTAGGCAATTCTACCTAAGCTTTTCAGATACCTGTACCCACAAGGAATTGCAAAAGGTGATAGAAAAAGCCCTATTAGAAGATTTAACTGTCGAAATTTCATCAAAAAGGGTCGGTTGTAGAAGGGTTGTTACGGATGACCATGAGCTGCAGGGCGTCAAATCAGGTGGTGATCTTCGCCGGATACCTAAAAAAATATTAACATTAGCGAAGCCAAGGCTTTCGATTTTCAAAAGAGCTCAAAAAGATACCTTTGCTTCAGAAGCCTGGTCCCAACTTAGCAAAGGAAGAAATTGTATAAAATTTGAAAACTCTTTCGTAATTCGGTGACTAACGTTTCTTTAACTTTTTACGCATTGAACTAGATGAACAAAAACTTATTCGTAGTGCTCATGGCGGGCGGTGTTGGTGTACGCTTTTGGCCCTATAGCCGCAATTCTAAACCTAAGCAATTTCTGGACGTTCTGGGCACCGGCAGAACGCTGTTGCAATCCACGTTTGACAGGTTCCTCCCGATTTGCCCTGTTGAAAATATTTATGTTGTGACACATGAAGAACATGGCAAACTAGTGCATGAACAGTTGCCCCTGTTGGCTGAAGAGCAGATCTTGGCAGAACCCATGCGCAAAAATACAGCAGCATGTATTGCCTACGCGAGTTATAAAATTGAGAAAAAAAACGCTGAAGCGGTTATTGTAGTTACACCTGCCGATCATTTAATAATGATGGAGGAGGAGTTTCAGGAGGTAATAAAGAAAGCTGCCGATCAGGCAATGGGTCAGGACAAACTAATTACGTTGGGCATTACACCTGTCCGACCCGAAACAGGATATGGATATATTCAATATCATACTGAAAAAAGTTTCGCCAAAAAGGTAAAAACATTTACCGAGAAGCCAGAATTGGCTCTTGCAAAGAAATTCATTGAGAGCGGAGACTTCGTTTGGAATTCAGGGATTTTTGTATGGGGTGTCAGGGCCATTAATAAGTCATTTCACGAATATCTTCCGGAAATGGCTGAAGTTTTTGATGATATTAAGCAAAAACTAGGAACTTCAGAGGAAAAAAGTGCCGTTCTAAGTGCCTATTCACAATGCAAAAATATTTCGATTGATTATGGCATTATGGAAAAAGCCCAAAACGTGTATGTATGTCTGGGCACCTTCACCTGGTCGGATCTTGGCTCGTGGGCTTCCATACACGAGATTTCTGATAAAGATGAAAATAACAATGTCGTTAACGCCAATGCTCATATCTATGATACCCGTAACTGTATCATTAAGGGTTCCCCGGATAAGTTGATTGTAGTTCAGGGGTTGAATGGATATTTGGTTGGCGAATTCGGGAACGTGATTATTGTTTGTGAGAAGGATCGTGAAGAACAGTTCCGCCGGTTTGTTAACGATTTGAAAACCGAACCAAATGCTTCTGAATTCATCTGATGGGCACAAATAATGCGGGGATATTCTTTTATCCACCGCATTACTTAATATCTGGCATAATGCGGGCCTCCCGATTTGCAATTTCCCATGCCATAAAGAAGATACATTTCGTGCGTTCAGTAAGCAGGTCAAACTCTATTTTTTCAATTTCGTCGCTTGGTTTATGGTAGTCCTCATGGATTCCATCAAAGTAGAAGATGATCGGGATATTGTTTTTCGCAAAATTCCAATGATCCGATCGGTAATAAAGCCGTTCAGGATGGCGCTGATCGTTGTAGGTGTAATCAAAAATCAAGTTTGTATGGGCTTTGTTGACGGATTCACTGATAACATTCAATTCACTGGATAATTGATCTGCACCAATCACATAAATATATGGAGCACTTTCTTGATGTAAAGCGTCTCTCCTGCCCACCATATCAATATTCAACTCTACGACAGTTTCCCCCAACGGAAAAACCGGATGCTCTGTATAAAATTCCGAACCCAGCAGTCCGCTTTCCTCCCCTGTAAAAGTCATAAATAGAATACTCCTTCTGGGGCCATAGCCTTCCTTTTTCGCAAGCGCGAAGACTTTTGCCAGTTCGATTACGGCAACGGTGCCTGAGCCATCATCGTCAGCCCCATTGTTGATCAAATCACCAGTGCCACTTTGTTTAATTCCAATATGGTCGTAGTGTGAGGAAATGATCAATAACTCGTTTTTTTTGTCTTTTCCTTCCAGGAATCCAAGGACATTCTCGCTCTTTATAACCTTTACGGTCATGGAAGTCTTATAACTGATCAATACGGGCTTGATCTTTTTTATAGATTTCGCTTTGGGATCATCTGAAACCTCTAACAGTTTATCCAGGGTAACACCGAGTAGCTTATCCACAATACGTGGTGATACAATAAACAAACCTGGCCGCTGATCCTCAATTGGGGTGGGGTATTTAAGACTTAGTCTGCTGTTGGTGGCATTGGCTTTGATCCGACCAAGTTGCACGCCGTATACATCTTTGTCGCTCACATTGCATACAAAAACCATTCTTGCTCCCCGCTCTTTGGCTAGTGCTACCGCCTTGTTTCCGGCGATCCACTCACTTTGGGAAAAAAGCAGAACGGCTTTATCCTTCACATCAACCTGATCGAAGTCAACCTGGGTGGCATTCCCAACAAAAACCAGCGGCACTGAAACCTCGCCGCCGCTATTATCAGAACCATAATATACAATGTCGGTGAAGTTATCATAACGCGTAGTTTCTGTCCTGACATAGGTTTCCGCTGGTCCCCGTTGATAAAGATCCATTGTCTGGTAGTAATCTCCATCCAAAGGACCATCTAATTCCAATTCCTCAAAATTTGCACGAATGAATGCAGCCGCCATTTTCTGGCCACGCTTACCTGTCTCTCTTCCTTCCATGGCATCCGACGCAAGGATCGACAAATTCGCCTTCAAGTCTGCGGATGAAATCTTGTTGCCGTACTTTCGTGCCGGAGGCTCTTGTGGTAAGCTCCAAAAACTGGAAATCACCCACATCAATATCAGAATGACGAAACTATTCATGGAATTATTAAATAGGCCGGCAAGATCATCAGGTTCCTGGAAGTCAGCAAAGCTTTGGTCTTGAACTTAACAAATTCTTAAGGATGGCTAGGGGAAAATAAAGTGCTCCATTAAGCTTTCCTGAACGTGATTTCAGTATTTTGGTTCTTGTGTTTAACCGAAACCTAACCATGCTGTTAAATTACTGATTCTAGAATTACCTTTGAAGCCTTTAGCGTAGTTTTGATCCCAAATTTTAACATTTCTGAATATCAAACACCAGATGAAATTCGATTCGCAATACACAGAAAAATTTGAAAGCCGGCATATTGGCCCTGATGCGCAGCAGGTTGAGGAGATGTTGAAGGTTACCAAGGCATCGTCAATTGATGAATTGATCGATCAGACTATTCCAGCCGGTATCCGGATGAAGAAATCGCTTTCCCTACCCGAGGCGAAATCCGAATATCGGTTTTTACATGATTTCAAGAAGATTGCTTCTAAGAATAAGGTCTATAAGTCATTTATTGGAATGGGTTACTACAATACCATTACGCCCGGTGTTATACTGCGTAATATTTTAGAAAACCCGGGCTGGTATACCGCCTACACGCCTTATCAGGCGGAAATCGCTCAGGGGCGTCTGGAGGCCTTGATTAATTATCAAACCATGATAATTGAGCTCACCGGAATGCAAATCGCGAATGCTTCATTGTTGGATGAAGGAACTGCAGCAGCCGAAGCTATGCACCTGATGTATGCTTCCCGAAAGGCTTCAAAAAAAAATGCAAGAAAATTTTTTGTTGATCAGCATACTTTCCCCCAAACTATCGACATACTCAAAACCCGGTCTGTCCCCATCGGCGTTGAGTTGATAATAGGCGAGCTCGATGCGCTGGATATTGCGGATCCTGAATTGTTTGCCGTTTATGTTCAGAATCCCGACAATAATGGCGCTATTAAAGACTACACTCCTTTCGCACAAAGCGCCCATGAGAAAGACGTGCTTTTGGTGATGGGCGCAGATCTTATGAGTTTACTGCTCATGAAGTCGCCTGGCGAAATGGGTGCCGATGTAGCGATCGGGTCAAGCCAGCGATTCGGCGTGCCAATGGGATTTGGCGGACCGCACGCAGCTTTCTTCGCCACAAAGGATGAATTCAAACGCCAAATGCCCGGAAGGATAATTGGTGCTTCGCTTGATGCCGCCGGAAATCCCGGGTATCGCATGGCCCTACAAACCCGTGAGCAACATATTCGAAGAGAAAAAGCAACATCAAACATTTGTACAGCACAGGTTCTGCTCTCTGTCATGGCGGGCATGTATGCGGTTTACCACGGTCCTAACGGGTTGAGAAAAATTTCCGGTCGTATACATGGCCTGGCAACAATCCTTGAACAGGGTCTTGGGGCATTGGGCGTTAGGCAGCTAAATGAACTGTATTTCGATACCTTAAGAGTAGCCGTAGCAGACGTGAAAGAACTTGAGCAAGTAGCGATTGGGCATAAAATTAACTTTCGCTACTTTCATGACAATCAAGTAGGCATCGCTTTGGATGAGACAACTTCTGCGGAAGAAGTGAAACTTATTCTTGAAATTTTTTCAACGGTATTGAAGAAAAGGCCTCCTGTGGTTTCTGCCAATGGACAAGAGAAAAAATGGCCGGAATCGTTAGTCCGAAAATCAACCTATCTCACACATCCTGTTTTCAACACGCACCATTCTGAGCACGAGATGCTTCGCTACATCAAGCGTTTAGAGAATAAGGATCTTTCGATGGTACATTCTATGATTTCATTGGGATCCTGTACCATGAAGTTAAATGCTACCGCAGAGATGATTCCTGTTACTTGGCCTGAGCTTGGAAACATTCATCCCTTTGCGCCGGCCGATCAAACGGAAGGTTATAGGGAAATGATTGCAGCACTCGAAAGTTCCCTAAAAGAAATTACAGGCTTTAGCGGAATATCCCTTCAGCCCAACAGCGGTGCACAGGGAGAATACACGGGTTTGATGGTGATACGTGCCTATCATAAGGATCAAGGCGAAGGACATCGAAACATTTCTCTTATTCCAGCGTCAGCACATGGTACCAACCCGGCCAGTGCAATTATGGCTGGAATGGAAGTTGTGGTTGTGAAATCAGATGAAGAAGGCAAAATCGATGTATCAGATTTAAAAGCCAAGGCTAAACAATACAGCGACAGGCTAGCTTGTTTAATGGTAACGTATCCATCAACGCATGGCGTGTTTGAGGAAAACATAACTGAAATATGCGAGGCAGTACACATCCATGGCGGCCTTGTGTACATGGATGGTGCAAATATGAATGCACAGGTCGGATTAACATCGCCCGCCAATATCGGTGCAGACGTTTGCCATCTGAACCTGCATAAAACCTTCTGCATTCCGCATGGTGGCGGTGGACCTGGTATGGGGCCCATTTGTTGCAATGATAAATTGAAGGATTACCTTCCAGGACATGCTGTGGTCAAAACCGGAGGTAAGAAAGCCATCCACGCTGTCTCCGCTGCCCCCTGGGGCAGCGCAAGCATCCTTACAATTTCCTATGCCTATGTTGCCATGATGGGCGGAGAGGGACTCACCCGCGCAACGAAGTTCGCCATCCTCAATGCGAACTACATCAAGGACCGTCTCCAGGGTCATTTCAAAATTCTTTACACGGGTACTAACGGCCGGTGTGCCCATGAGATGATCGTAGATTGCCGCGAGTTCAAGAAATGGGGCATTGAAGTGGAAGACATTGCAAAACGGTTGATGGATTATGGCTTTCATGCCCCTACCGTATCTTTTCCGGTAGCGGGAACTTTAATGATCGAGCCCACCGAAAGTGAACCTAAGGAGGAACTTGACCGTTTTGTCGCTGCGCTAATTGAAATTCGGAATGAAATTCGGGAGATTGAAGAAGGCAGGGCTGATCGTGAAAACAACGTGCTGACACAAGCGCCGCATACAGCAGCCGTTATTACTGCTGATCATTGGGATCGCCCGTATTCCCGGCAAAAGGCGGCCTATCCTCTTCCTTTTGTCAAAGAGGCAAAGTTTTGGCCATCCGTAAGCAGAATAGATAATGCATACGGTGATCGCAATCTTGTTTGCAGTTGTCTTCCTATTGAAGCTTATAACGCGCAGGAAGAAGCAACGTCAGTATAGCGATGGCTGTATTGGGTGCTGCTAACCCTATCGCTGTAAGGCGGCCATTTTCACTATCTTGGATTCTATAAGACTGCACAACATGCCCAACGTATTGGACCAGTTACCGAACAAACTTCCATGGTGGACATGGGTTATCCCTTTGCCGATCATACACGTGGGGACACAAATATCTATTTGGTCACATGTGACGACCGGGTCCTCACTTTTCTATTTTCCGGTACCCATTGCGTTAATCCTGATGTACTGGTGGGGCCCGCGTGTGCTCGCAGGGTTTTACCTTAACGCCCTTCTAAGTGCGCATCTATGGGGTCTGGAGAACTTCCTCTACCATCCAGTATATGCAATGCCTGAAGTGGTTTTCGTCTTTCTTTCCTGGCTATTCTTCATTCATTTGGCAAAAGGAAAATGCTGGCTTCCCAACATAAGACAGCTTGGATATTTTTTGATTTTGGGTCTCGTGGTACCACTCATCATATACAAGTTCATGCTCGAGGGGATATTCCTCTATTTCGACGAAATATCCATTGACAACTTCTGGTCTCTGCTTCTCGCAACAGGGCTTGGTGACTTTATTTCCATCTTTGGTCTATCCATTCCTGTGCTTTACCTGGCTTCCGGAATAATGACCCAAAAAGGGTTAACGAATATAAACGCACGTATACCCTTTCGCGTGAACCGACTTGGCACTAAATTAAAGTCCACACGGTATATACTTGAAATTCTGCTATGTCTTCTCTTAGCATTTGCAATCAGTCAAACCCTAAACTTTGTAGACTATTGGTTTTTATATGGCATATTGTCCATGTATTTTGCTATTCGCTTTGGCTTTGGATTTGCCATTATCTTTAACTCTTTTATATTACTATTAACGTACGTGTTGCCCGCTCTACTTCATCCTTCGTTTACGAGAGCCATGATAGTTGATAACCAGATGGTCAAAATTCAGATTGGTTCCGGCCTTCTTTATGTTTTCAGTACGGTAACCGGGAGGGTGATGTCGGATTCGGGCGCATTGGAAAAACGTTTGAGTCAACAGAATAAAGAACTCGAACAAGCGAACAAGGAGCTGGACAGATTTGTGTATAGTGTTTCACACGATCTCAGCGCGCCACTGCGATCTATTTTGGGGCTGGTGAACATCAGTAGGTTTGAAGAAAGTATAGAACAGCTTAGATTCTATATTAATAACATTGAATCAAGTGTTCACAAACTCGATAATTTCATAAATGAAATTCTTGACTATTCCAGAAATGAGCGGCAGGAAATATTGCGGGAAAACCTTAATCTTGATGAGCTTTGTAGAGAAATTCTGGATAATTTGAAGTTCCAGGAAAACTTTAGCAGCATTGGGGTTGATCTCAGCGGTATTGGAAAAGATCCGATATATACTGACAAAATGCGATTGAAAATCATTTTGAATAATCTATTATCGAATGCTGTTAAATTCCAATCTGAAGGTCATGGCCGCGTACCTTTTATTCGCGTTAAATCAGAAAAAACGGCCGGCAAATTTATGATCGAAGTGGAGGATAATGGTGAGGGAATAAAGCCAGAGGTGAAAGATAGAATTTTTGGCATGTTTTTCCGTGGCACGCAGCGTTCTAACGGATCCGGTCTGGGCCTCTATATCGCGAAAGAAGCTGCTGAAAAAATTGACGGGACCATCAGCGTTGCCTCTGCGTACGGAATAGGGACTGTGTTTCGCCTTGATTTAAGATGTGAATCTACGCAGTTATAAATGGATTTGTAAAAAGGGTGTCCCTTGCTTTTTCAATAAAAAAACTATCCCAATGCGTTATGCATGGCTGATTCTTCCCGCATTGTTGTTCTGGCCAATTTTGCTCCATGCGCAGTTTAAAGATTCAGCATTACAGCAAATGGTCGATGCTGAACATGCATTTGTCAAAATGGCCAAAGAGCAAAGCACTAAAACAGCATTTTTACATTACCTCAGTGATGACGTAGTTACAACGGGTCCAAATGGTCCAACCACGGGTAAAGCAGCAATAATAAACCAACCGGCCAATAACGGCTGGCTGTATTGGAAAGTATCTTTCTGCGATATCGCTTCATCGGGGGATTTCGGTTTCACCACGGGACCTTGGGAATATCGTTTAAGCAAGGAAGATGAGAAAGCCGTAATATTCGGATCGTTTCATTCCGTCTGGAAAAAACAAAATGACGGTTCCTGGAAAAACATTGTAGATATAGGTACACGACACAATACGCCAGCAGAAAATGAAGTTATTGCGACGACATCAATGCCCTTGAGATCATCGAAGACCAGGGAAAAGTCTCCTCCTGACCCAGCCCTAATACTTGAACAGGAAAAAGAATTCCTTGACGCCTATCTTCGCAAAGGTCTTGACGCATACCATTCTTTCGCTTCATCCGAAATTCGTATTTCAAGAGAAGGAATCCTCCCTATTGTTACAGCGGACCAGAAAAAAGAGTTTCTAGAAAGTGCCAACCTGCTTTCGAATCTCCAACTTATCGATGCTGGAATTGCTTCATCAGGGGATCTTGGTTATGTATATGGCACGGCTGATGTAACCCTGTCCACTGACTCACCAAGCAATAAGAAATCAGCAACCTATTTTCGCATCTGGAAGAAAGAAAAGCGTGCCCATTGGAAGATTGTGATAGATGTTGTCGCCTTCGAGTAGGAATTGTCTTAATGTCAAATGATAATCTGTACAACCGTTTGAATTTGAAAGAAAGACCAAGACCTTTGACCCAAATCAAAATTATGGTTTATCCCAACGCGCCCAGGCCGGCATCCAATACACCTCTAAATTTCAATCACCATGGCATTTCTGTTTGACTCTTTTGAAGGTTGGTTAAAGTATTCCACAGAACACAATTTGTCGCTAAGCAAAGTTGTGCTGGAATATGAGTATGCTGAAAAAGGAAGGAAGGAAGACGAGACAAGGGAGGGATTACGAGCAGCATGGCAAGTCATGAAGGAGGCTGTGCATACGGGCCTGGAGGAGGAGATGACCTCGCGTTCCGGCATGATTAACAATGGCGCCAAGAAAGTTTACCGCTATCCAAAAGCAGTCCTATCCAAAGAATTTCAAAACCTGATTTCACGTGCGCTTGCAGCCAAAGAAGTCAACTCTTGTATGGGTAGAATTGTAGCAGCACCCACCGCTGGGGCGAGTGGGATAATGCCCGGCGTGTTATACACTCTCCAGGAGATTCACCAGATCGACGATGAAAAAATTCTTGATGCAATGCTTATTGCTGCGGGTATCGCATTAATCATGGAACAGAAGGCTTCCATCTCCGGAGCAGTAGGCGGGTGCCAGGCTGAAACAGGAACTGCCGCCGCAATGGGTGCAGGTGCGATTGTCTATTGCCTCGAAGGCAGTTCAGGACAGATTTTTAATGCAGTGGCCATTACCGTGCAATGTATGCTTGGGCTGGTGTGTGATCCCGTTGCCGGGTTGGTGGAAGTTCCATGCGTCGTTCGCAATGCCAGCGCGGCAGCCATTGCCAATAGCTCGGCTCAGATTGCTCTGGCTGATGTAAGCAGCGTTATTCCCGTTGATGAAGTAATTGAAGCCATGGGTGAAATTGGAGCCAGCATGGAAACGCGCTACAAAGAAACGGCCATGGGAGGATTGGCGGCGACCAAAACAGGGCAGGCCATTGCAAAGCGGGTGCTTATCAGAGATATTGAAATTCTCCCGGATGATAACAAATAGGAAACACGAGCCTAGGAAATGGATACCCCAATTACTTTAGATAGTCCGGGAGAAACTCATTGCCGAAGAAATACACAATAGAACTGAGCAGTACCGACCAGATTGCAGCGCTGACAAACATGAAGAAGATAATTCTCTCTTTCGGACTGCCTGAACTAACCGCCAGGATTGTCCCGCCAATGGGTGTTAACAACAGCGGCGTAAGCCCAGCGACACCTATCAAACCATACTTTTTCCAAATCCTAACATATTTACGGTTGTTTTCCGAAAATCTATTTCTTTTCCCCAGTATTCTTTCGATTACTTTGATGCGAATCCAGTTCCCTGCATAAGTAAAGACCAATACAACGGTCATCATACCTGCAACAGTTACGAGTATCGTGGTCAATAATTTCAACCCCGCTGCATATCCTCCAAGTGGCCCAAAAATGAATTTCAGCATGCTTGAAAAATATACAGGTATGGCTTTGAGGATTTCTTCCAACATAGATCATTGAACTATTTATAACTTTGGACCGAAGCAAAGGTCACCGGCATCGCCCAGCCCAGGTACAATATAAAACTGATCGTTCAACCTTTCATCGACAGCGCACGTATATATTGAGTGAGGTAATTTCAAATTGGCCGTAATGAAGTCAATCCCTTCCTGAACGGAAACCAAAGATGCAATATAAATATGAGTAGGTGTACCGTGTTGAAGCAATGCATCAACAGCACGGACGAATGATTTTCCGGTAGCCAGCATCGGATCGATCAAAATTACATCCCGATTATGGACTGACGGAGTCGCCAGGTATTCCAGGTTTATCACTACTTCTTCCCCACCCTCCCTTCTGTAGGCGCCAATAAAACCGCAATCCGATTGATCAAAGAAATCAAGAAATCCCTGAAAATAGGGCAACCCTGCCCGCATTACTGTAATCAAAACCGGCTTGTCAGTCATCAGTCTGACAACGGATTTCCCCAATGGTGTTGCGACAGAAGTTTGCGCATACGAAATATTTTTTGATATCTCATATGCCATAATTTGCCCTAATCGCTCAACATTTTTCCTGAATCTTAACCGATCCTGCTGACTACGCATATCCCGGAGTTCAGCCATGAAATGATTTGCAACTGAATTCTGCTCACTTAAATTAAATAACATATGTCGCACTTTTTTCTCACCAAAATTTAGAATAAAGTTGTGGGAAGAACTAATGGCAAAGGCAACGATCTTGAAAAAACCAAAAACGGTCCTCCCAAGGCAACCTAAAAAATCGGACATGAAACTCCTGAAACAACTATGTGAAATTCCAGCCCCATCCGGAAATGAATTCCGCATGAAAGAATTCCTGCTGAAATATGTCCAAAAAGAAAGGAAGAAATGGAAAGTTAAGCCTGAAATTTACACAGGCGAAGATTTTCAAGATTGCATCATTCTAAAATTCGGAAAACCCCGTACTGCCATTTTTGCCCATATGGATAGCATTGGCTTTACGGTTCGCTATTTTAATCAGCTACTTCCCATTGGAAGTCCGGATGCTGAAATGGGAACCTTGCTTGTTGGACAGGATCGCCATGGCCCCATTGAATGTGAGTTGGAATATGACAAAGACAATCATGCATTCTACAAATTCGGTCGGCAAATAGAGCGCGGCACCGAACTCACGTACAGTGTAAATTTTCGCGACAGCAAGAACTTTATACAGTCGGCATATCTCGACAACCGCCTTGGTATTTACAACGCCTTAAAAGTTGCCGAAACAATTCAAGATGGCGTTATCGTTTTTGGCTGTTGGGAGGAGCATGGGGGCGGATCAGTTCCATACCTTGCCAAATTCATTTATGAAAAGTGGAATATTAAACAAGCTCTTATCTCAGACATCACATGGATATCCGATGGCGTAGAGCCCGGCAACGGTGTTGCCATTTCCATGAGGGATAGAAATCTGCCAAGAAGAAGTTATGTAAACCGGATCATCGCTATTGCTGATAAGCGAAAAATAGCATATCAATTGGAGATTGAGGGTAGTGGTTCGAGCGATGGAAGGGAACTGCAAACTTCCCCATACCCTATCGACTGGTGTTTCATCGGCGCCCCAGAACAAAGTCCGCACACGCCGAACGAAAAGGTGCATAAAAATGATATTAAGACCATGATTGCATTGTACGAATGCCTGATGAAAGACCTTTAGCAGTCTTTATCGTGGTAAACGTTACTGGAATGCAATGCAAACCTTGGGTACAGTTTGCCCATATGGAAACATTTTCACCCCAAATGAGCCAATCGTGTGGAAATTTTGAAAACGTGTTGCACTGACTACTTACTTTGTTCAACTTAAGGGAAAATTCTAATACCAACAAAAATGAAGGATATATCAACTTCCAGGAGAGATTTTATCAAGCGCACCGCAGTTGCAGGCGCAGGACTATCCATACTCCCATCGGGCATTCTTTTTGCCAAAGACGCGCTGCCCCATGTAAGACTAGGATTTATTGGTGTAGGCTTGCGTGGTCAAAACCACCTTGATCTTGCATTGCGAAGGGATGATGTTGAGGTTGTAGCCATCTGCGATGTACAACAGCGCATGATTGACAGCAGCAAAGAACTCATCAAAAAATCAGGAAAACCTATGCCGCAGGTAATTTTCGAAGGTCCCCAGGGATATAAAAAACTCCTGGAAAACAAGAATATTGACGCGGTTATCATAGCAACCCCATGGGAGTGGCATACGGTGATGTGCATGGATGCCATGAACGCAAAAAAATATGTAGGCTGTGAAGTGATCACCGGGATGACAATCGATGAATGCTGGCAGCTTGTCCATACGTCTGAACAGACGGGTATGCCGCTGATGATGCTGGAAAATGTTTGTTATCGGCGTGATGTCATGGCGATACTAAACATGGTTAGACAAAACGTCTTTGGAGAGTTGATTCATCTGCAGGGAGGCTATCAGCACGACTTGCGCGATATAAAATTTAATGATGGTGTAAAAGAGAATGCCATAGGGGCTGAATTTGGCGAAAAGGGTTTTTCAGAAGCAAGCTGGCGGACATTGCATTCCATAAATCGCGATGGCGATCTCTACCCCACGCATGGTATTGGACCGATAGCCATGATGGTTGATATTAACCGTGGAAACCGGCTGACCGAGCTTGTATCGTATTCTTCAAAAAGCAGGGGACTGCACGATTATATTGTAAAAGTGGGCGGAGAAAATCACCCTAATGCAAAAGTGAAATTCAAACTGGGTGATGTTGTCACGACCATGCTGAAGTGTGCAAACGATGAAACTATTCTGTTACAACACGATACAAATCTTCCGCGGCCCTATTCGCTCGGTTTTCGCGTGCAGGGCACAAAAGGGATTTGGATGGACGTTAACCATTCCATTTACATAGAAGGGAAAAGTAAAACTCCACACGAGTGGGAAGATACGAAGGAATGGCTGGATAAATATGATCACCCGCTTTGGAAAAAGTACGGAGGCGATGCAGCCGGCGCCGGACACGGCGGGATGGACTGGTTTGTGTTGAACGCATTCATTGAAGCTGTGAAGAAAAAGACGAATACGCCACAAGATGTGTATGACGCCGTAACCTGGAGTGCGATAACGCCACTATCAGAAACATCTATTCGGCTAGGCGGCGAAACGGTAGAATTTCCTGATTTTACACACGGGCAATGGATGTACCGGAAGAATGATTTTGCACAGGATGATACGTACTAGCGCAGACTTTATCCATAGCGAATTGATTTTCTTGTGTGCACCAAATGGTCCTTATAAAGAATTCAGGGGATTGAACACCTGCTATTAACAGCGATTCATAGACACGACTTTGCCAATGATATAAAACGGATTGGTGCAAATACTGACATTCTGTTAATTTTGCACACCACGGTGGGGCAAGAAACATGCAGATCAAAGATTTACAGTTCAAGAAATTCATTGACAAATCAGAGGTTCAACAGCAGATAAGGTCCTTGGCGAACCAAATCAATGTTGATTTTAAAAACAAATCTCCGGTCTTCTTACCTGTACTGAATGGTTCTTTCATGTTCGCCGCCGACCTTATGAAGCACATTAAAGTACCCTGTAGAGTGTCCTTTGTCAAAGTATCATCGTATGCAGGAAAGACAAGTACAGGGAAGCTTAGAACACTAATTGGTCTTGAAGAAAGTTTATTTAATCAAGATGTGATTATTATCGAGGATATCGTTGACTCTGGCTTTACTCTTCAAAAAATTGTCGAAGAATTGAAAAGCCTTGGCACAAAGACTGTTGAGGTGGTGGCGCTACTGCGTAAACAACGCGCACGTGAGAAAATGATTGAAGTGAAATATACCGGCTTTGAAATTCAAGATGAGTTTGTGCTGGGATATGGTCTTGACTACGATGGATTTGGCCGCAACTTGGAGGACTTGTATCAATCCGCTATTTAAAATTTGCATGCTTTCATTCATAAATCGTCCTTCATTCATTATCTTCGCCAGCTAATTTCAAATTTAAAACCGACCGGCAACAAAACCAGACACCGTTCATGATCAATCTTATTCTCTTCGGCCCACCGGGCGCGGGTAAAGGCACGCAAAGCGCAAAACTTATAAAGAAATATTCTCTCATGCACATTTCTACTGGGGACCTCTTCCGTAAACATCTGAAAGAGGGCACTCCGCTGGGTAAGCTTGCAAAAGATTATATGGCACAAGGGAATCTTGTGCCAGACCAGCTGGTGATTGACATGGTAGACGATAAAATCAAGAACAATCCGGATGTTAAAGGGATTATCTTCGATGGATTTCCGCGGACTACGCCTCAGGCAAAAGCACTTGATAATTTGCTGGCTGCAAAAGGAGAACCCATTAAATTATTGGTTGAGCTCGTTGTGCCCGAACAAGAGCTGAAGAAAAGATTGGCGGAACGCGCAATCAGTGAAAACCGTCCGGATGATGCGAAGCCGGATGTAATCGCCAATAGAATCTCAGTATATAAAGCAGAAACAGTTTCAGTTGCTGACTATTATCAGAAACAAGGTAAGTATGCATCCGTCGTAGGTGTTGGTGAAATTAACAACGTATTTACCAATCTCTGTGATGAAATAGACAAGAGCCTGCTGCTATAGTCCTTTCGTTTGCGTGGTGACGCCTATCATTTATTTAGTCCGATTTATAACCGTAAAGCAATAACTGCTTGGCTTCTCCAAACTTCATCGATTATATAAAATTCTGCTCGCGATCAGGTCATGGCGGCGCTGGGTATTTGCATTTTCATCGCGAAAAATTTGTCCAACATGGTGGACCCGATGGTGGTGACGGTGGCAGAGGAGGCCATGTGATTTTGCGCGGCAATGCTCAACTGTGGACGTTACTCCATCTAAAGTACAGAAAACATGTTATCGCTACCGCGGGTAATCGTGGAGAAGAGCAAGACAGAACAGGGGCCGATGGTAAAGATGAAATTCTTGAAGTCCCCCTTGGAACATTAGCCAGGCGCGCTGATACCGGAGAAGTACTTTTCGAAATTACGGAAGATCAAAAAGAATATATCCTAACACCCGGTGGGCGCGGCGGGAAGGGAAATGCTTTTTTTGCTACCTCTACAAACCAGGCACCTCAGCATGCACAGCCCGGTGAGCCCGGTAAAGAAGAATGGATTATTCTTGAATTAAAACTTCTCGCCGACGTCGGATTAGTTGGGTTCCCTAATGCAGGCAAATCTACCTTGCTGTCCGTTGTGTCAGCCGCAAAACCAAAGATCGGAGATTACCCTTTCACTACGCTCACGCCTAATCTAGGCGTTGTATCTTACCGCGACAACCTTTCCTTTGTGATGGCCGATATCCCGGGGATTATTGAAGGTGCCGCTGAAGGCAAAGGACTGGGCATTCGGTTTCTCCGTCACATCGAACGAAACGCGCTGCTGCTGTTTCTCGTGCCAGCAGATTCGACTGACATCCACAAAGAGTATGAGATTTTGTTGAATGAGCTTCAGAAATACAATCCGGAACTGCTGGATAAAAAGCGAATATTAGCTATCTCTAAAGCAGATATGCTAGATGATGAATTGAAACATGCCATAAGACGAGAACTGCCGAAAGAAATTCCGGCTGTGTTCATTTCTTCCATCGCTAACCAAGGCATAACAGAGCTGAAAGATCTTATCTGGAAAAACTTGCACTAGTTAAAGCGATCCTTGGCCTGCATTTTCTGCCTCAATACCGCTGATTCTCAAAAAACGTGAAATTTTTCCCAATTACTTGGTAATGTCAGTTTGACATAACTTCACCTTTGGCAAAATTGTTGACATTTGCCCATTGTTCAAATTTCAAGTGGATATGTCTGAGAATAATGAAATCAACGAGAGTGAGATGAGTCAAAATGAAGATATTATTTCTGAAAACGACGAATTAACGGAAAATCTGCCAGATTCTGCGGTTGATGAAAACGAGTCAGCGGAGGATAGCCAACATGGCGAAGTAGCAAAATTGCAGGCTGAGCTGGAACTGCAAAAAGAGAAATATATTCGTCTATACTCTGAATTTGAGAATTTCAGGCGGAGAACGGCCAAAGAAAAGCTTGAAATGATTCAATCTGCGAACGAGCAACTCTTAAAAGCCCTCCTTCCGGTGGCAGATGATTTCGAACGCGCTGAAAAAGCATTTGCGGATAAAAATGACAAAGATTTGGAGGGGTTTCTGCTGATATCCAATAAATTCAAAAAGACGCTTGATCAGGCCGGTGTGAAGGTTATGGAAGTAAAACAGGGGGCTGCCTTTGATGCAGATTTCCATGAAGCGATAACCCAGATACCCGTTGCCGACAACGCCCTGAAAGGTAAAGTGGTTGAAGTAGTGGAGAACGGGTATTTGTTAATAGATAAGGTAATACGGTACGCAAAAGTTGTTGTGGGGAGTTAAGTACAAATGAATACCATTACAACAATTCAATTATAATTACATGTCAGCAAAACGAGACTATTACGAAATACTGGGCGTAAGCAAATCTGCACCTTCTGAAGAAATAAAAAAAGCGTACCGGAAGGTCGCTATTCAATTTCACCCGGATAAGAACCCGGACAACAAAGAGGCGGAAGAAAAATTCAAGGAGGCTGCCGAAGCTTATGAAGTACTTAGTGACGCTGAAAAACGTGCCAAATATGACCGTTTTGGACATTCCCGAGGAGGTAATAGCGGTTATGGCGGCCATGAAATGAACATGGATGATATCTTCAGTCAGTTTGGAGATATCTTTGGTGGCGGTGGAAGCCCCTTTGAAAGCTTTTTTGGAGGTGGATCCAGCCGCGGCGGCAGACGGCAGCGAAAGGGTTCAAACCTCCGCATAAAGCTTAAACTGTCCCTGGATGAGATTGCCAACGGTGTCGAGAAAAAGATCAAAGTAAACCGCCTCGTGCGCGCTGAGGGGGTAACATTCAAAACCTGCCCGACGTGCAAGGGAGCAGGCCAGATAAGGAAGGTTGTAAATACTATGCTGGGACAGATGGTTTCTGCCAGTACATGCCCTTCATGCGACGGCGCCGGGCAAACAATAGAAAAAAGACCAAATGGCGTAGATAGCTCCGGTCTGGTATCAAAAGAAGAAATAATTAGCGTGAAAATACCCCCTGGCGTTGCGGACAACATGCAACTGTCCATGTCAGGGAAGGGAAATGAAGCTCCAGGGGGAGGGATCGCAGGTGATCTGCTTATTCTTATTGAAGAACAAGAAGATCGTTTTCTGAAGCGCGATGGCAATAATCTGGTTTATGACCTTTACATCAGTTTCATTGATGCTGCGATTGGAACAAGTATTGAGGTTCCTGCGGTAAATGGTAAAGTCAAGATTAAAATTGAGCCAGGTACCCAAAGTGGAAAAATACTCAGGCTGCGTGGAAAAGGACTAAAAGACGTTAATGGATATGAAATCGGCGACCAATTGATCTATGTAAATGTCTGGACTCCGAAGAAGCTTAGTTCGGAAGAAAAGGCGAAACTGGAGAGTTTGCGGAATTCTACCAACTTTGAGCCGCATCCCGATGCCAACGAAAAGGGCTTTTTCGAGCGAATGAAAGAGTATTTCAACTGATAATTTTGCGAACTATTTTTCCTGGGGCCCGTTTAACCTAAACTGGGCGGTTTTTTTGTATTCCGTCTAAGTTGGTACATCGATACTTAAGGGTGTTTAGAACGTAAAAGTGGTCATGCAGAGAAAAATTTGGTTAACAGTGTGTGGAATTGCCATTGCGGGGTTGGCATTTGGACAGATGAAGAAGCAATTCTCTGTAGAGAATACACCGGCTTGCGAAGACGTAAGACTCATTGTTAAGGCGAATGGCGGCAATTGTTTCATAAAACCTAGCAAAAACGCAGAAATTCTAAACGTATTCAGCAATCAAACAGAGACAGCCTACGCCCATAGTTTTCGCAAGGAAGTCAAAGGAAGAACCTGTGAAATACTCCTTGACCTGCAGGAAATGCACGTTGAAGGTATAAGTCAAACAATTACTACCCGTTTCTTTGGGGCGTCCAATAATACTCCGGGCGATAACCTTTGGAAGATGTATCTCACAGATTCCAAGCCCTATTTTCTGGAATTGGTTTACGGTGTTGGCAACGCGAATATCGATCTCTCAGGGCTTTCCATCAAGAATTTAAAGATCAACACGGGCAGTGCTGATGTTACCGTAGGGTACTATTCATCTCTGGAAAATCAAGTTGATATGGACACCTTTTCTGTGAAAGTAGACTTGGGTTCGGTAAATGTTAAGAACATCAATCTGTCAAGGGCTCGATTTGTTTTGGCCGATGTGGGCTTTGGCAACATGACGCTCGATTTCAGCAATACGCCTTTAGTTGATAATAAAATTAAAGGGAGTGTAGGTGCCGGCAATCTAACGATCATCTTACCTTCTGAAGAGACCGCTGTATTGGTTAAGATTCAGGATTCCTGGTTGTGCAGCGTAAACGTTCCAAGAAGCTTAAACAAAATCGCTGAAAACACATTCGCCAACAAAGCTTATACGAGTGCTTCCAAGAATGCATTGGTATTTGACCTGGATGTTTCTATGGGAAACATCGTGTTTAAGGAAGCAACCCGATAATTCTGAAGAACAACAAGAGCAACAAGAATAATAGGAGATTATTCTCTTACAATCCTATGCAATTCCTTTCTATCTTTTGGCATCAATACAAGATGTCAAACTTATAGAACCCAGTGGAAGCTTTAACAACCTCCAACGTAACCAAGCGCTACACAAACCATCTGGCCCTTGATCAAGTAAGTATATCAATTCCACAGCAGACAATCTTTGGTTTGCTTGGTCCAAACGGAGCAGGAAAGACTACGCTGATCCGCATTATCAACCAAATCATTAATGCAGACAGTGGAGATATTTTTATCTTCGGTGAGCCCCTGCAGGAGAAACACATTGGCACTATTGGTTACCTCCCGGAAGAACGCGGGTTGTATAAGAAACTTAAAGTTGGAGAGCAGCTCATTTACCTGGCACAGTTAAAAGGACTGAGCAAAAAAGTTGCGACGGAGAAGTGCAAAGCCTGGATAAGAAAATTCGAGATTACCGAATGGTGGAATAAGAAAGTGGAAGACCTGAGCAAGGGAATGGCACAAAAAGTACAATTCATAAGTACCGTAATGCATGAACCCAAACTTATAATATTGGACGAGCCCTTCTCCGGATTTGACCCAGTGAACGCCCAGCTTATAACCCAGGAGATCCTGGAGCTGAAAGCGAAAGGGTGTACCATCATATTTTCCACACACCGCATGGAAACTGTGGAAGATCTATGCGACCATATCGCTTTGCTTGATAAATCAAAAAAAATTCTGGAAGGCTCCAAAAAGCAGGTGAAAGAAACCTATCGCAGCAACACATATTGGGTTGAACACAAAGGATCGTTTGATCTTCCGAAGACTAAGTACGAATTATTGGAGCAGCAAAATTTGGAAGATTCCTTCTTCAAATCAGCCGTGAGAGTTATCGACGATACCTCGCCCAATCAGCTTATCCGCGACCTGACACTGGTAACAGAAGTACACAGTTTTTTTGAAAAAATCCCAACAATGAGCGAGATCTTCATCAGCTTGGTGAAAGGAGGAAAAAATGAATAAAATTCTACTGATCATTCAGCGCGAATTCCTAAACCGCGTTCAAAAGAAATCCTTTCTTATTGCGACCATTCTCCTGCCGCTGATCTTTCCAGCCATTATGGCGGTACTCGTTTTTGTTGCTGTTGAGCAAAAGAAAAACGCAACAAAGGAAGTCGTTTACTATGTAGATGAGAGCGGATTCTTTGTTCCGGATACAACCCAATTCTTTTTTAGAAAATTTGAGGGGGACGTGAATACTGCAAAAATTGCTTTCCAATACGACGATAGCTATGGATTACTATATATTCCTGCATTTAAACTGTCCGACCCAAAGGGTATCGCGCTGTATACCAAAGTGAATCCTGGCCCAAACGAGGTTGGGGAATTGGAAAGAATACTGGAGAATAGAATCAAAGAACTAAAAATGCAGCGGCTCAACATCGACCAGAAATTGTTGGACAGTTTAAGGACAAATGTTTCCATTCTAAATGTTAATCTGTCAGAAGGAGGTCAGGAAAAAAATTCAGACTCTAGAGTCCTTTTCGGCGTTGGAATGACCTGTGGTATTCTGATGTATATGTTTATTTTTATTTATGGAGCGCAAATCATGCAGGGGATAATTGAAGAGAAGACCAGCAAAGTAGTTGAGGTAATCGTCTCCTCCGTCAAACCTTTTCAATTGATGATGGGGAAAATAATCGGGCTTGCCTCTGTTGGACTACTTCAGTTTCTGATTTGGATCGTGTTGATCACCACCTTAACATCAATTGTACTCGGTTTCTTTTGTCTGGAAATGCCGCAGCAGCAAATGATGAATGAAATGGGTCAGCAAAATCCGGCAATGCAAAACGAAGGCGCCATGGAATTTCTGAAAATGATGGGGCA
This sequence comes from Cyclobacteriaceae bacterium, assembly GCA_029858965.1. Lineage (GTDB taxonomy): Bacteria > Bacteroidota > Bacteroidia > Cytophagales > Cyclobacteriaceae > Chryseolinea. The sequence continues at coordinate 134,106 of JAOUDZ010000001.1, forward strand.
AATCCCATTTGGATACGTAATATTCAATTTTCTGTTTTACTTTCTGGGAGGATACTTGCTGTATGGTGCCTTGTTCGCCGCTGTAGGCTCAGCCGTCGACAGTCCTGCGGAGGCACAACAATTTATGTTCCCCATAACCATCCCGATGCTGATCGCATACTTTGGACTATTTACATTTATTCTGGAGGATCCCCATGGATCGATTAGCATCTGGCTTTCAATCATTCCGTTTACAGCACCAATTGCGATGATGGGTAGAATTGCCTTCGGTGTGCCCGATTGGCAACTCGCGCTTTCCATGATTTCTCTCATTGCCGGGTTTATATTAACAACCTGGGTGGCCGGCAGAATCTATAGGGTGGGCATTCTCATGCATGGCACAAAAATCAATTACAAGGTGATGGCCAAATGGTTTATGATGAAGGGATAAAGTGCGAAAGCTGTTATCTAAACACAACAATGGTTGATCTAAATCAAAAGTTGTAATGCCGGATGAAGCCTCTCCGGTTTTTTCTTTAACTTTCAAATTGCAATGAGCAAGAAGGCTAGTATACCGTCATTGGGATTTTATCAGAATAATACAAATCTTAAATGGGTTGTGTTGGTAGCCTCCGTGCTGATCAGTATAAGCTCCATCTACTATACGGACATCCTGGTAGACCAATTAAAGGTACGTGAACGGCAACAAGTGCAGCTTTATGCAAAAGCTATTGAATACACAGCAAACGGTGACGATACTTTTGGTGATGTAAATTTTATCGCGCAGGAAATCCTCTTTCAAAATAATTCCATCCCAATTATACAGGTAGGTGATAGTGGCAAGGTTTTATCTTCTCGAAACGTTGAAGTGAATGAATCCTGGTCAGAAAAAAGAAAGGAAAACTATTTGAATGGCGAATTGAAATTGATGGCGCAGACCTACGAACCTATCGCTGTTACATTGCGCGACCCTCAGACAGGAGAAGTTTTTGGAACACAATTCATTTACTATAAGAATTCTTTCTTGTTGAAGCAATTGATCGGCTATCCTTACATACAACTTTCTGTCATTGCCGTCTTTGGTTTCATTTCCTATCTCGCCTTCAATTACTCGAAAGCCGCAGAGCAAAACAGGGTTTGGGTGGGCCTGGCAAAAGAAACTGCACACCAACTTGGTACACCAATATCTTCCTTGATGGCCTGGGTCGAGGTAATACGCGATGACCCGGATATAAAACAAAAGGGAATGGTCGAAGAGTTGGAAAAGGACATTCAGAAGTTGCGCATCGTAACCGAACGATTTTCCAGCATCGGCTCGATACCCATATTGAAAAAGGAGAATGTGGTGTCTCTAATCAACAATGTTGTGACTTACCTGCGTCCACGGGTTTCTTCAAAAATCAACATGGAGGTATTTACCCTCTCTGAGAATATTTCCGCAAATGTTCATGCACCACTTTTTGAATGGGTCATTGAGAATCTTTCCAAGAACGCCGTCGACGCTATGGGCAACTCCGGAACAATAGCCATAAAGATCTTGCGCGGCAATGAGGGCAAAGTTTTTATTGATATCTCTGACACCGGAAAAGGAATTCCACGTTCCAAAATCGAGCATGTTTTCCACCCGGGCTTCACAACAAAATTAAGAGGATGGGGGCTTGGGCTAACCCTGGCCAAAAGAATCATTGAGACCTACCACGACGGTAAAATATTCGTCAAGTCATCAGATGAAACCCTTGGTACTACCTTCAGAATTGTTCTCGATGCCGCATAAACCTCAAGTGCTAAAGATCAGATAGGCAAGGCCAACAAAGCGCCCTGGATTGGTCAAAACATCACCAATAATTTTTACCCGGCCTTTGTACTTCATGCTGAAACGGCTACTTTTGCGGTCGAATTTTGAGACCTTAATTTTTCAAAACTGCATAAAAATGGCAAATATTGGCAAGATCACGCAAGTAATTGGTCCCGTAGTAGACGTAGCCTTTGATGACGAAGGAGCCAAGCTCCCGGACATCCTTGATTCTCTAGTAGTTACAAAAGGTGACGGCACCAAAGTAGTGCTGGAATGCCAGCAACACCTGGGCGAGGACCGTGTTCGAACCATATCCATGGAGGGCACTGAAGGCCTGGTGCGAGGGATGAAGGTTACTGATACCGGCTCTCCTATTCAAATGACCGTAGGGGAAGATATCAAGGGACGTCTGTTTAATGTGGTGGGCGACGCCATAGATGGTCTAAGGCAGCCTAAGGGCACTTCGACACTTCCGATTCACCGTCAACCCCCATTATTTGAAGATCTTTCAACATCCACAGAAGTACTATACACCGGTATTAAGGTCATAGACTTGATTGAGCCTTATGCAAAGGGTGGCAAGATCGGCCTGTTTGGTGGTGCCGGGGTAGGTAAAACTGTATTAATCCAGGAGCTGATCAACAACATTGCAAAAGCGTATTCTGGTCTTTCCGTTTTTGCTGGCGTAGGTGAAAGAACCCGTGAAGGAAATGACTTGCTGCGCGAAATGATTGAAGCCAGAATCGTTGATTATGGTGATGAATTTATGAAGTCCCTTCACGGCGGTGGCTGGGATCTTTCAAAAGTGGACGAAGAAAAGTTAAAGGATTCAAAGGCAACCTTTGTGTTTGGACAAATGAACGAACCTCCCGGAGCACGTGCCCGCGTGGCGCTATCAGGACTTACCGTTGCCGAATACTTCCGCGACGGAGATGGAACAGGAAAAGGTCGTGATATTCTCTTCTTCGTTGATAATATCTTCCGTTTCACCCAGGCAGGTTCTGAAGTTTCCGCTCTTCTTGGCCGTATGCCATCTGCTGTAGGTTACCAACCCACGCTGGCAACAGAAATGGGTACAATGCAGGAACGGATTACTTCCACCAAGAATGGTTCGATCACATCGGTCCAGGCGGTATACGTGCCTGCCGATGACTTGACTGACCCTGCACCTGCTACAACCTTCGCGCACCTGGACGCTACTACTGTATTGTCGCGTAAAATTTCGGAACTTGGTATTTACCCAGCGGTGGATCCGTTGGATTCCACCTCACGAATTCTTCGCCCTGAAATTGTTGGTGAAGAGCACTACGAATGCGCCCAACGCGTAAAAAATATTCTTCAGCGTTATAAAGAATTACAAGACATCATTGCCATACTCGGCATGGATGAATTGTCAGATGAAGACAAGCAAGTGGTTTACCGCGCAAGGCGCGTACAACGCTTCTTGTCTCAGCCTTTCCACGTTGCGGAAGCGTTTACTGGCCTCAAAGGCGTGCTCGTTGATATAAAGGACACCATCAAAGCCTTTAATGCAATCATGGACGGTGAATACGATCATCTCCCGGAAATGGCTTTCAACCTGGTAGGCGGCATTGAAGAAGCTGTCGAGAAAGGCGAAAGAATGATGGCCGAAGCAAAAGCGTAGTAAAATTTTCCAATTTTAATAAAACACCATGCATCTTGAAATACTAACACCCGAGAAAAAGTTTTTTGATGGTGATGTAACCATGGTCACTTTTCCAGGGGCTGACGGATCCTTCCAGGTGCTGGATGATCATGCCCCACTAATCAGCTTACTTAAGGAAGGCAATGTTGAATACACCGCTAAAGGGGGCGTAAATAATCTTGGCATAACGGGAGGGGTAGTAGAAGTACTGAAGAATAAAGTTATTGTGCTGGCTACCGGCGTTACAGTCTGAACTACGGGTAAGTATACGCATAGACAAAAACCTGGCTAACCAGGTTTTTTTTATTTCCATTCCCAACAACAACTTCGTGAAAATATGCAATCACTGGGTTGATATCCATCTAATAAAAAATACAAGCCCAATAACAAGTCCCACAACACCAAGCACCCAGAAGATGGTGTTTATGCCCCCTAGAACAACCAGTGTTATTCCCACGGCACCAAAAATAATGGCAAGCTTCAACTCGTCATCCAGTTCCTGTGTAGCGGCAATGTTCGCGCCTGATTCGCGAAACCTGATTTCCTTCGCAAAATTTCTTACCTCCGTTCGGACCTCTTTTTTAAAATCTCTGCGCTCCTGCTTCGACATATTCCTGTAGCGATCTGCTTTCTGTTTCAGGGATGACATCGGGGTCACTTTTACTGTTTCGGAAACCCCCGCTGAAAGAGCTGTACTGGCAACAAAATCCTGCTCACGCAACGCCAGCGGACTTTCTTCCCTGGTTGAGACCGTCAGTGGGCTGGATTTTTCTGCCTGCTTCACTTTTCCGCTGTTGTAGTTGTAGTGATCAAAGTTATACGTGTACGGGGGTGAAGCGCATGCCGCCGCTACCAAAGCGGCTCCGAAAAGGAAAATATGTTTTCTCATAACCTTCTACTTTTTGTTTTTTCCAAAGATCCTGTTAAAGAATCTCTTTTCGAATTCCCAAAAAAAATTGAACTGACCGAATAAAAATCCATAAGCCAATAATATTACGTTGTAAAGCGGCAATATCAGCAGGTAGTATAGAAACGACGCTAATAAACCATCACCCTGTGCGCCGGCTAGAAAATGGAGAACCGGTTTCTTAATATAAAGCACTGTAAAACCCGTGCAGGCGAAGACGAGAAGTACTACAACTACCTGAAAGGCGCTGCCCAACTTCCAACGTTGCTTGAGTTTCTCAATCCAGGAAGGTCCTTTCATGTGCTTTCATCAAAGTTTGCAAAATACTTCCACATCCCCATTGCAGGTGCGGGCGCTTCGAATGCAACCATCTCCTTTCTTACCGGATGCATAAATGAGATCCTTCGAGCATGAAGGTAGATGCTACCATCTTTGTTCGGTTCGTCATCCCCATACTTCACATCACCTTTTATCACGCACCCCATGCTAGCCAGTTGAACCCGTATCTGGTGAGACCTCCCTGTAACCGGATTCACCTGTAAAAACCAATATCCTTCAGCAGAACCGATAACCTGGTAGCTTAACGCTGAATGCAATGCTCCCGCCGTCTCCTTTTTGTAGGCTGTCGTCTTGTTTTTTCGTTCATCTTTCACCAGCCAATGAATCAACACTCCCTCGTGTTGAGGTGGTTTCTTTTTAACGACAGCCCAATACGTCTTGACAGTTTCTTTGTCGCGGAAAAGTGCATTCATTCGTTCCAACGCCTTAGAAGTACGGGCGAAAACAACCACACCGCTAACTGGCCGGTCTAGTCGATGCACTACGCCAAGAAACACTTCACCAGGCTTTTTGTACTTCTCCTTAATATAGGCTTTACAAAGATCAGCCAATGGCACATCACCTGTTGAATCCCCTTGTACCAATACGCCAGGCGACTTGTTAACCACCAGCAAGTGATTATCTTCAAATATTACGGTAAAGGGCGAAGGCTCAATCATGTTCAATTATAGAAAATCAAACTTCCGAAAAGTTGCGCTATATATAAAATGTAAGCAGAACCCTTATCTTTAAATGTTGCCGGATAACCAAGGTTAGGAGGCCATGTGAAGAAATAGCAGATAATGCCAATGGATGTTGGAGCAATACTTATACTCGTGGGAATAGCCCTTACGGCTGTTATGTTGAAAACATTCTACGATCGTGGGAAAAAAGCGCTTTCCATTTTTCCACACATAGATTCTGTACATGTATTGTACAGGGACAAAACAGCCTTCGGTTATTCAACAAAGTCGTGGCAGACCAAGATTGGAGGCGCCAGTCGATCATTGGATATCGTCGTCACGGACAAGGAGCTCTGGTTAAAGAGTTTTTTACTATTTGCAGGGATTACGCAACAGCACGATCTATTGCATAAAATACCCCTAAACCGGATCACCAAAGTCAAGGAGAATGGTCCGGAAATTACACTGGACTTTAGAAATGAAAAAGGCCAGTCGAAGCAAATTGTTATTAATACAAAAGACAAAATTGAATTTTTGAAAAGTATCCGCAAATAAACTGACCCTCGCAACCATTAACGACTTACAACAGCGCTCCAAATATCTATATGCAAGCTAACCCATACACAACCTATCCCGCTGCCTACCTCAAGGAATTCACTGCCCAAGTATTCATGCACTTCAGCGTAGGAGAAGAAGATGCCTGGCAGGCAGCCGACGTTTTGTCAAAAGCTGATATCAAGGGCATTGACACGCACGGTATTGCCCGGCTTAAAAGTTATGCGGATATGTTTTCTATCGGAAGAATCAATCCAAAACCTAACGTAAGGATTGTTCGTGAGAAAAAAAGTATCGCTACCGTAGATGGCGATAGCGGATTGGGCTTGGTCGTCGGGCCAAAAGCCAACAACATCGCCATGGACAAAGCCGCGCAGTATGGTTCCGGCTGGGTCAGCGTGTGCAACACCAATCATTATGGCATCGCTTCTTACTATTCTTTGCAGGCATTGGAACGAGACATGATCGGCTGGTCTATGACCAATTCTTCGAAGATTGTTGTTCCGTTGTGGGGCATTGAAAGGAGATTGGGCACAAATCCCATTTCCATTGCCTTTCCGGGTTATAAAAATCCGCCGATCGTCATCGATCTTGCCACCAGTGTAGTGGCCTTTGGAAAAATAGAGCAGGCCAAGCGAAAAGGAGAGCCCGTGCCAAAAGGCTGGATAATGGATGAACAAGGAAATGCTACCACCAACCCCGACGATGTATTTGAGGGTGGTCTTTTACCTTTAGGCTCCACCCG
>JAOUDZ010000109.1 GCA_029858965.1 Cyclobacteriaceae bacterium
CACATCAACGTCAAAGATTACGTTCTTGCCTGACCGCCAAACACGATCAACTTCTGACTTCAATGTGCCGTAAAAATTTCCCTCATAAACTTCTTCCCATTCAACAAACTCATCTGCATCTATCCTTTTTTTAAATTCTTCAGGCGAAAGAAAATGATAATCCTTGCCGTCTGACTCAGTACGGCCGCGCTTGTCGCGCGTTGAAGCGGAGATAGAAAACCCTAAATCCGAATTTGTTTCAAGAAGGTGCTTGACAATAGTGGTTTTGCCCGAGCCAGAAGGAGCGGAAAAAATGATTGCCTTGCCCGACATTAATGGGCCAGGTTTTGACTTACTTTCGCTTTTATGCTATCGACTAACTCCTGCGGCGCCTGACTAGCGCACTTCGTTTTAAGTAGCTGACGAATGGCTACTTCTAAATGATAATTTTTGAAGCATGGCATGCATTCTTCCAGGTGATGCTTGAAGAATTGCTCCTTCTGATCAGGAGAGGCTTCTCCATCAACAATCATCTGAAGCATTTCCATGCATTCGCGCTGGCTAGGACAGTCCTGCCTCATTTGGCTCTGGTCGGGATTACTCATAGGCTTTAGGCATTTTTATAACCCATTTGTTTTGCGTATTTACTTAGTTTCTCTTTCAGTAGATTACGTGCCCGATGTAATCGGCTACGCACTGTCCCAATCGGAATGTCCAGAATCTTCGCCATTTCATCATACTTAAATCCCTCCAGGTCGCACAAAATAATTACAGTCCTAAAATCCACATCCAGAGAATTGAGCGCATTCGAGATTTCATCACCGATCATGTCCTGCAAAGACTCTACACGCAGATCGGGTGTAATTTGCCTGTCAACCTCATCAGAGTTGTAATAGCTTTCAACCTCCTGATAGTCTACCTTTGAAGGCTCTTTGCTCTTCTTACGGTAGTCATTAATGAAACTGTTTTTTAAAATTCGAAACAGCCAAGCCTTGGCATTAGTTCCTTGTTGGAACGAATCGATGAATCGATACGCCTTTAAGTAGGTATCCTGTACCAGGTCCTTCGAGTCATCCTGATCCAGCGTGAGGCGGTAAGCAAAATTATACATGGAATTTATGTGTGGCATAAATTCGTTGTTGAAGATCTTTTGCTTCTCGTTATCTGAATAATGATGCTTAGGGGCCTCTTCAAGTTCCATCTGGGCCTAAAAATATAGATTACTTCGATGGATTCAAAAGAATCATTTTAGTCCCATTTCGTCATTTTCATGAGCTAAAGCAGTTTTTTATATGTTTTCATCATATGCGCACTTTCGCAAGAAATCAAGCTAATGCGCATCTGGGCAAGTTCCATCTCCACAGGGGCAATGAGAAGATTTCGGCCAGCTAGCAAAAAGCCTTTCCAATAAATGTACTGGAAAGGCTTTCACTAGTTCTCAAAAATCTATCGACTTGCCACCAGGCCAAAAGATTTTACCATATTAATAAATTCAATTCGATAACCCTCGCGATCAACTCCTTTTGACTGCTGCGCCATTTGCACTACCTGATCGTAGGTAAATTCCTTTATGAAATCAGACTCCCGCAGCAACATGCCAAAGGCAGCCACCGAAGCCGACCAACGGAAATTGTCAGACGTTTTGGCCAATGGTGTGTTACTGTCAATCAGCGGGTGCACAATAAGTTTACTGATGTCCTCATTTGGTTTCTTATATCGCAATTTAATTGTCATTATTTCTTTGGATTGGCCGGCTTTCGGATCAATTTTCATTGTTTGATATTTGAGCTCGTCTATTTTTATGAATTCGCTCTCTACACCAGCAGGTATGATTTCATACAATGCGGTAACGGTATGCCCTGATCCCAGCTCACCTGCATCCTTTTTATCATCGTTGAAATCCTCACTTTTTAACATTCTGTTTTCATAACCAATCAATCGATATGCGTTCACTTTGGCCGGATTGAATTCGATCTGCAACTTTACATCCTTCGCAATTGTAAACAGTGTCCCGCCAAATTCATTTACCAGTACCTTTCTGCTTTCTGATATGTTATCGATGTATGCATAATTCCCATTCCCTTTATCGGCAAGGATTTCCATCTTGGAATCTTTGTAGTTACCCATACCAAATCCCAACACTGTAAGGAATATTCCATCCTTTCTTTTTTCCTCAATCAATCGTTCCATCGACGCATTGCTGGATTCTCCGATATTAAAGTCACCGTCGGTTGCCAGGATGATACGGTTGTTTCCTTCACGCTTAAAATTCTCTTTCGCAACGGCATATGCCAGGTTAATCCCGGCGCCTCCTGCGGTTGAACCCCCTGCTGCCAGGCGATCAAGTGCTTCGATTATCTTTTTCTTTTCACTTCCGGGTGTTGGTTCAAGCACAAGCCCTGCAGCACCTGCATATACGACTATGGCCACGTGATCCTGCGGACGAAGTTGTTCCACCAACATTTTAAAGGAGGTTTTTAGCAAGGGCAACTTGTTGGGTTGATTCATCGATCCGGAAACATCCAGGAGGAAGACCAAATTGGAGGGTGGTAATTTTTCTGTTGGAATTCTTCTCCCTTGTAAGCCGATGTGGACAAGTTTGTGTTTGCTGTTCCAGGGGGCAGTCGAGATTTCAGTTATTACGGCAAAGGGATCATTACTACCGGGTTGCTCATAGTCATAGTCGAAATAATTAATCATTTCTTCAATACGGACAGCATCCTTTGGCGGCCGTTGACCGTTGTTTATGAATCTGCGCATGTTACTGTATGACGCAGCATCCACATCGATTGAAAAAGTAGACAATGGGTTCTTGCTGACCTCATGAAAAATGTTTTCGTTGACTGCATCATATTCTTCCGTATTCCACTGCGGGGGGGAATAATCCTGGGGTCGGGCGTAAGCCGTTTCATACATGGCCTTGGATTCTGCTGGAGACCCCATTCTGTCCTTTTTGTAAGGCCTTAAGCTCCCGTCATCGGCCGTCACTACTTTGTTAGGCGAGGTTTGATTTAATACCAAAACAACATTAATGGTTGTTCTTGCGCCAGTTTTGATTTCCTGTGTTTGATATCCAATGCATGAGAACACCAACGTACCCCCTTGAGCTTGAACGATAATCCTATAATTTCCCTGATCATTGGTTACCGCGGCGTTGGCGCTTCCTTTGAGGGCTACGTGAACACCGGGAATAGCATTTCCGTCATCCCCAGACGTGACATTACCTGTTATCGTGCGCTGCTGTGGCACTGTGAAGCCGGGCGATAATACGAGTACGGCTAAGAAAATCCAGATTGACTTTTTCATAGTAAATAAGATTTGTTTTCCCCCATGAGATGCGGGCAGGCAAACAATTCCATAAGTCCTCCAATTATTTTTTTACTATTTTTCAACAATGCTTCCCGAAGGAAACTATAGCATAATGCCGGATACTGAACTGATTCAACTTTACAAGAAGTCTGGTGAGCTGAACATTTTGGGCGAATTATACAAAAGACACATGCCCCTGGTGTATGGTGTTTGTCTTAAATATCTGAAAGACCGGGAGGAAAGCCAGGATGCTGTTATGCAGGTTTTTGAACGACTCATTACCCTTTTGAAGGAACACGAGGTAGTCCATTTCAAAAGTTGGCTTTATGTAACTTCGCGCAATCACTGCCTTATGCACCTCAGGGCCCGTAAAGGAGCGCACTTTGAAGAAATTTCGGAACACCTTATGGAAAGCGACGCGATCACGCATCAGGTAGAAGAACCGGAAATGGAGTTAAATCTCACTAAATTAGAGTACTGTATTGAACAACTCGCAATGGAACAGAAACATTGCGTAAAGTTGTTTTACATACAACAAAAGTGTTACAAAGAGATCGTACAACTCACCGGTTTTGATGACAATAAAGTAAAAAGTTACATCCAAAATGGTAAGCGTAACCTGAAGATTTGTTTGGAGCAAAGAAATGACTGACCCCAAAGATGATATTGCCAAATACCTGAGCGGTGAATTAACCCCATCGGAAATGCATGCATTGGAAAAGAGGGCCCTGCATGATCCATTTCTTGGGGATGCGCTTGAAGGTACAGCACGCATTAAACCGGAGGATTTGGAGTCAGATCTGAAGAAGCTTCACGCAGCACTTGGAGAACGTGTCCTGGGTAAGGCAGGTAAAACAATTTCAATCTGGATGTGGCCGGCACGCATTGCAGCCGGGTTACTCATCATTGTAATCGCCACGTTTGTCATCATAAAATTAACAGGGAATACCGGCTCCGAAGAGCTTGCGGTTAATAATGAAGCTCCGTCCTCCCAGGAAGAGGATAAAAATGTTTTATCGCCATCTGCAGACACCCTCGAAGAAAATAAGAATCTTTTGAGCCTTGCTAAACCCGAGGAACCACCATCATTGTCGGAACCAAAGCCACAAAATCAATACGAGGCAGCGGATAACGTCCAATCTACGGCATCACAACCCTTCCATGAAGTTGAAGGGCAGGGAGCGGAAGCGACTAAATCCGAGGAAGACAACACGAGAGCAGAAATAGAAGCAGAAGAAAAAATTGCGCACGCTGTACCAACTGAAACTACCCTACAACCGGCACCAAAGAAATCGGCAACGAAAGAATTAAGTACTCGCGCCCGTGCGTCAGACCAAAAAGCTGCAGGCGCTCCTGTGGACCGAGCTGAAACTGATGAAAGCGGGGGCTCAAGAATCATTAAGGGCCGGGTAAAATCAGAAAATGGTACCGGATTGGCTGGTGTAAATATCGTTATCAAGGGAACCAACGTAGGGACTATGACAGACGTCTCAGGCTATTACCAAATTTCTGTGGGCGAACAAATTCCGACGCTGGTCTTTTCATGTATTGGATTTATGCGCACAGAGATCACAGCTGGATCGGAGGATCAGACAAATGTTCAGTTAAACCAGGATGTTTCACAGCGTAGTGAGGTGGTGGCAGGATACGGAGCGGAGCGCAAAGCAGACGATTCTTCCATTTCAAATCTGGAGTTTGCATCGCCTGAGGGTGGGCAAAGTGCCTACAAGGCATACCTTGAAAACAACCTGCGATATCCGGCGCAGGCACTGGAAAAAAATATCGAAGGAGAAGTTACAATCGAGTTTACCGTAGAGCCTACCGGTCAACTAACAGCATTCAAGGTGATACAGGGCCTTGGATACGGCTGCGATGAGGAGGTCATTCGGCTCGTTCAGGAAGGACCACGCTGGAGACCAACTAAACGCAATACTGACCTCCTTCGCGATATCGTGAAGGTGCGAATGAAATTTACATATCCAAAAAAATAGTAGAGACCAGCCGTATGTTTGCTAACCGAAAACTAATTCTCATCATAATACTGCTCGTTACCCTCAGCATTACGGCTTACGTGCTTATTGTTGTCATCCCATCGCGATTGGTACAGCGCAGTTACGATGGCGCCAAACAAATTGGACACGATATATCGGAAGCGTTTCAGTTTACGCCCGAGGTTACGGTAAACAATACAGTTGTACTGCAGCAAAAAACACCAATTCTTGAACTGGCCACCATCTCCCAGACATTTCAACATCGATATGAATGGACAAACACCTGGTTGGGTAGCACCAAGAAAATCAGAATAACGGGAGGTTTTGAGGCAAAAGCGGGCTTCGATTTAAATAAAAAGTTTTCTATTCAAATCAACGACAACAAAGCCATCGTTACGCTTCCTCATCCTCAATTGCTCTCCCTTGAATCTTTAGGTGATGTAAAGTTTGAAGATGAACACGGCATTATTAACTGGGTATACATGGAAGATCGGTCGAAGGCAATGAATGACTACACCAGTGATGCAAAGAAATACGCTGAGCACGCACCGTTTATTGCAGAGGCACAGATTGAAATGGAAAAAAAACTTACAGCAATTTTAGCACTGCACGGAAAAGAAGCAGACATACGCTATGCCGAAGTGGAACGCATTCAAAACTACTAGAGAGATGCCACGGTGTGACATCACTATATTGTGTTGAAAATCCTACACAACTTTCTTGCGAATTAATTTTGCGTATGTGCGACTCACCGGAAAACTCTTCCCGTTCAGCATCTTCACAACCATCCCGCCATTAAAATGTTTCTCAATTTCTTTGAGGTTGTTAATATTAATGATCGTACTGCGGTGAACGCGAATAAACGTTTCCGGATTCAATATTTCCTCCAGCTTGCCAATGCCTGAAGAACTTACAAACTGATCATTTTTGGTTGTCAGAATAGTATAATCTCCTGAGGCTTCAAGGTATACAATCTCATCTACTGGCAGGTTGAGGAGTTTCTCAGACTTTTGTACAAATATGTGCGTATCGTAAGAAGTCTTGTTCTCCGTTTTCATATTGCGCAACAGCTCTCCGACGTTATTCTGTTCCATTTTCATCCGGTCAATAGCGCGTTCTACCCCAAGCTTAAAACGCTCCTGATCCAATGGCTTTAGGATATAATCCACTGCATTTTTCTCAAAAGCCCTAATGGCATATTGATCGTAGGCCGTACAAAAAATAACATATGGGTCATGCGTTATTTCATCCAGAACATCAAAGCCAGTCATACCCGGCATTTGAACATCCAGAAAAATCAAATCAGGCTTCAATTTATCAATGGTTTCGACAGCGTCTTTGCCCTTTGCGCATTCTCCCAACACCTGAATATTTGGCAACTGGAGTAAATACTCTTTCAGCAGATCGCGTGCTAACTTTTCATCATCTACAATAACACAGGTTATGTTCATACAGCTTTACTATTTAAATCGTTTACAGTTATTTGTTCTTGTTCTACTTCTTCAAACGGGATAAAAAAACTTACTGAATAACCCCATTCATTTGACCGGATACGCAGTCCCGCTCCAGGCCCGAAGATACTTTTTAATCGTTGATCTGTATTGCTTATTCCAACTCCACTGGAGCTTCCATCCATTATTTTTTTTGCCTTTGAACCAAGTCCATCATCTTTTACTTCAAAAAATATCATGTTGTTAAAACGTTTTACCGTTAAGATGATTGTCCCTCCGTCATCTTTTGGAGCAATCCCATACTTAACGGAATTTTCAACGAGTGGCTGCAATATCATGGGGGGTATTTCGACACTCAAACAGGTAAAATCAACTTGTTTGACAAATTTCATCCGATCGCCAAAACGAACCTGTTGGATGCGAATGTAGTTGTCTATGAAGTCGAGTTCATGAATAAGTTTCACCATCCTGTCTCCATGCGAGTCAAGTGCATACCTGAATATATCGGAGAGTTGGGTGATTACTTTCCTCGCTTGCTCCTTGCTCGACCCGATTAAGGTGTTAATTGAATTTAAGGTATTGAACAAGAAATGAGGATTGATTTGAGATTTGAGCAGTGAAATTTGCATCTCTCTATTTTTCAGCGTGAGCTTGCTCTTTTCATGCTCCTGCCGCTGCAACCCCTGAAAGTAACGGATGACGTAATAAACCCCCACCGTAATAATGTACTGATCGTGGAAGTGTAGCCCCTCCCATCGCAGCAGGCCAACCAGGTGGTCCTTCCAGATATCCCATCCAATGAAACCTTCAACATAGTTCTCCAGGTAATAGGATAAGGAGCCCATGATCAAAAAATGAAGCATTGCACCGGCCAGATGCCCTACTACCTGTACGTAAATGCTAAACCTAAAAAGCCAATTACAATAAAAAAAGATCGCGATAATTAGAATGCACAGCGCCTCAAACAGGTACAAGGCGTTCCAAAAAACGTAAGTATGGGGTGTTTTAAGCTTCCATTCGATGAACGTTCCTACGCCATAATTAATGGCATACCATAAACAGAGCCATAGATATGCGCGTTTCCATGTTCTTGGTATGTCGTCTATAAATTTCAAGCTCGGCAAAATTGAGCAATAAAGTTAAGCAATGAAACGCAAAACCGATCAGGAAAGGTTTACGGCGGTAAATCTTCGTTTTAAGGGAATATACTACACCGTGTTTGAAAGAATATGGCAATTGTCCAACTTTGAAATCATTTTTAGTATGCTATGCGGCTCCTAGTCTTTATTTCATGCTGTTTTATTGCATTTTATGCTCAAGCCCAGAAAATCACCCTTTCTGCCAGGGTACAGGATAACTTGACCAGTGAACCCCTGCCTTTTGCTTCGGTAGGGATAAAAGGGAAGTCGACCGGTACGATTGCGAATCTACAGGGGGAATTTGATTTTCACTTTCCGAACGAGTACCGCAACGAAATATTAGTCATTAGCATGCTGGGATACGAAAATTTTGAAGCCCCCATTTGGTCCATCCTGGAAAGCAAACTCACTATTATTCCCATGACGCGTTCGACAACCATGTTGAACGAAGTGGAAGTCAGGGACTCACTTAACGGTGGTGAAATATTACGGATTGCGTTGGGGAAAATAGAGCAAAACTTTCCCATGAAGCCGTTTATGATGGAAGGTTTCTATCGCGACGTTAAAGCGGTGGGCGGTACATACATTGCATTATTAGAGGCTGCCGTACAAATCTATGACGAAAGCTATGCCGAACCACGTAATAAATCCAAGCTTCGGGAGCGTGTCAAACTCCTGGAAGTTCGCAAGAGTCTTGGATACGACAACAAGTTTACAGCATATTTTGGCCAGCGCAATTTGCTGGAAGATCTGTTGCTGCACAACAATATCCGGTATCGACAAATCGAGATGGCGGAAGAACTTTTTGACAACACTAAACGGGAAAAAGATTCTTACTACAATGGTCATGAGATTTTCGTTGTCACCAACACCAACGAATTCTTCCTCAAAGTCTTTATAGACAAATCAGATTACGCAATAACCCATCTACAATTCGAGATCGGTGGAGACAATAATGAAAAGAGAAAGAATTTGACAAGCAAATATGTAACGTATAAAAAGACTATAGATTTTAAACGGTACAATGGGAAGATGTATCTCAACTATATTACTGTTGAATCAAAGGAGAAATGGTATGATGAATCTGATGATACTCAACTTAAGTTTGAAACTTCCATAGAACAACACTTACTCATCAACGAGGTTCATGCAAACACAACAGAAAGAATAGGGTCTACGGAAAAAATGCGAAACTACGGCTTACAGTATCAGGATTATCCATACAACAAAGCCTTTTGGGATAATTACAACGTTATAAAGGAAACGCCTATCGATCAAAGGATCCTGGAGGATCTGGAAAAGCTCACGCCGCTGGAGAAACAATTTGAAGATCATCAATAAAATAACTGCCACCCTGTACAGGAATGGCAGTCGATTAAAGCAACAACTCCAAAAGTTGACCTATGGACAACCCTGTCTTGCATATTCACGGGGAGAGTATTGATGCAATTGTTTAAAACATTTCGCGAAATACGATAAGCTGTTAAATCCAACCCGATAAGCAACTTCACTCACATTACCTGCATGTTTGTGCAACAGATCAGCAGCACGTTTGAGTCGTATTCTTCGAATAAAATCGTTTGACGAATACCCCGTCAACATTATTAGCTTTCGATAAAGCCGGGTTTGGCTTAGGCCTAGCTGCCTGGCAAACTCGAGGGAACCGAACATTGGATTCGCCATGTTTTCTTCAATGACTTTCATTACCTGTTTTAAAAAAAGCTCATCCTCAGATTGAGCTTCTACTGGGGAAAACTCTATTGCAATATGTCTTCTGAATTTTTCCTCCAGCACTTTCCGTGTTTGAATGAGATTCTGAATCCTTATTTGAAGCTCAAGCAATTGGAATGGAATCGTCATAAAATCATCTGCGCCAAGATAAAAGCCCTGCATCCTGCTGTGTGAATCATCCCGGTCTGTCAATATGATGATCGGGATATGGCTTGTTTTTTCATTATCCTTTAATTGAAAGCAAAGCGATTCTCCCTGCAAATCGGAGATGGATAGATCCGTCATAATTAAATCTGGTAAAGTCTGAGCGGCTAGTTGAAGTCCTTCATTGCCCCTAGGAGCCTCAAGAATAGTGTGGGAAGCCCCTAAGCATGCACGCAGCTTTTCTCGTAAATGACCATCTTCATAGATGACCAATATCGTGTATCGGTGCTTTGCCTGCATGGACTGGTGCATGGCTAATGAGAATTCAGGATGCTTAAAATTGGTTAATGGTTCCATAATCTGATGGGTTAGGCTTTAGCTTTTTCCTCAATGTTCAGTACGAAATTATGGACACCATCTCGCTTTCTATTTGCGCATTCATCTGATGAACAAACTTTGTTTTTCAAAAAACGCTTATTCCAAACTCCCTGAAAAGGTTCAAAAATTATAAAAGAAGGCAGAAAGTCTCATTCCAGTAAGCACCTTGGATGAATCCCTCATTCTATATAAATCCGGATCTCCAGGCCCGCAGTTGCATTTTTTGCAAATTCAAGTAATGTTTGGTACTATTATTTGCAAATGACTATCCCTAACAGCATTCAATCTGCTTTCCTTGAGCAGATAAGAAAAAGGCTTCAGCCAAACGTTTCCTTTGCAGATGCGCTGGCAGACGCATTAAGTATTAGTCGGGATAGTGCTTATCGCAGAATTCGAGGGGAAACAGTTCTCTCACTTGATGAGGTTAAGATATTGTGTAATCAATATGGCGTTTCCGTGGATAATATTGTATCCGGTGCAGGAGAGATGGTTTCATTTCATTATCGAATGGTTGGCACCAGTACCTTTACTTTTGACAAATGGCTCAGGTCTATTTTGGATAATCTTGAAACACTAATGGCCTACCCGGACAAGCAGCTCATCTATTTCGCCAAAGACATACCCGTTTTCTATTATTTTAATTCTCCCCTTATCGGTCCCTTCAAAATGTTTTTTTGGATGAATTCCGTTCTTCATGACCGAGACTACCGAGGTGTTAAGTTTCGTCCAGAATCGGTGTCGCTGGAGCTTATCGCCATTGGCGAAAAAATATGGCAGCGCTATACCGAAACGCCCCGCGTTGAAATATGGAGCGACGAAACCCTAAATGTTACAATTCGTCAAATTGAGTTTTATCACGAATGCGGCTTTTTCGACGATCCAAAATATGCGGTAGAACTGTGCGATGAGTATTCCCTCATCATAAAGGAAATTAAGGAATGGGCCACCAATGGCTACAAAGAAACTCCCAAGACAAAATTTGACCTGTATAAGAATGATCTGCTGATCGCAGACAACACAATATTCTTCCGTATGGGCGATCAGCGAATGACTTTTATTCCTTACAATACAATGAATATACTCACCACTACCCATGAAGTATTCTGTAAACAGACCGAAGATTATCTGATGAACCTGATTTCAAAATCAATCCTTATCAGTACTTCCGGAGAAAGAGATCGAAATAAATTTTTCAACCAGATGGAAGATAAAATACAGCAATTAAAAGCACGCATTAAATAATCAGTGCAACTCGGCCAAGGCAGTTTTCATTCTCTTCAGGGCTTCCTTCAAATCCTTTTCAGAAGCGGCATAAGAAAGCCGGATACAGTTATCGTCCCCGAAGGCTCCTCCTGGAACAAGTGCAACGTGTCCTTTTTCAAGCATGTACATACAAAAGTCATCTCCATCCTTAATGGTGAAATTTCCGTCTGATTTACCAAAATAAGAACTTACATCGGGGAAGAAGTAAAATGCACCTTCAGGATAGTTCGTTTTTATACCAGGAATTTCCTTCAGCAAATTATAAACTAACTCTCTGCGCGAACGATATTCTTCAACCATCTTATGCGTCGGCCCCAGGTCACCCGTGATTGCGGCCAACGCTGCACGCTGCGCTATCGAGCAATTGGCCGACGTTATCTGACCTTGCACTTTGTTACAGCCATCCGCAATCCATTTAGGCGCTGCAATGTATCCAACACGCCAGCCCGTCATGGCAAACCCTTTAGCAAAACCATTCACAGTTATGGTCCGGTCTAACATCCCTGGAAAAGATGCGATGCTTACTTGCTCACCTGTAAAATTTATATGCTCGTAAATCTCATCCGCGATCACCAGGAGGCCAGGATATTTTAACACTACTGCAGCAATATCGTGAAGTTCTTTTCTGGAGAATACGGACCCCGTGGGATTGCACGGGGAAGAAAAGATAATAGCCTTTGTTTTAGGGGTAATGGCAGCTTCCAATTGGCCTGGGGTCACTTTGAAGTCATTTTCTATGCCTCCTTTAACGATAACAGGAGTTGCCTCAGTCAGTCGAACCAAAGCATCATAACTTACCCAGTAAGGTGAAAAGACAATGACCTCGTCACCCGGATTAAGCAATGCCAGCATTGTATTTGCAATGGATTGCTTGGCGCCATTGGAAACGACAAAGTTTTCTGCCTTATAGGGAACATTGTTTTCTTTCTGATATTTGTTTGCGAGTGCCTCCCGCAAATCCGGATATCCAGCTACAGGCGGATAAGCAAAATACTTCCCCTCATCAATTGCCTTCTTTGCGGCTTCACAGATGTGCAATGGTGTCTTAAAATCCGGCTCGCCCAGGCTTAAGCCGATTACATCAATGCCTCTTGTTTTGAATTCGCGAGCCTTGGCAGCCATCGCAAGTGTTGCTGATTCCTGAATGGCCTCAATACGATTAGAAAGTTTGTTCATAATTTATATAGCTGAGCGCGCGGCAAAGGAAATAATTAAAATTGGAAGATGGAAGATTAGCACAGACATAACCCAAAAATTCTGGACACTCATCCCCAATTGCTGTTCCTATTAGGTAAAGAGCGTTCTTCCGATAATGCTTCTACCCAGTGTAATCTCATCCGCATACTCAAGATCACCCCCTATGGGTATCCCACGTGCGATTACGCTGACCCTCAGTGCCAGGTCTTTGATCCGCTTGTTGATATAAAATGCCGTTGTATCACCCTCCATGGTGGGGCTCAAGGCCAGAATTACTTCCTTGATTTCCGATTCACTGCGATTCAAGCGGCTAACAAGGGATTCGATTTTTAAATCGCTGGGACCAACGCCATTCATTGGAGAGATGACACCACCCAGCACATGATATACCCCATTGAATTGTGAGGTGTTTTCAATTGCCATCACATCTTTGGCATCTTCTACCACACATAGAATGGCCTGATCACGTTTATGGCTCAAACAAATAGCGCAGATCGTCTCGTCCGAAATGTTGTTACAGGTTGTGCAGAACCTAATCTTTGCTCTTAAGTTAATTAACGCCTCTGTAAGGGCAGTGGTATTTTCCGCTTTATCTCTTATGAGGTGCAATGCCAGGCGCAATGCCGTTTTCTTACCGATACCGGGTAGCTTTGCGATCTGGTTTACAGCATTTTCAATGAGTTTTGAGGGGTAATCCACCGCGCTTCGAATCTTTATCGGTTATAAAATTCTTGCATCTATTCCAGCCTCGCAAATAGATTCACGCATAGGTTTTAGGAAATCAAATGTCCCGTTTTTTACTGCGCACTTTCCCTTATAATGGATCATCAATGTGCATTGTTCAGCCTGTTCGGGCGTATGACCGCACACCCTCATTAGCGTAGAAATAACGTGCTCAAAGGTGTTAACGTCGTCATTAAATACAATCAGATCCATCAGGTCAGTGGTTTCAACTGCCTCCAGCACATCCGCCGATACCTCTTCCTGATAACTGTGTTTCATAAGCTCAGAACTTTTTGAAATACAAAGTTAACGCATTTTCATCTTTCATGAACACAAACAAACCCCCTTCGATTTGGATTTTTACCCATTTACTGATTCTTTGCCGCCTGAATTCAATGCAATCATGTCCCCATTTCTGGTTATTTCTATTTTGGTGGTCTATTTCGGAGTCATGATTTTGATTTCGTGGCGCACATCCAAGGGTGCAGACACAAATACTTTTTTTACGGGTAACAGGCAATCTCCCTGGTACCTGGTGGCTTTTGGAATGATCGGCGCATCACTATCGGGTGTCACGTTCATCTCTGTCCCTGGAAACGTGGGCAAGATAGGTTTTGGATACTTTCAAGTAGTCCTGGGCTACCTGGTCGGATATTGGGTAATTATTGGTGTCCTGCTGCCGCTATATTACAGACTTAATCTTATTTCCATTTATACCTTCCTGGACCAACGTTTCAGTTTTTGGTCCTATAAGACTGGTGCGTTTTTTTTCATGGTGTCTCGAACGATCGGGTCATCACTAAGACTTT
>JAOUDZ010000110.1 GCA_029858965.1 Cyclobacteriaceae bacterium
GGGATAAAGTAAACCTGAATGAAAAACTAGAACATGATTACGAAGCGCTTGCGTCGCGCGTAACAACTGACACCAAACTTGTTTTCATCTGTAATCCGAATAATCCAACGGGAACTTTAGTCGACCCAAAAAAAGTTAAGCAATTCTGTGAGACAGTTTCAAAAAAAGTAACTGTGTTTGTAGACGAAGCTTATTTGGAATTTCTTGAACCTGAGCAGCAGGTTTCTATGGTTGATTTGGTGAAAAAGAATGAAAACGTAGTGGTATCTAAAACGTTTTCCAAGATTTATGGATTAGCCGGCCTAAGAATCGGCTATATTATTGGTAAGCCAGAGACAATTACGAAGATAGCGCGATACCATATGGGCATCTCCAATAATCAACCGGCCATTGCGGCAGCTAAAGCTTCGCTGGGGGACGAATCATTCATGGAACGCTGCCGAAAAAAGAATGCTGAAGCGAGAGGCCACCTTACAACTTACCTCGACAAAAAAGGAATTTGGTATGGCAAGTCATACACCAATTTCCTGTTCTTCCCTGCAAAATCAAATGCGTCCCAGGTCCTGAATGAACTCTGGGAACGCGGCATCGGCATCCGTGTCTGGGATTATAACAATCAACAATGGTATCGCGTGAGCATCGGCACACTCGAGGAGATGAAGGCTTTCACAAACGCTTTTGATAAAATTGCATGAAGACCTACATAACTCGATTGGGTGTTGGCAAAGTATGTAAAGGAATTTTGAAATATTCCTCCGCAGAAAGGGCAGGAGGCCAGTAGGCCCTTTAGGCTGTTATTTTGTAAAGCGCTGCCAATTTATCAACAGCATAATCAATTTCATCCTCCGTGTTGTATTTGCTGAAGGAAAATCTTACAGCGCCATGCTTCGATTGAGGGTATAACGCACCCAAAACATGAGAGCCTGCTGTTGCGCCACTTGAACAGGCGCTGCCACCCGATGCTGAAATACCGGCCAAATCAAGATTAAAAAGAACCATCTCATTCTCATCCGATTCTGGCAGACAAACATTCAATACCGTATAAAGACTTTTGTCAATATTAGCTGAGTCCCCATGAAAATCTATGCCTGGAATACTTTCTTTTAACTTTGTGATCATGCGATTTTTCAAACCTTTAATGTACCGGGTGTGCGCCTCTAAGTCGCGATACGCTATTTCCATGGCTTTCGCCAGCCCAATGATACCATATACATTTTCTGTACCCCCACGCATACCGCGCTCCTGAGTCCCACCAAGAACAAAAGGTTGAATCCTTTTATCCTTGCGGATAAACATAAAGCCTGCACCTTTTGGTCCATGAAATTTATGCGCTGCAGCCGCCATGCCATGCACCCTTATCCTACTTAAATCATGAACATAGTGTCCAACGGTTTGAACGGTATCAGAGTGAAAATAGGCATTGTGTTCCTCGCATAGCTCACCGACACTTTGGATATCCAAAAGATTTCCAATTTCATTATTCGCGTGCATCAACGAAACCAGGGAATTTTTCTTTTCTTTTAAAAGTGAGTCAAGATGCACCAAATCGATATGTCCCTTTTCATCCATATCGACGAAGGAAAGCTGAAGTAATCCTTTCCCGGTTAGATTATGCAAGGTTTGCCCGACGGCATGGTGTTCAATGCGTGAGGAAATGACGTTCGTAATGCCATGGGTTTTAAGGGCCCCGGCCAAGATTGTGTTGTCCGCTTCAGTGCCCCCCGATGTAAAAATGATTTCGCCAGGAGTGCAGTGCAAAATTTCAGCAATCTTTTTCCTGGCAGACTCAATGGCTGTCCTTACTTTTCTCCCATGCGCATGCGTAGAAGAGGGATTGCCAAAGTCCTCCAGCATAAAAGGTTTCATTGCCTCAAACACTTCCGGATCAAGTGGCGTAGTAGCCGCGTTGTCGAGATAAACTCGCATGTATATTCAGGTTAATGGGTCAATGCTGAACTCCTGCTTTTTCTGCGATAATTTCCCTAATATCAGAAATGATCTTCTTTGCAAGATGATCAGCCTTCGTCTCCATGTCAGATTCAGCATAAATGCGGATAATGGGTTCGGTATTTGACTTTCGCAGGTGAACCCATTCCTTTTCAAACTCAATCTTAACTCCATCCTCAGTATTAATCGGCTGCTTTTGATATTTATGCTTTACTTCTTCAAGTACGCTATCGACATTGACGGAGGGCGCGAGCTCCATTTTATTTTTGGATATTACATAGTTCGGGTAGGTTGCACGCAACCGGGATACTTGTTTCTTAGATTTGGCAAGATGTGTGAGAAATAATGCAATGCCAACGAGCGCATCCCTGCCATAATGGAAATCAGGGTAGATCACACCCCCATTTCCTTCGCCGCCAATAACTGCACCGCATTCTTTCATCATAGCCACTACATTGACCTCCCCAACCGCAGCGGCGAAATATTGACCTCCGGCTTTTTCTGTTATATCCCGTAATGCCCGTGTAGACGAAAGGTTAGAAACTGTATTCCTATTCTTCTTGTCACTTTCATTTACAACGTAATCAGCTACTGCTACAAGGGTGTATTCCTCGCCAAAAGGCGTTCCGTCTTCTGCTATGAAAGCAAGGCGATCGACGTCCGGATCAACAACAATCCCCAAGTCATATTTACCCTTTTCTATTTCGCGACAGATGTCTGTAAGGTGTTCGGGCAGGGGCTCGGGGTTGTGCGGAAATCGTCCGGTGGGCTCACAGTACATCTCTTTAACGCTTACACCCAATGCTTTCAATAGCATGGGTACGGCAATCCCTCCGGAAGAATTCACAGCATCGACAACCACGCTAAAACCGCTGTTTCTAATGGCCTCAGCGTCTACCAGCTTTAGTTTCAGTATAAGTTCAATGTGCTTCTGTATGTATTCTTCGTTTTTCTGATACTTGCCAAGCTTGGATACCGGAGCGAATTCAAATGACTCTGTTTCTGCGATCTGCAGCATTTCCTCACCATCCTTTCCGGAAATGAATTCACCTTTGTTGTTGAGCAACTTCAGGGCATTCCATTGTACCGGATTATGACTTGCTGTGATGATAATTCCCCCATCCGCATTTTCCATCGGAACAGCAATCTCAACCGTTGGGGTAGTGGAGAGTCCAAGATCAACTACATCAATACCCAAACCCTGCAGCGTCGATGCTATCAGCGTACTGACCATTTCGCCCGAAGGCCGCGCATCGCGTCCAATAATGATTTTCGTAACACCATCCTTGTTTTTGAGCCAGGTCCCAAAGGCTGATGCAAATTTCACAATGTCTACTGGCGTTAGATTTTCTCCAGTTGTGCCTCCTATTGTGCCGCGTATACCTGAAATAGATTTTATTAATGCCACAAACTAAGTGTTTCCTTAAAAAATGACACAAAACTAAGAAGAATAACTGAAGGCGAAGGGGTATGCGGATTACAATTATTTCTCATTTACCCCCGGCAAAGGCTCAAGCTTATTGTCCGATCCAGGATCACCGCATGCTGCGTCTCCCTCATTTAATGCTTTGCCGCAATATCCACAAGTAACGCCCTCTTTGTTGAGCCAGGGGCTCTGAGATGCACATGTGCCCCGAAATTCACCCTTTTTCAAAAAAAGAAGGCGTACGGACAGAAGCACAAAAAAGAGTCCAAAGATTCCAATGCTAAGCAGAAAAACTGTCATCTTGATTGATAAATTTTGATGTCCGAATTACGATGTTTGTCACTGCAAAATAGGCAGCAGTATGAAAACAGCCTATATTATTATTAAGTTTATCTGTCATGAAAAAAGTTTTGTCCAGTCCAGACGCTAACCGTGAAGCCAAACTTCAGGCATTTGACCGCTTACTCAGCATCATGGATGAACTTCGTGAAAATTGCCCCTGGGATAAAAAACAAACCCTGGAGAGCTTACGGCATCTTACAATTGAAGAGACCTATGAACTTTCTGACGCGATCCTGGAAGGTGATGTAGCGGAGATTAAAAACGAGCTGGGGGATTTGATGCTGCACCTGGTTTTCTATTCGCGCATTGCAGCAGAGCTAAAGGCTTTCGATGTAACGGATGTTTTGCATTCCATTTGTGACAAACTTGTAGAAAGGCATCCACACGTATATGGAGATGCCATTGCCAATGATGAAGAAACTGTAAAAGCCAACTGGGAGAAAATCAAGCTCAGGACGGGAAATAAATCTGTTTTGGAAGGGGTTCCAAAAACGTTACCCGCATTGGTAAAAGCGATGCGCATACAAGATAAAGCACGTGGTGTTGGGTTCGACTGGGAGAAAAAAGAGCAAGTGTGGGAAAAAGTGGAAGAAGAAATGCAGGAATTCAAGAGAGAATTTAATGCAGAATCAAATGAACCCATTGATCAGCGCAGGGCGATGGAAGAGTTTGGCGATTTGCTTTTTTCCTTAGTGAATTATGCCCGATTTATTCAAATTGATCCTGAAGAAGCACTGGAAAGGACCAATAAAAAATTTATTAAACGATTCCAGTTCCTGGAGAAAGAGTCTCTGAAAGCCGGAAAAAATATTGGGGAAATGACGTTGGCAGAAATGGATGTATTTTGGGAAAAGGCTAAACTAAAAGACTAGCGTTTTTATTAAATCGGGCCTTTAAACCATAAAAGCTGTAGCCCAAGGTGTTGCGCTGCAAGTTTAGGGACAAAAATCTGTAGGCTGTCAGTAGACTAATATTATCTTTGCCGTCTATGGCCAATCAAGAAGATAATCTTTTTAAGAATGTGATCTCCCACGCGAAGGAATATGGATTCATTTTTCCCTCAAGTGAAATTTACGACGGACTCAGCGCAGTTTACGACTACGGACAGAATGGCGTAGAGCTAAAAAATAATATTAAAGAATACTGGTGGAAGTTCATGACGCTTCTCCATGATAACATAGTGGGGATAGATGCGGCCATCTTTATGCATCCTACCACCTGGAAAGCTTCAGGACATGTCGATGCATTTAGCGACCCTATGCTTGACAACAAAGATTCGAAGAAGCGCTATCGTGCCGACGTTTTGATTGAAGATGCCATCGCAAAACTGGAGGAAAAAATTGAAAAGGAAGTTGAAAAAGCCGCCAAGCGATTTGGAGACACTTTCGATCGCGAGAAATTCACCGGTACTAATCCCCGCGTTCTTGAATTCAAACAGAAAATTTCAGATACCAATGCACGTCTTAAGACCGCCATCGGAGGTGCTGATATGGTGGCCTTGAAACAAATCATCATTGACCTGGATATCACAGATCCTGTTTCTGGTACTAAGAACTGGACCGATGTCCGGCAATTCAACCTGATGTTCTCTACGGAAATGGGTTCTGTGGCCGATGATGCAAACAAAATCTATCTAAGACCCGAAACTGCGCAGGGGATTTTTGTGAACTTCCTTAATGTTCAGAAAACCAGCAGAATGAAGATTCCTTTTGGGATTGCGCAAATTGGCAAAGCCTTCCGCAATGAGATCGTCGCACGCCAATTCATTTTCAGAATGCGCGAGTTTGAGCAGATGGAAATGCAATTCTTCGTTAAGCCCGGGGAAGAAATGAAATGGTATGAATTCTGGAAAGATAAGCGTATGAAATGGCACCAGGCATTAGGTCTTGGAAACGAAAATTACCGTTTCCACGACCACCTTAACTTGGCACACTATGCAAATGCCGCATGTGACATTCAGTTTCACTTCCCCATGGGGTTCAAGGAATTGGAAGGTATCCATTCACGTACTGACTTTGACCTGAAAAATCACGAAAAGTACTCTGGCAAAAAGCTCCAATACTTTGATTCCGAAGACAATCGAAACTATATACCCTATGTTGTCGAAACCTCGGTAGGCCTTGACAGGATGTTTTTGTCAATACTTTCAAAATCTTATACAGAAGAGAAGCTGGAAGATGGCAGTGACCGAGTGGTGTTGAGAATACCTGTACCATTGGCCCCAATTAAGGTCGCCATACTTCCGTTGATGAAGAAGGATGGGCTACCCGAAAAAGCAAAAGAAATCATGAATGAATTGAAGTTTGATCTCCGTTGCTTCTACGAGGAGAAAGATGCTATAGGCAAACGGTACAGAAGACAAGATGCTATTGGTACACCATATTGCATCACCATCGATCATCAAACCTTAGAAGACAACACGGTAACTATACGCGATCGCGATACAATGAAACAGGAACGGGTGAAGATTGGTGACATAAGAATGCAAATGATTGAAGCGTGTTCAATCAATAATCTATTGCGTAAGATCTAAGCCAAATGTTGACATTCCGCCCTGTTCTGAGAGCCTTTAGGTTTTTCGCTTATTGAAGAGCATGTTTTATGGCGGTTTTACTGTCGTACCCCAAAAAAGGATAAAGTAACCTTGCAATAAAATATTCAATGTGAACTGGCTTAATCTTCTTTCCAGCCAACGTACCGGGCAAAAACCGAATGCCGGCACCGCCCCTTCGCGCAGTGCTTTCGAGCAGGATTACGATCGAATTATTTTCTCACATCCTTTTAGAAGGCTGCAGGACAAAACGCAGGTTCATCCCCTGCCGGAACACGATTTTGTGCATACCCGATTAACACACAGTCTGGAAGTTTCAAGCGTGGGCCGCTCCCTTGGTAAGCGTGTAGGAGAAATAATCCTGCAACGGCATCCCGAAGAGAAAAACAATTTTTCGCTCTTTGATTTCGGCGCCATTGTAGCAGCAGCCTCATTGGCACATGACCTGGGAAACCCCCCTTTTGGTCATGCCGGTGAAGATGCCATTTCTGATTTTTTTGCACATCATACAAAGGGACAATACTACAAAGATCATATGAGTGAGGCAGCGTGGAATGACTTGATAAACTTTGAAGGTAATGCCCAGGGGTTTCGCATCCTTAACAAGAATCAATACGGACTTAAATTGACATTTGCGACGCTGGGGGCATTTACAAAATATCCATGCCCCTCCATATTTGCTCCTCGTGATACCTCAAAACGCAGCCAAAAAAAATATGGATTTTTCCAGACTGAAAAAGAAGTGTTCCACGAGGTCGCCCATCACCTTGAATTAATTGCCGTTACCGAATTTGTTTCATGTCGGCATCCATTGGCCTTTTTGGTTGAGGCGGCGGACGATATCTGCTATAGCATCATCGATCTGGAAGATGGATGCAATTTGGGACTTGTGCGGTATGAAGATGCTAAATCACTTTTCGAGGGTGTTATTACCGTCAATAAATCAAAACTCGGGAAGCTTGATTCCCTCAGCAGTTTGCAGGAAAAAGTTGGATATCTGCGTGCCTTGGCCATCGGTGATTTGATGGAGGAGTGTGCAACGATTTTCCTCGATCATGAGGCAGATATTCTTGATGGAAAATTTGATCAGGCGCTAGCCGATCATTGTACTTCCAGAAACGAGTTGAAAGAAATCATTAAAGTCTCTATTGACAAGATTTACCGTGCCCGGCAGGTTGTAGAGATTGAAGCCACCGGACATGCTGTATTGCCCGGTTTGCTGGAAGAATTTACAACGGCGGGCTTGTATTTGATGCAAAATACAAAATCAAGAAAGTACCAGAACCTTCAACTCCTATTGCCGGAAGAGACCCGATTAGCCATTCGACATGATCCTGCTAACGCGTATAATATGGTGCGCCAGGTATTGGATTTCATCTCCAGCCTCACAGACCGGCATGCGCTCTCACTTTATCGCAAGATTAATGGGATTAGCCAGTAACCGTCCTTGGATGCAGTTTCCAGCCCCCATTTGACCAATTATTGTGGCTTGCTGCAGATAATATACCCAATCATTGATCCCCCACTATGCACGTGGTTTGCGCACGCAAAACCCAAAAATTACTAGCTTTGGAACCAGTTTCGCAAAAAGCGTCTCAGCGTACCAGAATCATTGAATATGTGGAATAAACTTTCAGATTGGATAATTAGGTTCCGATTACCGCTTAGTATAGTAATTGGCTTAATAACCGTGTTTATGGGTTACTATGGATCGAAAGTAGAAATGAGCTATGACTTCGCCCGTACCGTGCCCCCCAACGACCCCGACATGTTATATCATGATCAGTTCAAGGCTCAGTTTGGTGAAGATGCCAACCTTATCGCCGTTGGTATGAGAGACAGTGCTATTTATCAACTGCAAAATTTTGTGGCATTCCGCGAACTGACAGCGAGCATTAAAAAGATCAATGGTATCACAGAAGTACTTTCATTGCCCGTACTCAAAACTATTTCGAAAGACACCGTCAATACAAAATTCTATTTGTCTGATATTTTTCCTGCTCAAATATCTACCCAATCCGAGCTGGACTCCCTGCTTCGCATAGCGGCAGACCAGAGGATTTACGCTGACCAGCTCATAAACACACGCAACGGCGCAACCATGATGCTTGTATCGGTAAAAAAAGAAGTAATGAATTCTCCGAAGCGGATAGCCATGACTGCGTCACTGCTTGATGAAGGAAAGAAATTCGAGCAAAAGACAAACATTCAACTTCGGTACGCTGGATTGCCATTTATCCGAACCGTTGTTGCTAATGCGTTGAAAAGGGAAATGAATATTTTTCTTATTGCTTCCGCGGTAGTAACGGGCCTAATCATGTTTGTTTTCTTCCGTTCGTTTCGGGCAGTACTTTTCTCCATGATCATTATCGGCATTTTGGTCATTTGGGTTATGGGAACGATCGTACTTTTTGGCTATAAGATTACGCTCCTGAGCGGACTAATACCTCCGGTTGTAGTTACCATCGGTGTTACCAATGCGATCTACCTTTTGAACAAGTACCACCTCGAATTCGCAAGAACAAAAAACAAAATAGAAGCAATCTCAGGTGTAGTTCGTAAAATGGGGCTCGCCATGTTCCTTACCAACCTAACGGTTGCAATTGGCTTTTTAACTTTACTTTCAACAGACATTACAATCCTGCGGGAATTTGGCATTGTAGCCGGAATTAATATTATGGCACTGTTCCTGGTGAGTCTGATAATGATTCCCAGCGTCTTCTATTGGCTACCTGTTCCTTCAGAAAAGCATTTGCGCCATTTAAACTTCCCCATCATGGGGGCGTTTCTGCGAATAGTTGACGTAATGGTTCATCGGCGGCGACGTTGGATATACGTAACCTCAATTGTAACAGCACTTCTTGCACTGTATGGTATTTCCAAA
Source organism: Cyclobacteriaceae bacterium (assembly GCA_029858965.1). Lineage (GTDB taxonomy): Bacteria > Bacteroidota > Bacteroidia > Cytophagales > Cyclobacteriaceae > Chryseolinea. The sequence goes on from JAOUDZ010000110.1 coordinate 9,151, forward strand.
CTCAAATCTGTCTCTTACATGATAGACGACGTGCCAGAACAAAGCCAGGTAAAAAAAGATCTTAAATTCTTTGAAGCTAATTTCAGTGGCTTTCTACCACTGGAGATAATGGTTGAGTTTAGAACTAAAAAGAGAAGACCCATTCTGGATGTAAAAAATCTTGAAAAAGTCGAAGCGTTTGAAAACTTTCTGGACTCCATTACGGTCATGTCAAAACCGCTCTCCGTACTGAGTTTTATAAAGGCCTCCAAACAGGCATTTTACAATGGGAATCCTGAAAAATATGCTTTGCCTTCCAAAACAGAAGGCGCATTTATTTTACGGTATATGAAAGGCCAAACTGACAACAGCGGATTATTTAAATCCTTTGTCGATTCCACCTTCACTAAGATGCGAATATCCTGCCAAATTGAAGATATCGGTTCAACAAGGCTAGACTCCCTGGTGCACGGCGTAATTGAGCCTCGCATGAAAGCCACATTTATTTCTACGGAAAAAGACTCGGTCATCACCGCTATTACGGGCTCCACCAAAATATTTATCAAGGGAAATAAGTTCCTCGTGGCTAACCTCCAAGAGAGCTTATTGTTGGCCTTATTGCTGATTACCCTTTCCATGGCAATACTATTTGCGAATGTCAGAATGATTATCATTTCACTCATTCCGAACTTGCTGGCTTTAATGATTACCGCAGGATTAATGGGATTTTTTCATATTCCATTAAAAGCTAGTACGGCGTTGATATTTAGCATAACGTTTGGCATATCTGTTGACAATTCAATTCGCTTCCTTGCCAAATACAGGCAGGAAATTTTGTCTAATAATTTTTTCATACCCCTGGCGGTGAGCGAAAGTATTCTGGAGACCGGCAAGAGCATCATGTACACATCTATTGTGCTCTTCGCCGGATTTATAATTTTTGCTTTCTCCTCTTTTGGTGGCACGATTGCGCTTGGTATCCTCACTTCAATAACGCTGGTGATTTCCATGTTCACCAATCTTATCCTGTTACCAGCGTTAATCATGACTTTTGATAAATCAAAGAAACGCAAGGAAGGACACCTGCTCATTGATGACTTCGACTCCAGTTTTTATGGAGAACAAGAGGATGAAGAAATTGATCTTAGCAAGATCAAGATTCACAACAAGCATCCTGCTGCTGAGTAAGTTTTCAGACATCGGACTACGGCCTACTCAAATTGATGCAGATCTGCTGCCCGAGCATCAGCCTCACTACAAAAGTGCGGTTTTGCACCTGAGAGCGTGATTTTTCTGCTTCCTATCGAAAAGCAGGACAATCACCGATAAATTCGATCATTTTCAATCAAAAAACGTGTCCCTTAAATCGCAAATAACAAATATCTTTGCGGCCTAATAAATAGAATCGTGTTCCGTAAACAGTTCCTCGCATCGTAAAATGGCCGGTAAGTACAAAGAGTATAAATCCCTCAATTTTGCCCAAATCGCAGCCGAAATCCTGGAATTTTGGGAAAAAGAAAAGATTTTTGAAAAATCTGTAACAAATCGTGCCGGGTCTCCCTCCTTTACTTTTTACGAGGGACCACCTTCAGCAAACGGAACGCCCGGTATTCACCACGTCATGGGGCGAACGGTTAAGGACGTCTTTTGCAGGTTCAAAACACTTCAGGGCTTTCAGGTAAAGCGAAAGGGGGGGTGGGATACGCACGGCCTGCCTGTGGAACTGCAGGTGGAGAAGCAGTTGGGCATCACCAAGGATGACATAGGGAAAAATATCACAATCGAAGAGTACAATAATAAGTGCCGAGAAACAGTAATGTTGTATAAAGATCAGTGGGATGATCTTACATTGAAGATGGGCTACTGGGTCGACCTCGACAATCCTTATATTACATATAAACGAGAATACATTGAAACACTATGGTGGATTCTCAAACAGTTTTATAACAAGGGTCTTCTATACAAAGGCTATACCATCCAACCGTACTCCCCTTCGGATGGCACTGGTTTAAGTTCTCACGAACTAAATCAGCCAGGGTGCTACAAAGACGTTAAAGATACTTCTGTCGTGGCGCAATTTAAGGTGATCAGAAATCCACAGGCTGAATTCCTATTCACAAATACAATTGGTGACTTGTTCATGCTTGCCTGGACAACTACACCATGGACGCTTCCCTCGAACACAGCGCTGGTAGTTGGCGAGAAAATAGAATATGTTTTAGTCAATACCTACAATCCCTACACCTTCAAACCAATCAGTGTAATCCTGGCCAAGGATCTGTTCGGAAAATATTTTCCGGACAAGAATAAAGACTTAAAAATTCAGGATTACAAACCCGGCAGTAAAGCCATACCATACCAACTCGTCAAAACGCTGACCGGGAAAGAACTCGTTGGGGTACGCTATGAACAACTCATGCCGTATGTTCAGCCCTTGTACGATACTGATAAGGCCTTCCAGGTTGTTGCAGGTGATTTCGTTACCACGGAAGATGGCACAGGCGTCGTTCATGCTTCGCCAACTTTTGGCGCCGACGACTTCCGAATCGCAAAACAATATGGCATACCTCCGATTACCATAAAAGATGAAGCTGGAAATGAAGTCCCCACAGTGGATAAGAAGGGGAAGTTTATCACAGAGATTGGTGAAAAACTTAAAGAAGGTGTTACAAGGTTTAATATCAAAACGCATAAACCCCTGCAGGCTGACGATTTCTATGTAAAGAATTATACCGATGAAGATGAGAGCAACGCCGACTACAAGAACACGGACGTAATCATCTCAATTATTCTTAAGGAGGAAAACAAGGCCTTCAAGGTCGAGAAATACGAACACACCTATCCGCATTCGTGGCGTACCGATAAACCAGTATTGTATTACCCGCTGGATGCCTGGTTTATCAAGACAACAGCCTTGAAAGATCGGATGGTAGAATTAAACAAAACCATTAACTGGAAACCTGAATCAACCGGAACCGGGCGCTTCGGCAACTGGTTGGAAAATCTGGTTGATTGGAATTTATCACGCTCGAGATATTGGGGGACACCCTTGCCAATATGGAGGTCCAAAGAAGGACATGAAGAAATATGCATCGGCTCAATAAAAGAGCTTAACGATGAGGTTGAAAAATCAATGAAAGCCGGATTCATGAAATCCCCGCTGCCGGCTGATTTTGACCTGCACAGGCCCTATGTAGATGATGTGGTGTTGGTGAGCGCTTCAGGCCAGGCAATGTACAGGGAACCGGATCTGATTGATGTCTGGTTTGACTCCGGCGCTATGCCGTATGCGCAGTGGCACTATCCTTTTGAAAACAAAGATCTCTTCAATGAAAATTATCCCGCTGATTTTATTGCCGAAGGTGTAGACCAGACAAGAGGTTGGTTCTTCACGCTGCATGCTATAGCTGTCATGCTGTGCGATAGTGTTGCCTTCAAGAATGTAATTTCAAATGGCCTGGTGCTTGACAAGAGCGGCAACAAAATGTCCAAACGCAAGGGAAATGTTGTGAATCCATTTGAGGCGCTTTCACAGTATGGACCAGATCTTGTACGTTGGTACATGATCGAAAACTCAAACCCCTGGGATAACCTGAAATTCGACGCTGATGGCATTGTTGAAGTGCAACGGAGATTTTTCGGAACACTACAAAATACCTATTCTTTCTTTGCCCTTTATGCCAACATTGATGCCTTTGTGAAGGATGAGTTAAGCACAACGCCGCATCAGCAATTAAGTAACCTTGATCGTTGGATTATTTCAAAACTTCAATCGCTAATCATTGAAGTTACAAAGGCTTACGAAGATTATGAACCTACCCGCGCTGCCCGGGCTGTTCAGGAATTTGTCAATGATCAACTTTCAAACTGGTACGTACGCTTAAATCGGAAGCGTTTCTGGAAAGGCGAAATGTCAGCCGACAAAAAAGCTGCCTACGATACACTGTATGAGTGTTTACTCGTCACGGCTCAGCTCATATCGCCGATTGCTCCATTTTACGCTGAATGGCTATACAAAAATCTTACAGACAACATCCGTGAGAAGGCCATCGCGAATAGAACGCCTTTGCGTCACGTTTCTGCGCACCTGACAGACCTCACGAAACCAGAGCAAAACCGGATCGATACTTCGCTCGAGCAGTCCATGGATTATGCGCAACGCATTTGTTCCCTTGTTCACTCTATCCGAAAAAACAGTAAGATTAAAGTGCGCACGCCACTTCAGAAAATATTGTTGCCTGTGCTGGACGAGTCGTACGCCAACCATATCAAATCTGTTGAAGAAATAATCCTGGCGGAAGTTAACGTAAAGGCTATTCAATACATTGACGATGCCTCCGGAGTATTGGTAAAGAAAGTGAAACCAAATTTTGCTAAACTCGGCAAACAATATGGTCCCCGGATGAAGGAGGTAACGGGCCTCATCGGCTCGCTTGAAAAAAACGAAATCAACATTCTTGAAAAGGAAGGCAGGCTTTCAAAAGGTGGTTTTGATCTTGTTCTGGACGATGTTTTGATTTCTTCGGAGGACATCCCGGGTTGGGCAGTAGCAACAGATGGTACAATCACCGTTGCGCTGGATATCACCATTACGGAAGCGCTAAAAAAGGAAGGCATTGCCCGGGACTTTGTGAACCGTATTCAAAATCTTCGCAAGGAAATGGGAATGGAAGTCCTGGACAAAATACGAATCGAAGTAGCACAAGACTCTGAAACGGTGAATTCGGCATTAGCAGAATTCAGCGACTATATTAAAACCGAAACACAGGCACTGGGCCTGCTTGTAAAACCTTCTGTTGAGGAGGGCGTTAATGTGGAAATGGATGAACTTGTATTGAAGGTAAAAATCATGGTCA
>JAOUDZ010000111.1 GCA_029858965.1 Cyclobacteriaceae bacterium
CCTGAAGTCAGAAAAGACGCAGAGAACATCCGTAGCATGACACCGGATATCCTGCGAATTCTAAAAAATATCTATAAGCATAAGATTAACGTTGTGAAGATTCGAATACACGGTGATTATAATCTGGAGCAAATATTGTTTACCGGGAAAGATTTCGTGATTACGAATTTTGAAGGTGAGCCAAACCGCACCTATACGGAGAGACGTCTGAAGCGCTCTCCCTTGCGCGATGTGGCCTCCATGATACGTTCTTTCCACAGTGCTGCATATGCCAACCTACTGCTCGATGATCAAATCCCACAAGAAGAGATTAAGAAGTTGATGCCCGTAATGGAAAGGTGGCATCGCTTCGTAAGTCGTATTTTCTTAGATGCTTATATCGAGGCTGCAGCAGGAACAGGTTTTGTTCCAAAATCGAAGGAAGAAATGGAAACGCTAATGACAACCTTTTTATTAGAGAAACTGCTTTACGAACTGGACTATGAGCTCCGCAATCGTCCTGAGTGGGTAATTATACCGTTGAATGGAATAAAATCAATCCTGGATCATGAAAGCAGAAAAGAAAGTTCAGCCGAAGTCTCATAAAAAGTAACTTAAAACGTTGAAACATTTATCTGTGCTTTCCCGCCGAATAGAAAACTCCTGTTATCACACTGCCACGCCATCACCTGGGATTTCTCCTTAGCCCGCTTCTACCACTTCCATCCGAATGTTGTCTGAAAGACATAATCGGTGGACGGCGCTCCCTCAGTGGCCCGGTTATCATAATTCATAGTAAAACCCAATTGAATGTAAAAATCCAACGGAAGGTCATATTTGGTATCCAGTGAAAGATCGGATCGCAAGCGGCCAGATTCCGTAATACTCGGATACAGTATTACTTTTGTCAGCAGACTTAGATCGCCTACATCAAATAAATTAAGTTCAGTGCCAACAAATCCTTCCATGCTACTCTTGTCAGGCGAATCATCACTAAAATATTCGACGTTACCATTCACACCAACCGAGACTCCCCAATATGCATTGTTACTGTGAATTAAATATTTACCTATACCCACCTTCCCGAGAAGTCGGAGGTCAATTTTCTGTTCGGTATTTGATAAAAAAGTTGCTGAAACCGGGAAGTACCAATCCTTCGGCAAAAATAGATTAAATGTAAGACCACCATCCTTTCGTTGTATAGGCTCAACGTTGTCCTGATTTGATTGTAGTCCGTTGTAGGACGCATCGGCCACCCATCGCTTTGTCCTGTATCCTATATTAGAGCGCGACGTGAATTGTCGCAGATTCCCTGCCTTTGTAACACTATACCCCAAACTTATCGAAGCAGATAACTGATCCCAAAAACCCTTGTTCACTGAATTCATATAGACAATTTCATCAAATGTATGCTCATTGCTCGGGCCATCCTCCGTTAGGATAGACACTTTGGCCGAATCGGCCATTTGAATTCTTCCAGCGAGTCGGCTACCATCTGAAAGGGTTACCAAAAAAGTAGACGTTGTGCTAATCCATTTCACTTCATCCCATTCGACTTTGAAATCACTCTTACTGTAATCTGTTTCAATCGTAAGCACGCCACGATCCATACTTTTTACCTCTCCAACCAGCTGGTCATTGTTCTTAAGGCTGAGCGAATCCTGGGCATAAACTGCTCCAATATTGCTCATGAGAAGAAGAAATAGAATGATTATATTTTTCATTTCGCTAATAATACTTATAGATATCCAATATTAAACAGGCTAATCTTATTGAAGAGGCTCTGACGAAGATACTGAAAACAGAACCACTAGTTTTGGACGTTCACGGTGGTTGGCCGCATCCTCAGCAGTTGCATCAATGATGGTAAAACGCGAATGATCTTCAATTTTGGCAGCAAGATATTCCTCCGCTATGCTTTTCCGTTTTGTTTCAACCTCCATGAGCAGCTGATGGGTCTTCTCCATTCCTACCAATTGAATCGCCAACTGTTCAACTTCCGCTGATGAAGCTGTCCTCACCCGTTCTTTGAGGAAGGTATTAAACGCCGTATCAAGCCTTTGAATGCCGTCAATCGCTACTGAATCGTCAAAACTCAATACTGACTTGTTGTTCTTTTCGGCATAGTACATTCTCTTTGCTTCAAATAAGGCATATTGATCAACTTCCCATTGCGGATTGCTCAAGTGAATGAGTTCAACCTTCATATCCTTTTTCTGGTTCAATATACGGGCTAATAGATTTAGTGCCTTTGTCTGCCTGCCGCGCAAATTGAACTGGAGATAATCATACTTGATATCCCGCAGGTCATCTTCATCTGCATTAAAAGTTGATGCCAACAGTTTATACGGTGAGGCTACCGCCTTTATGATCAGGTCTTTAAAAATCTTGAGCACAACTGGCATAATCCTGAATTTGGGATCGTTCACATTTCCTTTCAAGGGAACCCTGAGGTCTACATTTCCGTGTACATCTTTTAATAAGGACACCGCCAGCTTAAGGGGCAAATCAAGCGGCGTTTGGTGCTTCAATTTGTCTCCGACTTCAAGATTCCTTATTACAAGCCTGTTGTCACTGTCCAGATTCTGATCCTTCACTTCGCTGGTGCTCTCAAAAAAGACAACACCGTCCCAAAATGGATGTGCAACATAGTATTCTGAATAGGGCGAAAAATCGCTAATCTTTAACCCGTTCAGCGTGTAGTGCATGTACATATCACCTACCTGCTTTGGCTTAAGCAATACACGCCCCTCCAGAATACCAGATTTGTTAAGCGCGGAGTGCAAATCAACCAAAATCGAATCCATATCTGAGCGAACATTTGCTGCTGTAATGTTGAGATCCTCAAAGAGAAAATGGAACTGCGTATTGAGTGTATAGTCATTGAATTCAATATTTCCATTGTCCAGAATCAGGCTGTCCAGCGAGTAGAAATTGATTGCATAGGCCTTCCCCAGCGTGTAAAAATAATCATTGAGTAACTTGAAGAAACTCAAATATTCATCTACCTGACCATCACCTGCCTCGGCAACATGGAGCGAATCGGACGGCATTGATGCTGAATCCTTCCGGGTAGCCGTATTCCTAATCAGATTGTTTCCCGCCGCTGTAAGATCAAAACGAAGAAATGGTCTCCCGATACTAACTTTGCTGAAGGAATACATCCGTTCAATTGCACTAATTGTATCAATCTGAAGTTCAAATTTGTCCAGGCCTACAGACGGTTTGCCAATCGTATCCAGCAGCTGAAATCCTGAAAGACGCACAAATCCTTCTGCTTCCGATACTGCATTCTTTAAATCCCCGCCAACATTCAGCTGTGTGTCAATCAATCCTGTTAGCCCTGAAACATACATTACCTTGTCAACAAAGGGCAAGAGAAATCCGACATTTACGGAATGTCCATTAATGGCGATAGCATATGCTAAGTTATCCTGGTCAAAATTTCCACTAAAATTCAGTGTGCCGCCGGAAGAAACTCTGACGCCAAGATCAAAATTTATTACGAGCTGATCAGCCGAAACCGCTGGACATCGCAGAAAAATAGAGTCAAGGCTCAGTGCACCGCCAAATGTCTCGTTCATAAAATCCACGGCACCATTTGTGAGTGAAACATCTTCGATTGCAAATCGAATTGGCGCTTGTGTCGGTTCTTGCTCCCGCACGGTTGAATCGCTCGATTTTACAAATCGCTGCAGAAGATCGTCAAAATTAAATGAATTCTTGTTCATCACGATTCGGACCTGCGGTGCCGTCAATTCCATTTCCGTAATGACTAGGCGCTTATTAAAGAGATAGGCAAACGGAGAAATGTTCGCGTAAAACCGATCAAAAGAGAAAAAGACAGTATCTGAATCCTTTTCATATACTTTCAAATCGTGTAAGGCAAAAGAGAAGTTTAATGGGTTAATCCGTACAGATCCAAGTGCTAATTTTCTGCCAATCCACGCTTCACCATTATTTTGGATATAATTCCTCGCTAGCCGATTACCTATTGTAAGGAGTATAAAAACAAGGATTAAGAAAATCCCGGAAATTTTAGCCCAACGGGGCATCTGCTTTAAATAACTGCTCACGGTGCTCATCCGGAAATATTTTTTCAATTACCTATCAAAAAACCTGTTTGCTGATGTAACAAAGATTCCCAGTATATGTTATGCTCAATTCCGGTGAACAAGTTATAGGATGTAGTCGAAATTCAAAAAACTATTCTGTTGGCAGGGACAGGAACAGCAGTTCGCTTTTTTTCATTCTCCACCGAATTGTATCGGACACGACAAATTAGCGCCACCATTTAGGTTATTTTGCACGCGATTCCTTTTGGATTTTCGGTGATCAGGGATAATTACGAATAATATAAAACATGTTGAGACTGCGAATTTTATTGCTTGCTGTAACTGTGATGTGCGTAACAGAACTGGCGAGTCAGGCCCAGGGGACAACATCCGTCCATAAGTTTACTGATTTAGACTTTGGTGCTGGGAACACTGAGGGAACGCTAGTAGTATCGTTAAACATTGACAAAGGCCTTGGCCAGAAGCGAAAGATCATCATTGGTTTTGGCGGAAGGTTCAATGCCTACCTGGGCAAGAACCAGTATTTTGTTACGGCGCCTGCAAAACTCACCTCTGGCAGCACCGGACCTGGCGTTATCTTCAAAGAAAATATTGAAGCCAATATGGATACTTTTTTGGTAAAATCCGCCCAGCTAAATTCTCTTAATCTTTTTCTAACCTTAGGCTACAATCTTTCTGAAAGACTCATGGTCCGTTTTAACATTGATCTGATTGGGTTCTCGTTTGGTAAAAGTGTAACGGGCAATTATATAAACGGAACCCAGGGAAAAATGGAAGGCGCAAGTCCGACTTCATTCAATCTGCTGCTGATAAGTGACAACGATAGAGGAAGTCTCAATTCACAGTTCTTTGCCCGGTATTTGCTAAGTGAAAAATGGGGAATAAAAGGCGGCATTCAATTCCTTTTCTCTGAGTATACGACCGACACGGAAGTCCAACAGTTTCCGGAACCCAACGACCGGTTTCGGAATAAGTCCTTATTGTTTAGCGCAGGCGTTTCCTTTAAACTGTAGCATATATGAAAAAAATATTCGTAATGTTTGTCCTGCTAATGGCGTATGGCTGTAACAATGAAGAAATGAATACACCAACAGCACCGGTGGATGATACTTTTGAGCCAGCACAAGCTACGTTGCTCAGCACCGGTGTTATGATGGGTAATGCGCATACAGTGAGTGGGACTGCGACTGCTTATGACAACGGCGGTAGCAAGACAATTGTGCTGGACCCATTTTCGACACAAAATGGGCCTGACCTTAAAGTTTACTTAAGCACAGACCCAAACGCGACGGATTACATCAATCTCGGCCCACTTAAGTCAACAATGGGTAAACAGTCTTATCCGGTTGCCGGGATGCCTGACCTTACTGCCTATAGATTTGTACTGATCTGGTGCGAACAGTTTTCGGTTTTATTTGGAAAGGCCGAACTCCAGTAAAGAATGTGATCCCCTGGCGGACCTACCAATCAATTGCAGGCGGTGATCCCCTGTTGCCATATCAAGCAGTCAATAAGATTAAATTAAGCAGTCAGCAATTGAATCTTCTTCACCAGTAACTGCTTCTCTGATAGCGAATGAGTAAGTTCTATCGCCAGCGTTAGGAATTCTTTGCTGTGTCCCTTGTCGCCAAGTTGAAGATACAATTCACCAAGTATAGCTGGAAACAGATATTGTGATTTGATCAATTTATCAATCTCCGGAATAGCATGAATTATTTCAATTGCCTTCTGGGGGCCGTGTACCTTACCAACCACGATGGCCCGATTAAGCGACACAACCGGAGACGAATTCATTTGCAACAACAGATCATACAAGGACAATATTCGTACCCAATTGGTCTCCCCAAAATTCACAGCTGTCGAATGTTCGGCGACAATAGCCGCTTCAAGATGATATTGACATACTTCCCCTCCTCCAATAGATTTTTCAAGATAGCGTAAACCAAAATTTATCAATTCATGGTTCCATTTATTTCGATCTTGATCCTGTAGCAAAACTATTTCTCCGTTTTCATCGAGTCTTGCTTCAAACCGGGATGCCAGGAGGCTTAGCAAAGCAATCAATGCAGCACAATTGGGATGATCCGTATATTTGTTTTCTGTCAGTAAAATTGCAAGCCGAATAGCTTCCTCACAAAGATCTTTGCGAATCAAATCTCCCTTGTTGGAGGAATTATAGCCTTCATTAAAAATAAGGTATATGGTATGCAAAACTACATCTCGTCTCTTTTTTAGTTCGTTTCCCGTTGGGATATTGAAATCGATCCCTTTCGCTGTAACAAAATTCCGCGCGCGCTGCAATCGCTTCTTTATCACCTCATTATTAGAAAGTAATGCAGATGCGATTTCCTGTACACCAAGCCCGGAGCAAGTCTTCAGCGTAAGGGCAATCTGATCAGCTTCCGACAGCGCAGGATGACAACAAGCAAATATCATTCGCAGCTGGCTGTCCTGAATCTCGTGTTCCATGAACAGGTTTTCAATAATAGGTGCCGCCGTGTACTCTGATTTCAGGAGTGCGGCATTTTCTTCCGCAAATTCTCTCTGATAACGTTGTCGTCTGACAATATCGATGGCCCTGTTTTTTGCTGTTTGCATCAGCCAGGCAGAAGGTCTATCCGGCACTTTGAATCGCCAATCCTGGAGTGCCTTTCCAAAAGCTTCCTGGACAACATCTTCTGCAAGCTCCAGGTTTTGCCATCCAAAGATCCGCGTCAAAACGGCAACCATCTTCCCTGCTTCATGCCGAAAAAGATGGTCAGTGAGTTGGTTAATATTATCCTGAGCCGAAGGCAATTTTTTGGATGCGTAATTGAAAATTGAATCTAAAATATCTGCTTATTGTCAGTTTATCCTTTGTCTATGAGCTTACTACGCTAGCAGTACCCGACGTGGTGTGCTATTCCGAGCTGCGGCTGGGTTAACCTTTTCTGGTTCTTGCGCAGTGCCGCAGTTTAATCGCAGCTTGAAGTTAAGCTGTCCATATAAAGGTAAGTTCGCACCGACGTGTCGGGACAAACTTACCGCATATCTATTACCCTTGAAATCAACCTATTCGGGTATTGGAGGCGCACCGTGATCGAAATATCATCTGCGTCAAAGTGCCTGATCTGGATCGGAGGTAAACTGCCAAGCTGTTCGATAATGAAATCAAAATGTCGTTACAGCAATGACCCTGTTTACATTTTGAGTTCCTGAATCTCTCTCACCTCCACAATCCCATCATCAAATTCAAGTATAGGACAACCTTTGGAAATTTCAACCGCCTCATCGTAGCCATCTGCTTTGCACATCAGATACCCTCCAACCATTTCTTTACCTTCCATAAACGGTCCATCCGTTACTGTTTTCTTGTTTCCTGTTACTATCTTTCCCGTCTGCGCCAACGGCTGGGCACCAACAAGTTTTCCCTTGGTGGACAAATCACCCATCCATTGCGCCCATTTCTGCATGTGGGCTTGCCATTTTTCGGGTGATTGCTGCAAGGTGCCGGCGTCGCCGCCTCTGAATAAAAATAAGAATTCTTTCATACGATTTATGTTTAAAGGTTACACGATCAGCGTGAGCTGTATTCTTCATTTCAATTCATTTCGAAGCCAGATATTGCTTCCATGGCTTCCAATAATAGGCAATCCAGCCCTTTCTAATCGCCTCGACATGCTCATCCGGAATATTGGCGTGTGTCATGTAAATGACAGTATCCTTGCCCGCCCGCTGAAAATACAGTATGAACGTGGAGTCCGTTTCGCCCTTGCTCCAGTCAGATCCGAACCACGATTGTACGATCAATCTGCCATCTACCAGCTGCAGATTCTTTCCTGTAACGTATCCATTATGCACCGAAAATGCAGTCCCCGATCTAGGGGTAATTTTTGCAGCGCCTCCGGTAATGGCGCCATGGTGTTTTGCATTGAGAAACATGTCATAGAGTTTCTTCGGTGATATGTTTCTAAATAAAACGCGTTGGGTGATTGTCTTAGCCATATTATTTAAGGGTTAGTTCTCATATAAGAATTACACTGTAGACGAATTGAAATATCAACAGGGGACATTTCTTACGGAAAAATTGTAGAATAAATTTACCGATTATACAAACAACCCCTGTATAGTGCCCAATTTGCGAGCATGTTGGTAAAAACATTAAAACCATGTCTTATACGATAATCATTCAGCGAGGCCTCATGGGATAGGGATTAAAAAACAGGAATGCAGCTACAAACACCGGGGCATCTCAAAATCATGCCTGGGAAGGAGGCCTCAACAACGAAGAACCGACGAACAAAGTTCCTGCTTTTCAATTATCAGACAATGCCTTATCTTTAATGATACGCTGGTAATTACATCACCTGGTAATTTTTGCGATTTTTCCACATCAACGAAACGAAACCTGCTATGCCATACAATGAGAAAACGGCAGATAGAATCCGGGAGGAACTTGCTGCCATCCGTAAAGTAGAAGAAAAGAAAATGATGGGTGGCCTGACCTTTATGGTGAACGATAAAATGTGTGTGGGTATCTTGAATGATGATATCATGGTACGTATTGATCCCGCAGAATATGAACAAGCGCTGGAACGAAAAGGGTGTCGCGAAATGGACTTCACCGGCAGGCCAATGAAAGGCTTTGTATTCGTAAGCCCGGAAGGGACCAAAGGCAAGAAAGATCTTAATTACTGGATTGAACTTGCCCTGAAGTTTAACAAGAAGGCAAAGGCATCAACAAAGAAGAAGTAGCGGGCACAAGCACGCGCAAGTTGTCATAGTAAAATACATGAATGAATGAATGAATGAATGACAATCGGCTTAGAAATGCTGAAGAATAGGTTTAGAAAACAAGAAATGACTTGAATTGCTTCTTTGGCTGCCAAACTCAAAAAAAATCCTAACTTTGCAACAAATATTTGAACCTATGAAAAACATCCTTTACAGCCTTTTAGTATTGCTTCTTGCCGGTGGGTGCTCCGGTATTCAGGTCACGTCCGACTATGACAAAACTGTCGACTTTTCCAAGTATAAAACCTTTATGTATTACGGTTGGACTGATGAAAGCGACAAGGTGTTGAACCAATTTGACAAAGACCGCATAGAAACTGCATTTGGTGACGAATTTGCCAAACGCGGGTGGGTCTTACAGAAAGAAGATGGTGACGCGGTCGTGTCGTTGTTTATTGTGGTTGACCAGAAAACCAGCTATACAGCCTATACAAATCATTATGGTGGCGGCATGTACGGTGGTATGTACGGACCCCGATACGGATATGGCGGATATGGTGGAATGGGGATGGGAATGGGGACCAGCTCAACACAGGTACAGCAAAATGATTACCTGGAAGGAACGCTTATTGTCGATGTATTTGATGCCAAAGAGAAAAAACATATCTGGCAGGGAATAGGGAAAAAGACCTTGAGTGAAAATACTTCCAATCGGGAAGCACGAATAAAGCAAGCGGTAGCTGCAATCATGAGCCAGTTTCCGGTGAAACCAGCACCAAAGTCCAAATAAAGCGCCTAATCCATTGCCAGGAAGCACAATTGCGCCTACACAATGGCCAGGTGGCAATACGAGATAATACAACCCTATCGGCGAAGAAGACAAGTATCCCTGTTTTCTCCGCTGCTGGCGTGCAGCCTTTTTATTTTGCCTGTAGAAACTACGACCAACTTGTTTCCTATTTATTGCCAACGGCGTAATGCAAATAATAAAACTTGATCAACTATACCTATGCACATTGATTAAGTGTTTAGCGCGTATTTACTGCCAAGAATGATTTTCCCTATTATTGTTTCCTATTGCGATCTTGATGTTCCAGGTGTGGTTCTCTGGAAAAAATGTTGAACAAAATGAAAAAAAATGCTTTTCGATTTATAACAATGTTTTTCCTAGATTTAGCCTTCCGGCGCAGACAAAATCCGTGTCAGCACAAATTGAAAAAAAGAAAGCTTCTTATCGTCTTGCTCACGTTGCTCGGATCAATCCAGGCTATTGGCCAGTCTAGCCCTGCGCCAGAAGATAGCCTGTCTAAATTTGACAGTTTCAATAAAAAAGCACAGGCACTTTTCAAGGTAATTCCTGTTCCCATTATATCGTATTCAACTGAGGCAGGCAATACTTTTGGGTTAGCCAAATTTAATGCTTTTCATCCGGTGAAGAAGGATACAATTTCCAAACCTTCCAAAATATCAGAAGTAGCAACGTTTTCCACCAAGGGCAGGGTAAATGTGTCAGTCTCAAACGACTTAATTCTAAAGGAGAACAAATACATGATCCTCAGTTTTTTCAACTATAAAAAACAACCGGAATATATGCTGGGTATTGGCAACGAGGTATCAAGAGATGACGTTGAGCAGGTCATTAGCAATCGCATAAAATTCTCTTCGATAGGACTGATGCAGGTGAAAAACAGTCTCTACGTGGGTATTGGTATAGATATTGCAAATTATTTCGGCATCAAGGCTGATTCAAACAGCTTCTTAATAGAAGATAATGTAGCCGGACTAAGCGGCGGAACGGATGTTGGCATCGGTCTCGCTGTAGCACTGGATAGCAGGGATAACCGATACAATCCCAGCCAGGGTGCCTTTTTACTGGCCAACTTTATATTCTATCCGAACTTTCTCGGCAGTACGTATCAATTTGGTGCGCTGGCAATAGATGCGCGCAAGTATTTTAACCCATGGCACAAGCATGTTATTGCAGTCCAGGCCGCTACCAACTATACCCAAGGTGATGTTCCGTTTTATGATCTCTCCATGCTTGGCGGAGAAGACAGAATGCGCGGGTATTATAAGGGTGCGCTGCGCGATAAAGTCCTTTTCGATACGCAGGTTGAATACCGCATGCCTATCTGGAAAGTTTTCGGCGTTGTCGGCTGGGTGGGCACCGGCCGTGTAGCCGATGCGTATAAGAATCTGAATTTTGATGGTAATGGTTTTTGGCTTTCCTATGGTGGCGGTCTTCGCATTCAGGTAGACGGTGATAATAATATTAACCTCCGTGTTGACATGGGGTTTGGCCCAGGTGGTATCAGCGGTCTTTATCTAAACTTTGCCGAAGCATTTTAGCCTCAATGTCCCGGGCAGTACCGGTTTTATCACACACTATTTACGACCTCTTCAAGCACGGCCGGTGTCCAGGCCCATAGTTGTTCTGTCGCCAGACCGCTTTCCGTAATACGCTATAAATAGAAAGCACAAAAAAGGTAAGATAAAAGATGCCCTGGGCCCTGAAAGATAGTCAAAAGACCAGCCATCAATGATGGAAGCCTGCAGCAACGGAAGGAATGTTCCGCCGACAATCGCCATGATCAACCCGGCAGCCGCAATTTTTGCATCATCTCCGGTAATGTTCGTCAACGCGATGCCATAAATCGTGGGAAACATCAGCGACATGCATACCGAAATTCCAACAAGGCAGTACAATCCGTAAATACCACCGATAAAAATGCAGCCTAGGGTCAACAATCCACCCCCAAGTGCCAGATACATTAACAGTACACTCGGCCGGATATACTTTAATAAAAACGTGCATATAAATCTGCTGGAGCAGAACAAGACCATGGCTACGATATTGTATTGCTGTGATAAAATTTGTGCTTCTTTCTCCTCCATACCCTGTGCAACAAAAACTTCCGTGCCATAATGGATAATGAAGGTCCAGCACATAATCTGGGCACCCACGTAAAACGTTTGGGCCAGTACACCCTCCAAATAATTCTTCTTTTCAATTAACCTTTTGAACGTGGCGCTGAGGCTGATATCCATACCCTTGGGAGAATGGCTCTCAGGCATTTTCTTGAGTAAGAGAATAACAAGGAAAACCAGCAGTACGATGCCAATAACGATGTAGGGACCACTGACAATGTCAAGGTCATGATTTTTTACAAGCGCAAATTCTTCCGGAGATAATAAAGCCCTGGCGCTTTTACTCCGGCCGTCCATATTGGCCAGGATAAAATTGGAGGCCACAAACATCCCCAGAAGAGATCCCATTGGATTAAAGGACTGCGCTAGATTCAATCTGCGCGTCGCAGTCTCCGGATCACCCATCGATAAAATGTAAGGATTTGCACTTGTTTCCAGGAATGCTAATCCACAGGTAAGGATAAAGTAGGCCAGCAGAAAAGGATAAAACTCACCGATAGCGCTGGCGGGTATGAACAAGAACCCACCTACGGCATACAGCGCAAGCCCCACCAGGATACCTTTCTTATAGGTATATTTCCTGATAAACAAGGCCGCCGGAAAGGCCATAACACCATAGCCACCATAAAAAGCCAGTTGCACCAACGTGGCTTCAGTCGTTCCTGTAAGGAATATTTTCTCAAAAGCAGCAACCATGGGATTGGTGATGTCATTGGCAAAACCCCAAAGGGAGAAACATGCAGTGATCAGCATGAAAGGGAAAAGATTCTCTTTAGAAACGACGCTTTTAGTAGCCACAGATTTTTCCGTTTAGTATGAATCAATACTTTTGTTCAACCGCTAAAACTAAGCAAAAAATGAAATACATCGTGTGCGATAATCCAGGCCATTTTTCCGTCCAGTCAAAGGACGCACCTATCCTTACTGATGGGAATACGCTATTGCGTGTTAAGCGCGTGGGGATTTGCGGTACGGACCTCCATGCTTATAAAGGAAATCAACCTTTCTTCTCCTATCCCCGGATATTAGGTCATGAGCTGGCAGCAGAAGTTCTTGAAGTCGGATCAAATCAATCACAATTAAAAACGGGCGATAAGGTGGTCATCATGCCCTACATCAATTGCGGGGTGTGTGTCGCCTGCAAAGCCGGAAAATCAAATTGTTGCCAGGACTTAAAAGTATTTGGTGTCCATGTCGATGGTGGTATGCAGGAGATAATCTTGCTTCCCACACGATTACTTTTGCCTGCGAATGATCTTTCTTTGGAAGAAATCGCCATAGTCGAGCCCCTTGCTATCGGTGCCCATGCAGTGCGAAGGGCAGGAACGAAGAAAGGAGATACGATCGTTGTGATGGGCTGCGGCCCCATTGGTATCGGCATAATCCAGTTTGCGAAGTACATCGGTGCTACTGTCATCGTCGTTGACATCAATGACCATCGGCTGAATATAGTGAGTGAACAATTTCAGGCGGATGTAGTAGTTAATGCATTGCATGCACCCATGGAAAAAATAAAAGAATATACCAATGGAGATCTTGCGCACACTGTATTCGATGCAACAGGCAGCAAACTTGCTATTGAGGCCGGACCCAATTACATGCGTCATGGCGGTAGTTTTATATTGGTCGGTCTTTTTAAAGGTGAACTTGCATTTCAACACCCGGCCTTGCATGCCAAAGAGGCTTCATTGCTTTGCAGCAGAAATGCCACGTTGGAGGATTTCGAGTTTGTAATGAAGGTATTACGGGAAGGCAAATTCAATACACATGCATATATCACCAGACGCGCTAATTTTGAAGCTATTCTTACTGATTTTGATGGCTGGGCCAGTGCGGACTCAAAGGAAATTAAAGTGGTTACGGTATTATGAAAAACTCTCCTGTCCTTTTCAGCTAGAATCCATTTTACAAAATTTCTCCCTTCGGTGGATCGGGTATTTCAATCGACCTATTCCTTCCAGTCGTGAAATGAAGTCGGCTTTCCCTTTGACGGTGAGTATTAGTTTTTGCTACTCCCGCCATTTCATCCATTCAACAAATTTAAAAGCCAGCAACAGGCGAAAGGTGGCTCCTTTGTTTCCTATAAGGCCGCGTATGTTGCGTTGTCTTTGCTGAGGAATTAGCCATGACGAATAATGTAATTAAATATGTAATTAATTGCATATTTATTGAAAGGCCGTGCTCAAGTCACAAGTGCAACATTTGACTTTTGTAAAAATACAGCATTTGGGGTAAGGTATTTGAATTTTTTTACAGGTCGATTATTGAGTAGCCGTTCCACTTTTTT
>JAOUDZ010000203.1 GCA_029858965.1 Cyclobacteriaceae bacterium
TGCACAAGCGTTATGCACAATGCCGCGGGACAAAATTCGGTGCCTCGAAAATTGGCACTTTTGCTTGCCGCACATCCCTCGCGACACCAAAGCATGCAAAAGAGCCAATTGTATTCCCACGTACGAAAAAGAGTAGGCAGGGGTGGCGAAATTTCCAGGTGGGTATTAGTCTGGCAATACGCATTGGTTAGTCAATCATTTTAAATAATCAACTAACCCCATTTTGTCTAGGGCCTTATTAAATCTTGGATCGGAGCGGATTGGGTCCCACCACTTAAAAATGGGCATGCTGATTAAGAGGTAATCTCTTTGGTTTATTGATTCATCCAGGTACTTAAATGCATTGTCATAGTTCCCTAAACCGATCTGGATCCACGCTAAAAAAATGGGTGGAACAAAACTGTTTTCTTTTTGAATCCGAATGTTAATTTCTTCCGCACTTTTGTTATCGTGCTTCATACAGAATAGCCTCGCCAGGCATGATTCAAGGAAAACATTTTTGGTCTTGACAGTAGTCAAGTGGTACTCTGCCGACTCCAAGTCTCCGGAATCCATTAATGTGAAGACCAAAACAATGTGAGCTCCAATATTTTCAGAATCAAGATCAAGGGCTTTCCTAAGCTGCTGGACAGCCTTTTCAAACTGCTGGTTTGCGTAAAAACACCACCCTAAACACTGATGAACGGCTGAATTTAAAGGATCCACCTGTAGCGCTTGCTCAAGGTAAGCGATTGCTTTTACCCCTTGTCCCATGTTAGCATGAAAGTTACCAAACTGGAGTAGCGTAATTACAGACCTAGGGTCAATATCAAGGGCCTTTTGAAATTCGAGTTCCGCATTCCTCCAGTTCCAATTGTTGTAAAGTTCCAACAATGCTAAGGCTGTGTGGGCTTCAGCAATTTTATCGCTCAAACTCAACGCCTTTTTTGAGTGCTTCTCAATCTTTAATGCAATTTCGGGCGGCCCGAAGCCAAAAAAACGGTACCACCAATAGGTTAATGCCAGCCATGCGTGCGCTAAGGAATAGGCTGGATCTATTTCCAACGCTTTTTCAAAATGTTCAATGCATTTGAGTTCCGCATCCAAACTGCCTTTACCCCAGTAGAATTTTCCAAGCAGAAAAAAGTCATAGGCATCAAGACTCGCTGAATGCTTCTGCTTGGATACACTTGAATCAGCGGAAAATAATATTTTCAACCGATCCATCACAGACGATGTAATTTCATCTTGAATAACAAATATGTCAGCCAATTCCTTATCGTACTTGGCAGACCATAAATGGCTGTGATCATCCGTTTTAATAAGCGTCGTAGTTACCCTTAATTTATTTTGTGACTTCCTGACACTTCCTTCCAAAAGGAAATCAACGTCTAATTTATTGCCAATCTCGCTCGCATTTACGCTTTTTCCCTTAAACGAAAAGGATGAGGTCCTTGCAATGACCCGTAGATTCCGGAGAATCGACAATGAATTGATGATCTCCTCGGTAATCCCATCACAAAAATATTCCTGTTCCGGATCGTTGCTCATATTTACAAATGGCAGAACAACAATAGAGCTTTCATGGGAAGGTTTTTCCTGCATCAGCGCGGCGACCGGCAGAGTAGTACTGGATTGTTTTCCGTGATGTTTCAACGCCTGCACCATTTCCTTTACTGCATTGGCGACTTTGTTGATCTGGTCATGGTAGAAAGTATTATTGTGATTTTTTTCAGGGTTGTCCAAAGTAGTCAACGGTCGGTTTACTCCGGCGCACTTATAAATAAATTCAATGGCTCTCAATACTCCGCCAAACTCATTTTCAAGGAGTGCTTTATCTTCTAAATCAAGGTCATGAATTTTGATCGGAAGGATCCGGCTCATAACATTTCCGTTGGCAAGCTTGATGTCCCTTCCAAACGGATCTTCCTTCATTGCTTCCAAGAAGGCAAGAAACTCGTGTTGCCAGGCAAAGCTTTTGGGATCACAATACGTTTGGGAGACAATGGGAATGAAGATGACGCTTTTCAATTTTCCTTTCAGGCTCTTGTCTACGTTGTAAGGTTCCAGTAGGCCATCGTGTGGATTGAAGTCAAAGTAAACCGAAATGGGTTCTTTAATTGTTGCAGACAGTTCTGCCTCCAGGCGACTGACAAATTCCGTTACCCAGCCAGACCGGTTATCGTTTTGTCGGTAGCTTATGAAGATGTCATATTCGAAACCTGGAAATGCACTTGCCATGAGACAAAGATAAGGCATTTAGATTATTCTTAGCCCATGACAATGGGCAAGAATATGAGCAAGTCAAGACAGTCAAATAACCTTCGGAAAACCACACCAATGCCTGGTCCGCACTTGCCGACACATATCCAAAGCGCTGGCATCCGTGTGGTTAAGAGTACTGCAAGCGCGGCACAGTGCATAACAAAGTACATAATCAATGGCAGGCATGATGCAAGTTTTAGGAGTTTTTACCTATCTTACTTTTTCACAACGCGGACAGTTTTGCGGAAGGGCGCTAGAACATATTCTAATTTTTACGAGAGTTCTGGTGCCCCAATCCTGCCACTGCTTATGTACGACCGTTGGCTGCCATGCATAAAAAAATGAGGCCACTAATTATTATATTATTAATTGGGCAATCATCGGGACTATTCGGACAATCCATTCCGACAGGTGATTTTTTCGTTAGCCAAAGCAATGACCTCTTTGAGTCAGAGCTATTTCATTTTGATTCGGACAAGACTTTCAGCTGCTTTGTGTTTGGTTGCACATACACATTATTAGGACAAGGAATTTACGAAGTCAATAATGACACGTTGACTCTAAATTTTGAACGGCATCCGCTGCAAGTTCAAACGGAGAGCATTGAATTCACTGAAGGGAATAGTGACAAAACGATAATTAACATATTCGCCAAGACAGCGCGATCGGAGAGTGAGTTTGGAGGAGTAAATTGCCTTATGAAAGGGCTTCAGGTTGGAACAGTGGCAGATTCGATAGGCCGAGCTCAGTTAGTTTTTAATAAGTTAACAAGGACTGACACTTTAGAAATTTCATTCATAGGATACACGCCCTTCAGGATTCCAGTTAAGGCAACTTACGATATCATGAATGTATCCGTGACTCTCGACAGACTCTCTTTCTATAGCAAGGGAGACAAAGAGAAATTCAAGATTAATTGGACTCGGCAGAGTTCTTTCGGATTACAGAGGTTGGATGACTTGGAATTAACGTACCAAAAAGCAACGATAAAAAAGAAAAAAGAACTAACGAAGTGGATCGACTAAATGCACGGCAGCCAACAATAGCTATAAAACATGCCAGCAGTAGATATTTTGATTATCTTAACAGCGGACTGCTGGCACGCTTTATAGCCTGGCGTTGGCAGCAAGCCTTTCAAAGACGATAGCTTAATGAAAATAGACGAAATTATCGAAAAAATTTATC
>JAOUDZ010000112.1 GCA_029858965.1 Cyclobacteriaceae bacterium
TTGTATGTATTGGATATTGTGGGAAAAATCGAACTAAACAAAGTGACCAAATTATTCAGCACAATTGACGAGAGTACGGATATTGGGAAGAAAATAAAGGCCTTCACAAAAAAGGACTAACTTTCTGTAATCTATCCTTATTATATCCGACTTATTCCACAAATAAATTTGACTTTGGATACAGTACTCACTACCAGACACCTTACCAAGGATTTCGGACGGCTCCGCGCCGTCGACGATCTTTCCTTCGAAGTTAAACGCGGACAGGTTTTTGGATTGTTGGGTCCAAATGGTAGCGGCAAGACCACGACCCTGGGAATGTTGATGGGTGTAGTGAATCCAACTGTCGGAGAATTTTCCTGGTTTGGAGAAATACCTAATCACCATGTCCGGAAAAAAATCGGCGCTGTATTGGAACATCCGATCTTTTATCCCTATCTCACCGGGCAGAAGAATCTGGAACTTAATGCCATGATTAAGCAGTGTCCTGAAGAGAACATACCAGGAGTGCTTGAACTTGTGGAACTTGCGGACAGAAGGAATGATAAGTATAAAACATACTCGCTTGGGATGAAACAACGGCTTGCCATCGCGTCTGCACTGTTGAACGAACCTACAGTCCTGATACTGGATGAGCCTACAAACGGACTTGATCCCATGGGAATTGCAGAGATCCGGGAATTGATCAAAAAAATTGCGGCAAATGGAAAGACTATCATTTTGGCCAGTCACTTACTGGATGAGGTCCAAAAGGTTTGCTCCCATTTTGCTATACTTAAAAAAGGCAGACTGGTCCATGTTGGTCCTGTTGACGATGTAGGAAAGGGTGCAGAAACGGTAGAAGTGAAGGCTGATCTTCCTGATTTCACTGAAGTACTCATGCAGTTTCCTGGCACAGCTTCAATCCTTCCTGAGAATGGAGTTTTCCTCGTCACGTTGCGTGAGGATTTTCACAGCAAAGATCTCAATGCGTTTTTGATCGAGAGAGGAGTTGTAGCCAATCACCTCGTAACGAAAAGAAAAAGTCTGGAGAAAGTGTTTTTAGAAATTCTTTCAGAACCCCGCTAAGGAATAATGCTACACCTACTCAAAATAGATCTCAAGAAGCTGACTAGCTATCGCACGTTCTGGGTCGTTTGCGGACTCTATTTCTTAACAATCGGTTTTTCTACTGCCAGCGGCATGGAATTCCTGAAATGGCTGGCCAATACGTTTGATAAATTCGGATCGAGTTTAAATATAGACCGAATCCCGTTGTACCATTTTCCAGACGTATGGTTGAATCTGGTTTGGTGGAGCGGCTTCTTCAAAGTATTGCTTGGTATCATGGTGGTGATCTCGATTTCGAATGAGTATACTTATCGCACACTCCGCCAGAATATTATCGATGGATTAAGCCGATGGGAATTCTTAGCCTCTAAAATTCTAACCAACCTCCTGCTTAGCCTTATCAGTGTAGTCCTCATTTTTATCATTGCGCTGGTAACAGGGTTTATCTATACGCCGGAAATCAATTGGAACTATGTCTTTACGGATATTGAATTTTACCCGGCCTATTTACTGGAACTGTTTACATTTCTTTCTTATGCCTTGATGCTGGGAATATTTGTGCAGCGGTCTGGTCTAACCATTATTTTGTTGCTGCTGTCCTACATGCTCGAGGCCATTGTCAAAGCTAACATTGACGATTATTTCCCCTGGCTAATTCCCTATTTTCCAATGGAATCCATCAGTGCTTTAGTTCCTATACCTTTTTATCGCTATGCCTTTCAGGAAATACAGGATTATGTCGACCCTGCTGCGGTAGCGATAGCCTCCGCCTGGATGATATTGTTTAATTACTTCAGCTATCTCAAATTAAAGCGCTCTGATCTGTAGAATCTACAGATCACTTTCACGCTGGTTGCAACAAAATTTTCTTTGGTTTACAGGTAACCACCTGAAATGGATCTCTTCCGATAGTTGGACGCGGCTGTCGATGAAATATCTATCCTGAAGATTAGCGGCTTAGTGTGGCTATAAAATGTTGATTTCACGATTGAAACGGGCTTATCACTGACCTATCAACCAGCGACGCTAATGTAACTACGGCGATATAAGCTTCTTTACCCGTTCATATTTCTTTCCCTTTAAACCAAACAACAAACGGAAACGACTATGAAAACAATTCTTTTGCTTTTGGTTAGTCTTTCAGTAATTCTCGGAGCATGTACTACTGAAGACGAAATGATATCTCCCCTTTGGGGGATTGACTTTTCAACGGAGAATGTAGCTGGGTTTGCAACGGGCACTGTTGATCGGTTTGAAGCCGAGACAAAAACGACCTACATTGTGAAGGCAGCGAATTTGCGCTGCGCCGGTGGTAACATATATAAGCTGTCGTATAACTTTGAAAGTGGAGACATAATGGAGATAACGCTTGCCAAGAGAACGGCCGAAAACAACTTTCCTTTTCCCGGAAATAGCGGAGAAAATCAACTGCTTTCCGCGACTTTTAATAGTGAGATGCTGGACCTGACCCACGAAAGTAAAATCTCTGTTCAGCCTCGTGAGGGGGAAAATAAACTCGCTACAGTCACAAGATTACAGACGCTTGGGCACAGGCTTTATGATGGCGCGATTGGTCGCGTGCCACTGTTGAAGTAATCGCCTTCAGTATCCAATCTGAGAATGGCGAGTTTGGTGCTTGAATCTTGTGCTTCATCGAGAATGCAGCACCCAACGTGTTTCTATTCACTTCGTAAGGATTGAACTGGATTAGCCCTGGCCGCACGGATTGCCTGTGTAATGACGACAAGCAGTGCAAGCAATAGCGCTATACCTCCGGATACCGGAAGAATCCAAAGAGGCATCTTAATGCGGTAAGCATAGCGCTGTAGATATTCATCCATGATCCACCACGCTGCAGGTGCCGCGACCACAAAGGCGAAGAGTACAAGGCGTGAAAAATCCCTGGAGATCAACAGCACAATGCCCGATAAGGATGCGCCCAACACTTTTCTGATTCCGATTTCTTTTGTTCGTTGTTCTGCCGTAAACGCTGCCAGGCCAAAGAGACCAAGGCATGTGATTAGTATCGCCAAAATAGCGAATATCGTCGAAAGTTTACTGATCAGGTTGATCGAGGAGAATTTCTTATTGAACTCGATGTCGGCAAAGGTAAAATCAAAAGGGTAGGCTGGGTTGTATTTGGTAACGATATCTTCAACCTTGGAGATAGACGACGGCAAATCACGGGTAGCTTGTAAACGGATTGTGAGATAACCAGAGGCTTCGGGCATCAATACCATGAACATGGGGGGAACCTGGCCAAAGACTGATCCCATCAGCACGTTTTCTGTTACACCAATGAGTTCAAACGATCTGTCACCCCAGGTTAATTTTGCCCCCAGCGGATCCTGCAGGCCCATGACGTCAATGGCCGCCTGATTAACAATCATGGCCGCGGTGTCGCTTTTATATGCTTCAGAAAAATCCCGGCCTTTTAGCATTGAGATTCCCATTGTTTTTGTAAAGTCGTAGGCCGTGCGCAGTGTAGTAAACAGTATCTTCTCATCGGCCGGTTTACCAGGCCAGTCTAAAAAATTTTTTGAAAATATGGCAGTTATGGGCGCCTGGGATTTTGTGATGGAAACAGCAACGCCTGAGTTGAGAAGTTCCTCCTTCATTGTACTGAAGTGTTTATCTAAATCTTCAGTATTCTCTACAACCATCAGGTTTTCCTGGTCATATCCAAGGCTTCTGCTTTTGATGTGTTGAATCTGTTGGTAGATAACAATCGTTCCTGATATCAGCAGAATGGAGAACCCAAATTGAATGGTAACAAGTACCTTGCGGGGTGTGCTGGCACTTTTACCTGCATTAATTTTCCCCTTTAGCACCGTGGCAGGTTGAAACGCTGAGAGATAGAATGCGGGATAACTGCCCGATACTAAACCGGTGATCAGGATGATAGAGATTCCAAAAATCAAAAACATGGGCGAGGCGTAATCCATGCTTAATTGTTTTTCTACCAACTGATTGTAGAATGGTAAGGAGACTTCTACAATAACCAACGAAAGGATAAATGCCAAAGCAGCAATTAATATAGATTCGCCAATAAACTGTCCAATCAAATCGCTTCTCCGTGACCCTACACTTTTGCGAATACCTACTTCGCGGGCCCTGCGCTCTGATCGTGCTGTTGCCAGGTTCATGAAATTGATGCAGGCAATAATCAAAATGAAAATAGCGATAGCCGAGAAACCCTTTACATATTCAATCATACCCCCATCCTCAACACCGGCCTCGAAAGAACTGTAAAGTCTCCAATGACTCATCGGGTATAAAAACACATCGCGCCGCATATCAGGCTTTCCATTTTTTGCAATCAGGTCGCGAATATTGCTATTGACCGAGGTTAATTCTGCTCCTGGCTGCAGTTCGGCAAAAACCTGGAATGAAAACTCTTCCCAACTATCCGTAGACCGGTTTACCCAGGGAGAATACTGCGCATAATATGACCAGGGTAGCAGGCACTTGAATTGAAAGGAAGAATTTTTTGGGATGTCTTTCAGAATACCAGTCACTTTTAGGTCAGCATTATTATCCACACGGATGATTTTGTTGATGGGGTCAACGTCGCCAAACAGCGCATGAGCAGCAGATTCGGTAAGGACAATAGAACTGGGATCATTCAGTACCGTGGAAGCATTACCTGCAACAAGCGGAAACAGAAACATTTCCAGAAACGCTTCGCCAACAAAATGCCCTTCCATCATCAGGTGAGTTTCTCCCACGGTCAACAAGTGCTCCGAACCCCAGTCCACCTTGACTGTATTTTTTACATTGGCGTCAGCAGCTTTTATTGCTTCTGCAAGGGGCTGCGGAACGGAAGTAAAAGAATTGATGGTACCATCAAAATGGCCATGAACCCAGGCCTGATGCAGTTCTTTGTAGTTATCATGAAAGCGATCATAGGATACCTCATCGTGCACCCATAACATGATAAGGATACTGCACGCGATGCCGATAGAAAGGCCACTTATGTTAATGAAAGAGTAGGTCGCGTTTCGCAGGATATTTCGTATGGCGATTTTGAAATAGTTCTGTAGCATGTAGAAGGTTTTTGTTCCTGAAAAGTATCAAAATGATTTATACCTGTTCCTGCTATTCACTTCGTAGCGCCTTCACCGGATTATTCATTGCTACCCGTGCTGATTGGTAGGTTACCGTAATTAGCGTTAGTACCACTATGCCTAACGCAGGAAAGGCAAATACCCATAAGGTTAATTCTGTATGAAAGACATACCCGCTCAGGTATTCACGCGTAATGTACCAGGCTGCAGGAAGGGCAAAACACAACGCAACCAGCACTAGCTTCACAAAGTCATGGCATAGCATGGTGATCAAATTAAGTACAGATGCGCCCAGCACTTTGCGCACACCCAGTTCCTTCATTCTTCGTTCCGCTGTAAAAGAGGCAAGCCCAAATAACCCAAGACAGGAGATGAGGATAGCCACCACCGTGAAGCTCAGGGATAGCTTTCCAATCAGGGTTTCGCTGCGGTATTCGCGATCAAATTCATCATTCAGAAATGAATACTCGAATGGATAATCAGGGTCATACTTGTGGTACACGCTTTCTATGTGCGCAAGAGCATCCTGCGTATCCCCCGCAACCTTGATGTAAATGCGCCATGTATTTTCAGGAAGATTAACGAAAATCAACGGCATGATGGCTTCCTTCATATTTCCATTGTTAAAATCCCGGATAAGACCGATTATTTTTCCTTTTCCGTTCCACATATCCAAATCGGTCCCAATAACATTATCATGCGTCAGCCCCATTATCGTCATGGCTTTTTCGTTGATAATATAGTTGGCAGTGTCTTCCTCATTCATCTCTACAAAGTTTCTGCCAGCCAGTACTTCCATCCCAAGTGTAGGAATAAAATCATGATCACAAGCAATAACCTTAAAAGAGATCATGGCGTCCTCTGGTTTTCCGGGCCATACCGGATCCGTGGTAGTGTTATCTACGGAAAAAGGATTATGCCCCGTTACGGCCATACTTCTGATGGATGGAAATTGCAACAGCTGATTCTTAAAGGTCGCCTGGTTTTTGGAAAAGCCCTCGTGCTGGTTAATCACCACAATATTTTCCTTATCAAAACCCAGGTGTTTGTTTCGAATAAATTTGATTTGATTATACACAACAAGGCTGCCCACAATCAGAATCGTTGAAGCAACAAACTGAATGACTACCAATGCTTTTCGTATTCCACCACCAGTGAATGATGAAGCGGTATTCCCCTTCAATACAACTGCGGGTCTGAAGGAGGAAAGGAAAATTGCCGGATAGCTTCCGGCGATCAACCCCGTAAAAAGCGTGATAGCAAATAACGCTGAAACAAAGACTGGATTTCCAAAATCCAGCCGAATTGATTTGTCGGTCAGTTCGTTGAAAAACGGAAGTACCAATTGAACAATCGCCAGGGCAAAAATCAGGGCGATAAAGGAAAGCAATAATGATTCTGAAATAAACTGAACCATGAGCCCACTTCGTTGTGCGCCAATGGCCTTACGCACGCCTACTTCCCGGACGCGTGTGGCAGATCGCGCGGTAGCTAAATTCATGAAGTTGATGCAGGCAATGACCAGAATAATCAATGCCACCAGACTTAAGGCAATAACATATTCAATTCGCCCACCTGCATTCTTTCCATTTTTAAATTCGCTGTGGAGCCGCAGTTTCTTATATGGAAAAAGAAATGGATTGTTAATGCATTCTTTGCAATTCCTTTTAATAATACCGTTAATTTTTTCATTGGCGCTTTCAAGACTAACCCCAGACTTTAAGCTGGTATAGGTTTGCATACCATTGTTCCCCCAGTTCTCAGCCCATTTATTTTCTCTTTCCCAAATACCGAAGGGAAGAATAAAATCAAATGCAAGTGTTGAATGTTTTGGAATATCAGCGAACACGGCGGATACCATGAGGTCGTATTGCTGATCTACTTTGAAAACCTTTCCTAGCGGGTTTTCATTCCCAAAAAATTTATGGGCGAGCTTTTCCGAAATAGCTACCGCATTCAGATTTGGCAACGGGTTGTGCGTATCCCCTTGTACTAACGGAAAAGTAAAAATTGAAAAGATTGTTGAATCCGCATAGTAGCCAGCTTCATTCAGCGACTTATCGCCATACTTGAAAAGCATATTGGCAGGCCATCCCATACGGAGGGTCTCATCAATTTCCGGCACTTCGTTTTGTAGCGCCTCCGCTAACCTGAGCGGAGTGGAGTATCCGGTTTCCACAGTGCCATCAGTATACGTGAAATTACTCATCACACGGTAGATGCCTTCGTTCTTGTGGAATTGATCATACCGCAATTCATCTGCCACCCATAGGAAAATGAATATGCTAGTGGCCAGGCCAATCGTAAGTCCGAAAATATTGATAAAAGCGTAGCCCTTGTAACGGAGCAGGTTGCGGATTGAGGTTTTAAGGTAATTTAGTAACATACTGTTATGTGGCCATATACGTTAGCGTTCCTCTACCCTTTCCAAGATCAGTGCCACGATCTGTTCCTGTTCCCAATGCCAATTTGGCCCTTTCATGCATATTTTACGATCATAATCGAACGGGTATGTCCGCATACGGGCATTTTTCGCTTGATTCTTTATCCCCTTTCATCGTATACATTCTCACGCATAAATTCTTCGGCACGTTTATTTATCAGGGGGAGTTTATCCATCCAGCTTACTTCGATCATGGCGACACCAAAATCTTCCACCACCTTTCCTTTCATGGCGTAGAAGCCTCTTCCACGAAACGGAAAGCTTCGGGCAATGCCCGGAAAATGCACCGTATCAAAAACTTCACCGTGGGCATCGTAGAACGTACCGAAAAACATGGGTTCGCCTTTTAGGGTACTGGTGTTTTTGGTCGTGACCACATAACCCACGATGTGCACATACTTTCCAAGCTTATGGATAAGATCAAGGGCAACCGTATCCCCACGTTCTGAGGTATCCAGTAGCCGAAAGGGATCACACAACGGGAATCCCAGTAATTCGATTTCATCAAAGGCATCCTCCAGTGCATTACGCTGCAGGCTGGGCAGTGGATATTCAGCAGGTTCGATATCAAATAAATCAATCGTGGTTTCATTATGCGACTTTGTATTGCTAAAATACAACATCGCCTCCCACAGTAATTGTTGTTTGCTTTTTCCCGTAAAGCGAAAGGACCCCATGCGGATAAGAATGCGTATTTGTTCCAGCCCAAGCGTTATCCTTCGCAAGAAATTATCGAGGCTTTTATAAGCACCGTTACGTTGGCGTTCCACCGCGATTTGCTGCGCTACTTTTGTTTCCAGGCTTTTGAGATGGATGAAGCCAATATAAATACGACTGCCATAAATCGTAGTGAGGTATTCGCTGTGGTTAATGCATGGTGCTTCGATGGTAGCGCCGTTCATACGGGCTTCGTGAAAATAAAATTCCGTCCGGTAAAATCCACCAAAGTTATTAATTACGCCAACCATGAATTCCAACGGATAATGCGCCTTGAGGTAAAGACTTTGGTAACTTTCTACGGCATAACTGGCTGAGTGACCTTTCGCAAAAGAGTACCCGGAAAAACTTTCAATTTCATACCATACCCGGTTGGTAACAGCTTCATCGTACTCACGCAGGCGGCATAATTCAAAGAAGCGATCATGGACGCGCTGAAACTCCTGGCGTGAGCGATACTTTCCCGACATACCTCTTCGCAAGACATCTGCTTCCGTTAACGTAAGTCCGGCAAAATGATGGGCTACCTTAATCACATCTTCCTGGTATACCATCACACCATATGTCTCTTTCATCAATGTATCCATCAGCGGATGGATTGCCTCATACGTTCCACCGTTCCGCACGGTATGAAAGCGCTCAATATAGGCGCGCATCATTCCCGAGCGTGCTACGCCGGGGCGTATAATCGAACTGGCGGCCACTAAGGTAAGGTAATCTTCACACCGTAACTTCCCCAGCAGCATGCGCATGGCTGGAGACTCTACATAAAAGCAACCCATTGCCTTGCTGTTGCGCATGAGGTCTTTGATCTTTTTATCCCTTTTAAAGTCTGCAAAACGATTGATGTCTACATCAATATTTTTGTTCCTTTTTACATGGAGAACCGTTTCTTTCAAATGGCCCAGGCCTCGCTGACTGAGAATATCAAACTTGAAGATCCCCATGTCTTCGGCATTGTGCATTTCAAATTGAGAAACAGGATAGCCTTTCGGCGGAAGTTCAATGGCGGTGTACGCATAAATAGGTTTTTCGGTGATCAAAACACCGCCGGCGTGGATGGAGATGTTAGCCGGCAAATCTTTTATTCGTTCGGCATACTGGAAAATTAGTTTTGTGATGTGATCACGATCCTTACCCTTATGCTGTTCCTCCACGATCAAATCAATCTCTTCTTTAGGCAATCCAAATACTTTTCCCAGTTCACGGAGTACGGAGCGTTTTTGATAAGTGACATGCGTGGCCAGCAGACAAACATGATCACGTTGATAGCGATCAAAAAGGTAATCGTAAATAGCATCGCGGTTATCCCAGGAAAAATCGATATCGAAGTCAGGAGGGGAAGTCCTTTCGGTGTTGAGGAACCGCTCAAAATAGAGATCAAGTTCAATAGGGTCAACGTTAGTGATACCCAGACAATATGCTACCACACTATTGGCACCGCTACCGCGCCCCACGTAAGCAAAACCTTTTGAATTGGCAAAGCAAATAAGGTCATGCGCAATCAGATAGTAAGCGCAGAATCTTTTTGTCTTTATGATGTCCAGCTCGCGTTCTATACGCTCCTGAAGAATTTCATTTTTTTCAGTATAGCGATGCGTAAAGCCTTCCCAGGTCTTCTCCACCAGCAGGCTCCAGTCTCCATTTTCACTGCCTGTGAAATATTTTTTATTTTTATCCGTGCCCAGCGTGAAGTCGATGGTGCTCCGATCAAGTATTTGCTTTGCATTCTGGATCAATTCCGGATACTGTACAAAGATTTCTTCCAGTTCAGCCTCGGGCATCATCACTTCCTCCGGGTGGGCTTGTTGATGTTCCGGGAGTTTACTTAACAATGTATTGTTGTCAATCGCACGCAGGAGGCGATGCGTATTAAAATCTGTTTTATCGGCGAACGTGACAGGATGCCAGGCGACAAACTTATCTTTGTAAGATCGGTAAGGTTCATAAAAAGCAAAATGATTCAACTCATGCTTTCGGATGCCGATAAATTCATGGTCACGAAGCCATTCTGGTTCTATTCTTTTAAACGGATAGACGATAAAAACATTTTCAAATTCGGGTGCACGGTCTGGTAGTGATTTATTTTCCAGGTTGAGATGCGATAGAAAGCGATTGATCTCTTCAAAACCAGCGTTATTTTTGGCTATAGCAATGTAGCGTAGTTCATTTCCTTTTCTAAATTCAATACCGAGGGCTATTTCAAGACAATATGCTTCCCGTTCATACCGCGTTAAATTCCCCGCATAGGGCGCATACTCTGCGCACAAACGCAGCATTTCGATGTACGATGCAGTATTGTTGATTTCCGTTAGGACGAGTTTATGTACACCACACCGACGTGCTTCATGAAAGAGGTCTGCCACCTGCAGGGTGCCGTATTTAAAACTAAAAGCAGTATGACAGTTGAGGTACATGATATCAATTTCAGATTATTAACCCCGGATTCTTCTTCACGTTTCACTGCCTCCACAGCGATGGGTTAAATCTAAACGCTGTACTATTGCTGCTCCTCCATGGAAGAAGAATTCACTGAAGAAGCATAAGCCATCACCAACCTGATCTCGCCAAAACTGTATGCATCACCCAGTGATTCTTTAATTGGTGTCAGTGCTTTTCCCCCAATTTTTTCGATGGCTTGCTGAATAGCCGGAATTTTTGAAGAATCTATTAATTGATCAATGTCAATTTTTCCCTGATGAACATAAAAGGCCAGGTGACCTTCTATCGTGGTCGGACTGAGACCCCGGAGTTCACCGATTTTTTCAATTGAATGCCCCTGTTGGAAAAGATCAAAACTCTGTTGTTTGGTCTCCGTCTCACGCTCAGGTCTTTCTCTTCGCTGGCGTTTGGGTGATTTAAGATGAATACGGGATTTTAATCGATGCTCCTTACAGTATGCTGCGACCACATCCGCAAAAGGCTTTCCATACTTTTCGATTTTTACCTGCCCAAATCCGGATATTTTATTGAACTCATCCAGCGTATGAGGCAAATATGTTGCAAGTTCCAGGAGCGTCGCATCGGAAAGAACAATGTAAGCGGCTACATTTTCTTCTGCAGCCAATTGCCGTCTGACCACTTTTAATTGCTGGAAGAGCGGTGTTTCGTAGTCGACTTGCTGCTCCCTGACTTCAACTTTTTCTTTTGATTTCGTGAGCATTACCGGCTCCATTCCTTTCAGGGCCAACTCACTTTTGGCGGTAAGTTTAAGCACCGGGTATGCGCCTGTTGATTTAGTAAGATAACCTTGTGAAAGCAGATCGCGGATGATGGTTCGCCACGCCTCCTTACTTATATCGGCACCTATGCCAAACGTTTTTATGGCCCTGTGGTCATCCTGGATTTTTACCGTGTTCGATCCTCTCAAGAAATCAATGACATATCCAGCGCCAAACCGTTCCTGTAAACGAACGACGGCTGACAATACCTTCTGTGCCAAGACGGTTCCATCGACCCGTTCAACATGTGTGAGGCAGGAATCACAGTTTCCGCAATAATCAGGCGCGGCCTCATCAAAGTAGTTCAACAAATATTTTCGGCGACACGCAGTCAGGTCGCCATAGGCGGCCATCTCGTCAAGTTTCCTTAAATATATTTCGGTTTGTTCTGCATTGCCATCGATCTCCACAAACCTTTTCATCTTACTCACATCGGCGTAAGAGTAGAACAACAACGCTTCACTGTCGAGACCATCCCTTCCGGCACGACCGGTTTCCTGATAATAGCTTTCGATGTTCTTCGGCAGATCCATGTGTACCACAAACCGTACGTTCGACTTGTCGATACCCATACCGAAGGCGATGGTTGCTACGATGATCTTCACTTCATCGCGCAGAAACATTTCCTGGTGTTTGGTGCGTTCTTCTTTTTCCAGCCCCGCATGATAAGGTAGTGCATCGAAACCTTCTTCGGCAAGACCGTTGGCCAATGTTTCCGTTGAAGCTCGCGATAAACAATAAATGATACCAGACTCATCTTTACGTTTTTCAAGGAAGTCAAGTAATTTTTCAAAGCTTCTTTTCTTTTGCTCGACGGTGTAACGGATGTTCGCGCGATTAAAGCTGGATATGAAGGTAACCGGATTGCTGAGCTCCAATTTTTCGACGATGTCGGTTCGCGTCAGGCGATCAGCTGTAGCCGTTAGCGCAATGACTGGAACATTCGGCATCGTACGCTTCAATTGTGCAAGCATGCGGTATTCTGGCCGGAAGTCATGGCCCCAGTGTGAAATACAATGGGCCTCATCAATGGCAATGAGGCTCACATCAAGGGTGGCTATATTTTTAATGAAAGCACTTTCCGGAGCGAGATAGAGCAGTTTTAATTCTTTTGAAGTGACCTTCTGCAAAACCGTTTCCTGTTGTTGGGTATTTTGTGTTGAATTTAGATAGGCAGCCTGAACGCCGTTAAGGCGCAAGGCATCAACCTGGTCTTTCATGAGCGCGATGAGCGGAGATATCACGATGGTGAGGCCATCGAAAACCAATGCGGGAATCTGGTAACACAACGATTTACCGCCACCGGTGGGCATGAGTACAAAAGTATCTTTCTTTTGCAGGACAGCGTTGATGATAGCCTCCTGCGCTAAGCGAAAGGAGGAGTAGCCGAATTGGGCTTGAAGGATTTCTAAAGGTGTCATAATAGCAATAACGTTTTAAATATACTGTAATGTAAGGACGCATTATTATGCGTCCCATTTAAATACTGGTAATGTAAAGACAGCATAACTATGCGTCCCATTTAAATACTGGTAATGTAAAGACAGCATAACTATGCGTCCCATTTAAATATACTGTAGCAAGAACGCGTTATTATGCGCCCTATACCCATCTATTGGCCAAACAAAATATCCTTGTAATGAACCCACTTGTCTTCTGTACGCGCTAAAACGGTGATCCGGTCACAAAGAAAGTGCTGACTGTACGGAAGATCTTTTAAATAGGGCCAGGCTTTTAGAAAATCTTCTGCTCCAAGTTTTTTTGCGATCGTAATATGCGGGGTGTAGCCGGCATCTTCTTTGATCAGTTTTTCAAAAATGTCGCGGACCGGATATTTATTGATAATATCAAGGTAGATCGTCCGGTATGATCCATTGTAAAATACATTAAGGTCTTTGATGAAAATGTTGAATGGTTTGAAGTGGGCAGCCTTTGATGCAACATGCTCGATCATTCCATCGAGATGTTCATCTCTGTACTTAAACAAAGAGATGCATGCTTTCGAATACCGGTCGTCAAATTCGTGACCAATTAAATATTGCACATCATCTTTTAAGACAGATACATCGCTTTTGATGTGCCGAGGTGGAGCGATGATGAACAATAGCTCCTGTACTGAATTGCTGATTTTGATTTGTGTTGGTTTCATATGGTTATCTTTTTATTTACACTACTTACTAGTCATTGCGGTCCTTCGGAACCTCTGGGGACATCCTTGATGCCTGTGGGGACATCCTTGATGCCTGTGGGGACATCCTTGATGTCTGTGGGGACATCCTTGATGCCTGTGGGGACATCCTTGATGTCTGTGGGGACATCCTTGATGCCTGTGGGGACATCCTTGATGCCTGTGGGGACATCCTTGATGTCTGTGGGGACATCCTTGATGTCTGTGGGGACATCCTTGATGTCTGTGGGGACATCCTTGATGTCTGTGGGGGCATCCTTGATGCCTA
>JAOUDZ010000024.1 GCA_029858965.1 Cyclobacteriaceae bacterium
TGGTTGAGGAACCGAAGTTGTATCGTATTCAAGAATGGTTGTTTATCAGCACAGAAAATGATTTCTGCAATTTTGAATTTTTGCTATGAACTTGATTTTTAATCAGGTCCTAACTTGCATCTCATGCGGATTTCCTTTTCTTCCTGGCTCAAAAAAAAATCGGTAGATCTTGAAGAAAGAAATAACAAAAGTATAAACTAACCCGCTAAAAGAACTCCCCAATATTAATATAATAGTTAAAGGAGTCCTTGCCGAAGGCAAAGTCAAAAGTGAGATTCGCTTCGGACCGTTTGTTGAATTTCACCCTGAGTCCGAAACCTGCAGCGGGATTTACATAAGTAAATTTTCCTGAAGGTGTTTCTCTTAAGGACTGTGCGTTAACGAAAACAACCCCACCCCAAAATTGATTTCTCGAAAGGGTGAAGCGATATTCCGCTTCGCCATACAACATACCCCTTCCACGAAATCGCGCGTATCGATAGCCCCGCCCAACACGTGATTCCACATCCGTAAAAGTTGCCGGCATATCAAGATAGGGCACCTCGCCCCAGGTATCCCAATACAAGGCGCGCGTTGCAAGGATACTCCGTTTCTTTGTAGGCACACGAAAATATTTCCGGACGTCTGCATACAATGCGTTCCAGGTGTAAGTACTTCCAAGCCATGGAAAAAACATACGGTAGGATATACTGGTATAGAATCCCCCATCCGGGTTGATACTGTTCTTTCGGCTATTGCGAAGCAGATTTACCGTCAGACCAGATGTTGCGGTGGTTGATGTTGTTCCATAGGGGTAATCCTCAAAATCCGTAGTCAACACATCCAAAGATGTCTGTGAAACGTTAAAATACTGATCATAGTAATATCCAATACCTGCGTAGAAATAGCCAAAAACAAGACGGCTGACCTGCAGATGGAGCCGGGTATGATTGTATTCAAGGACAGAAACGGAATCGATGCTGCTACCCGACCCCAGTCCGTAGTCATTATAGGTGTTATGACTTATTTTGAAATCGCTGGTAAGATTGAACCTATTTTCAGCAGACCATATATTGGACAAAACGCTAAAGGAATACCGACCGGCAAAATTTGTATACGGATAAAAGTAAACCGTAGATAAGTTTGTAATCGCAGGATCTCCCCGATAAAAAGCAAGGTTGATAGCAGATATCAGGGTAACGCGTTGCTGCGCTGGACTCGAAGCCGGAGCGAAAGAAAACCGGACCTTACGGGAAGACTGATCCGGGTCACGTGCTGCCTTGAGCTTCAGGATCTGAAAGGTATAATCAATCAAATCCTTTTGCGTTGTATCAGGCTGATCTTGTGCATGCGAGGGATTAAGTATCAACAAACATACACTGAGTAAAAGACCTGTTTGCACAAAGGAGAGTCTTATCATGTTGTCTGAAAGGCAATGGCAACTCCATATTTGGACAATAGCGCTTACAATATCTATAGACCAAACCGGTATTGCAAACCTCCCAATACCTGATTTCGAGAGCCTAAAAACCCTGCCTCGGCTCGTGTCATCCAGTGTTGGTTCGCCTGGAATTGAGAACCGACGATGAAATTCCACGCGTCCTTGATCCGCTTGTCCATCGAATACTGCACCGTGGAAGTTGAAATGGTACTACCAGCGGCATCCGCGGCGCTCAAGATTTCACCCGCCCTACTCAGGGCTGCCTTTGCGGTTTGATATTTTGCTTTATTCACAGGGTTGTTTGTTGTTCTGCTCCAACTGGGAAAGACCACCCCATCTGGTATCCACTTGTTCCTTGGCATTGCCAACCTCCTCAATTCCCTGATCAATTTTAATGGCCGCTTCGGTGCCGCCCTCAGAAAGTACATCAGAAAGACTTATGGAACCGTTAGTGTCATTGCTCTCCTCGGCGCACACTTTTGCCATTGATGCCTGATTTCAAGAATTTCCACTGATGCAGACCTTTCCATTTATCAATGCACCCTGCAGACAATCCAAGCTGCAGTGGAGTTTGCTTATCGTCTACCACAAAGTGACTTACAGGACATGCAGGAAAAATGATCGTAATCAGGTCCCCTGATGATTAAAATCACATCTTCGTGCACGCCGGGCTTGCCCATTCTTACGGATACCTGACGCTGCAATACATTTCGCCAGTTTCACCGAAGCTGATTTACCAGAGGCTATCACACTATTATGAAAGCACATGAATTCCCGCATTTTTACCGGGACCGAGATTTACAATCGATAATCAGTCCGGCTTAGTAGCCTTCGCTTCCGTGCCAGCCTTCACCCATGATCTTTGCCAGCCTATTGAAAAGGTACTAAAATCCTGACCCGCACGTACAATGGCACCTGTACTAAATGAAAATTTAAGCGAATTGTGCTTACCAACCCGTACCACCACCGTTGCTCCCATGCGTGAGTTCGCCTGCCGGTCGTCATTGTAGCTGTCATTTACGGATGATTTTCCACCGGTATAATAGGTGGCATCCAATGCCACCCACATCAGCGGATTGATATTATAGCTAAGGTGTGCCTGAAAAGTTCCCATGGGTTGTTGTGTGCGAACGGAATTACCCGGGTAAAACGAACTGTTTTTCGTGAAAAACCAAACGCCTGCGTAAACGTCAATAAGCCAACGTTTGCCAAATGGATGCGAAAGGGCTATTTCCGGCCTGAACGAAAAGCGATGGGTTCCCAGGTTGATAAGCTTATCAGAAAAAAACTGACCGGTTGGGACAATCATATTTAAACTTACGCCAATTATTGTCTTGCGGGGTGCTTTCGCGAACTCTGATAAGGTGACTGCCGGGGCACCATGAACCAATACCGAAAATCTCAGCCGCATATCAGAGAAACCTGAACGTGTTATACGCTCCGCCTGGTTACCCACTTCGCCTGATACCTGGGCCCATGAATAAGGCAGGGCTATCAATGCCTGTGAAGTGAGATGGAACAAACTAAATGAATGGGCGATACCAATCGATGGCGTTTGGACTTTTGCTACCACATCCCTGAACGGTAAGGTTGCGTCGGTTACAACCCCACCGTAGGAATATGAAAACCCCGTAACCAGTGTAGTGGCGTTGACAGGAATCCTGGCGTATGCCCTGGGGTCAAGGTCCTGTGCCATCAAAGGCAATCCCAGCAATAGCTGATAGCTAGAAATCAATATTAACTTCCGGTAATTCACAAGGCTTACGGATGGGTTTTAATAAACCCTTTTTAATGCGCATTCGTTTAAGGCAGTACAATTATAATTGAAATAATTAAATCCGGATCTCCATATATTCGCTGTGTTTAAATCATATTCCTTGTTTACAATTGCTCATCTTGCTGAGTATTTGGCTGCGTGTTCTTTTCAAGTGATCAAAAAGACATATCCCGACAGTTTGATCCATCTCAGGCAAAGGTTAAAATTGGAGCCTGAACACACTTCATTCACACACCCGCAACAAAGGCCAGTACGCCATTAATCCCTATTGACATTGAAAAAAGATTTACTCATCGCATACCTCGCCCTGGGTGCTATTTGCCTGATCTGGGGTACCACTTACCTGGCGTTGCGCATTGGTGTACTTCATTTTCCACCTTTTCTTCTCGTCGCCATCCGTCAGGTTGTTGCGGGTGCTTTACTTGGGGGATTCGTGCTGACGGTGGGGGACGCCACGCTTCCTTCATGGCGTAACATTATGCGTCAGGCGATAGCGGGGTTTTTCATGATCACACTTGGCAATGGTCTTGTAGCCAGGGCTGAAATACTTATTCCGAGTGGCGTCGCCGCAATTATTTGTTCGCTTATGCCCATGATGGTCATTTTGATTAATCTTGCTGTGAATAAACAGGAGAAGCCGACAATACCGATATCTATTGGCGTAATCGTAGGTCTGGCTGGCATCTTTATCATGTTTGGTGAGCATATCACTGAATTTTCAAAGCTTGAACACCAAATAGGCATCTTCCTGATTTTTGTTGCCGTATTAAGCTGGGCTTTGGGGAGTGTATGGCTGAAGTTAAAAAATGCAGAAGGTAACCTCTTCCTGAATGCATCGTTGCAGATGTTGTTTGGTGGCCTTTGGCTTATTCCGTGCTCCTTGTTATTTGACGATTTCAGCACTTTGCACTGGTCTATGGAGGCGGCGTTTTCATTGGCATACCTGATTGTCTTCGGTTCCATCATTGCGTACGCCTGTTATTCTTATGCGCTGCGCAAATTGCCGATGACAATCCTTTCGCTGTATGCTTATGTAAATCCAGTTGTGGCGGTGACCCTGGGATGGCTGGTGTTAGATGAAAAATTAAATCTGAAAATATTTCTTGCTATAGCCATCACCGTGGCGGGGATATATATTGTGAACAGAGGGTATTATCTAAGCAAATTTTGGAAAGCACAATTCACCCGGTGATCAAAGGATAATAGTATGACCTGATCATTTTCAACTAAAATGCAATGCTGGAAATATTGGAATACAAACCTAAACATCAGCGCTGGTTTGAAGCCTTAAACCGGGAATGGATTGAGCGTCATTTTTGGATGGAGCCACTTGACGTTGAAATATTACAAAATCCGCACAAGCACATCATAGAAAAGGGAGGCACTATCCTCATGGCCAGTCTTGATAACGAAATTGCAGGAACTGTTGCTTTAAAATATGTTGAACCTGGGGTGTATGAATTTACCAAGATGGCCGTGGCAGAAAAATACCGGGGAAACAAAATTGGACAAAAACTCGCAGAAGCTGCCCTTGAAAAAGCGAAACAACAGGGCGCTGAAAAGGTCATTCTTTATTCCAGCACAAAACTCACGCCCGCCCTGTCACTATATAGGAAACTTGGTTTTGTCGAGGTGCCCGTAGATGGTCCCTATAAGCGAAGTGACATAAAAATGGAATTGAAACTTTAGTTCGCCGAGGATAGGCGAAACATCTGAATCCGTAAGACATATTGCCGATATTACAGTGAATTTGACTCCGGGCTATCAGTATAAAATGAACCATTTGAATCCATAAAAATCAACATAGACGGTGATTATTTAAAGATAATTAGGAAATTTGCCCACTAATCGTACATGAAATGACAACTTCTACCACATCCTTCGCCTTTGAGCGTATAGCTAAATCGAGAATCAACGAAATTGACTTCAACAACCTGGAGTTTGGTAAATATATTTCAGATCATATGCTCATGGCTGATTTTCTGGACGGCAAATGGCAGGAGCCTACTATTCTTCCATTCGGCGATATTCCCATGTCTCCGGCTATGCTTTCCCTGCACTATGGACAATCTGTGTTCGAAGGCATGAAAGCATTCAAAAACAAGGATGGCGACATCTGTATTTTCCGTCCACAGAAACACAGTGAGCGACTGAATAAATCGCTGGCCAGAATGTGCATGCCTGAAATTCCGGAGGAATTATTTATCCAGAGTTTACACGCCCTCGTGGAAATTGATCAGGCCTGGATACCCACCAGCGAAGGGGCTTCATTATACCTTCGTCCGGTAGTATTTGCCTACGAGCCTCGCCTCGGCGTGAAGATCGCCGATCACATGAAATTCT
Source organism: Cyclobacteriaceae bacterium (assembly GCA_029858965.1). Taxonomy (GTDB): domain Bacteria; phylum Bacteroidota; class Bacteroidia; order Cytophagales; family Cyclobacteriaceae; genus Chryseolinea. The sequence goes on from JAOUDZ010000024.1 coordinate 5,541, forward strand.
TTATACTGACAAGCCCAGCCGGGGCCTATTTCAGCAAACCAACACGGCTGAAAGTAGAAGAAACATTTGTGCGTGCAGCAGAAGGTGGAACCGGATTTGCAAAATGCGCCGGAAATTATGGAGGTGCCTTCTACCCGACAACGCTGGCCCGGCAGCAAGGGTTTGACCAGGTGCTGTGGACTGATGCAAAAGAACATAAATATATAGACGAGGCTGGTGTAATGAATGTTATGTTCGTTATCGACGGTAAGCTTATTACGCCAAAATTAACAACCGCCTTGCTAGACGGTGTAACACGTGATTCCATTCTTACCCTTGCGCCTGGTTTGGGCATGACTGTGGAGCAGAGAAAAGTCAGTGTTGCCGAAATTGAAGAAGCATTTAAAAAGGGCTCCATTACGGAAGCCTTTGGAACGGGTACAGCAGCCGTTGTTTCTCCTATTGCAACGATCAACATCCATGGGACCGACTATAATCTACCCGCAGCAGATCCCGGGAGTTTCCAGCATCGTGTAAAAGAAAAACTCAACAATATGCGGCTGGGGTTTGAACCTGATGTACACGGTTGGAACTACATTATATCAACGCAATAAAATAGAACGTCTTTTGCAGACAGTATGCGCAAAGCGTTATTCATCGAACGCTTTGCGTTATATGTGCTTCACCTCATATCCTTCATTATGCGCGCAATTTTTTTCAGAGGCAAAGATCAACCGTTGGAGGTAAGGGCAATTGAGAAATTCAAACCCGTTAAAGATCAGGTGCTGGTGCGCCTGCACAATGCCGCACTTAATCACCGTGATATCTGGACATGGCGGGAGCAAAATACTGTTTCTTCCGATGGTGTTATACTGGGATCAGATGGTTGCGGTGTTGTTGAGGATGTCGGAGCCGACGCAGATCCGCTATTAGTCGGACTTGAGGTAATCATTAACCCAAGCCTTGAATGGGGCACGAATCCAATTGTGCAAGGTAACGCTTTTAAGATCCTGGGCTTCCCAGATCATGGGACTTTCAGCGACTATATTGTGATCTCCAAAAAATATGTTTTTGAAAAGCCAGCACACCTGACTTTCGCAGAATCTGCTGCCGTCCCGTTATCCGGATTGACGGCCTACCGTGCACTTTTTTCGAAGGCACGCCTGCGGTCAAAAGAAACGGTGTTGATTACCGGCATTGGGGGTGGTGCTGCCTTGTGGGCGCTACAATTCGCTGTGTCGTACCAGGCGCGGGTATTTGTTACATCCGGTTCTGATGAAAAACTCGCGAGGGCCAAAGAACTTGGAGCACTCGGTGGATTTAACTACAAAGAGCCGGATTGGGCAGAAAAGGCATTGCAAGAATCGGGTGGAGGTTTCGATATCATTATCGACAGCGCCGGGGGTAGGGAATTTTCAAAACTGATTGTACTCGCCTTGCCCGGTGGGCGTATCGTAAATTTTGGAAGGACTGCCGGTAATATTTCCGATATCCCAACCAAGTTGTTATACTGGAAACAGATTTCGATCCATGGCACGACGATGGGTACACGCGATGAATTTCTATCCATGCTCCACTTTCTGGAAGGCCGAAGCATCAAACCGGTCATCGACAAAATCTTTCCATTGGAGCAAGCGGAAGATGCCATGCGGAGAATGGAACAGGGTGATCAGTTTGGCAAAATTGTTCTGCAAATAGCACCGTGACAAATGGTGCAGGAATACTGCTTTCTAACTTTGAATTAAAACTTAAATAATGTCAAAATTTTCGATCACGGAGAAGACTGAAATTACGCGCCTGGCGAAACGCGGCGTATACGACAAAGAGACCATCTACGCCATACTGGATGAAGCCTTGTATTGCACCTTGGCTTATGTCCGAAATGGCCAGCCCTTTCAAATCCCGACTGGCTTTTGCAGGATTGAAGACAAGCTGTACATGCACGGTTCTGTCGGCAGTTTCTACATGCGTGAGCTGGCAGAGAAAAAGCTTCCCGTATGCATCAGTGTAACCCACCTGGATGGATTGGTATTGGCTAGATCAGCATTCCATCATTCTGTAAATTATCGCTCGGCCGTGATCTTCAGCGAAGCTGAAAAAGTTACGGATCAGGAGGAACTTTACAAAGCATTGGAAGTATTCACCAATAAAGTTCAGCCTGGTCGATGGAACGATATTCGCAAGCCTACTGCCAGTGAATGGAAAGCTACAATGTTGCTATCCTTTAAGATCGAAGAGGCATCCGCCAAAGTGAGAACAGGTCCGCCACTGGACGATGATGAAGACTATGCTTTAGATGTTTGGGCTGGCGTTGTGCCCATAAAACTGGAGAGAAAGGACCCGTTACCAGATGAATCTATGAAAGATGGAATTTCCTTACCCCCATACCTGAAATAAGGTATGGCATAACGGATAAAACAACACGTCGGCTATAACACGTTGGCTAACAAAGAAGTTGTAAAATGCTGCTAGGCGTTAAGGATGCAATTTATTTTAGGGAGAAAAAAAGCAGTTTTCCATCTATCGCAAAAACAGTCCTTCATATTCGGATGGGCTAGATCAATGTTGTCCATATAGTTAATTGCAGTATGTATCACCGCGAACAAATTATACCATGTTTCGTGAAGCCGGCATTACGGCAATAGTTGGCACGGATCTCATTGATAATATGCGGGAACAAAAAAGCAGTAATCAAATTATTGAAAGAACGATACGATTTTTTACCTTCACGTTCGGATTTTGAATGTTGATCATTATTTATTTTGGTGTGCACGCTTTCAAGATGAAAAGAAAGACGGACCGATCAAAATTTGAATGCGTGCCTTCCACTACCAGTATGTTGACTATGGAAACAAAAGATAAAAAACAAATCGTACATCACGTGCTCTTCTGGTTGAAGAACCCCGGCGCAAAGGAAGACCTTGCTAAACTACTTGAGGGGTTAAAAACGCTTCGTAAAATTGAAACCATACGACAAATCAAGATTGGCGTTCCAGCCTCCACGGAGAAGCGACCCGTGGTTGATTCAAGCTACCATGCGTCAGAACTTATGTTTTTTGATGACCTTTCCGGACAGAAAACATATCAGGATCATCCTATACATCAAAAATTTATTGCCGACTGCGGGCACCTATGGGAGAAGGTGGTAGTATATGATTCGATTGACGTTTAATTCTTCGTCATTCCTTCCTTTCCGCTACCAATCACTCGTTAGTGCGGCTAAATATTTCTTGACAATTTATTGATGCCGGCAATAACTTTTTTCATCTTCGTGCATCAGAATTCTTTTTTTAAATAAATTTTCATTTTTAGATTTGTATACATCTCCCGGGAGATGATTTTATAAAATCAAAACCATATTACCGCCCCGTCCCACCCCGATACAATCGTGGCGGGACGGGGCGGTTTCATTTCAAACAGCGCGGAGCAAACTAACAGTTGTTTCAAGCGCACTTTACGAAGTGGTAAAACAATGCAACAACAAAGAACACTTTTTGACAAAATTTGGGATGCCCACATTGTAAGAAGCAGTGAAGGGTATCCAGATGCTTTATACATCGACCGGCATTTTATTCATGAAGTAACCAGCCCACAGGCATTTGATGGTTTACGCAAGCGCGGCATTTCTGTCTTTAATCCATCGCGCACAACGGCAACGGCAGATCACAATGTCCCAACTAAGGATCAGCATCTCCCTATCAAAGAGGCACTGTCGCGGCATCAGGTTGAAACGCTCCGAAAGAACTGCCCTGAGTTTGGCATCGAATTGTATGATCTGGGCCACCCCTATCAGGGTATTGTTCATATCATTGGACCTGAGCTGGGGTTGACATTGCCGGGTATGACCATTGTGTGCGGCGATAGTCATACTTCAACACATGGTGCTTTTGGTAATATCGCATTTGGTATTGGCACCAGCGAGGTTGAACAAGTACTGGCAACGCAATGCGTGTTGCAATACAGACCAAAAACCATGCTGATTGAAATCAATGGCACACTGGGGAATGGTGTTGTGGCAAAGGATATTATCCTGTACATCATATCAAAACTTTCATCCAGCGGAGCCACTGGCTACTTTGTAGAGTATGCGGGAGAGTCCATCCGCAATCTTTCCATGGAAGCCAGGATGACGATCTGTAACATGAGTATTGAGATGGGTGCTCGTGGTGGGCTCATTGCCCCGGATGAAACAACCTTCAGTTATATCAAAGGAAGAAGGTTTGCTCCGCAAGGGGAATCTTTTGATCGTCTTGTAGAACAATGGCGTCACCTCAAATCCGATGAAGGTGCGCAATACGATGAAGTGTTAACCTTCGAGGCAAGCGATATCGGCCCCATGATTACCTATGGAACAAATCCAGGAATGGGCATCAAAGTTACCGACCGTATACCGGCATTGGCCGACTTAAAAAGCAGCAGCGAGCAAACATCTCTTTCAAAATCATTGGCGTATATGGGGCTTGAGCCCGGCACTTCCTTGTTGGGCAAGGCAGTGGATTATGTTTTTATAGGAAGTTGCACGAATGCACGAATTGAAGATTTACGTCTCGTTGCCTCCATGGTTAAGGGTAAAAAGAAAGCGGCAAATGTAGAAGTTTGGGTTGTACCCGGCTCAAAACAAGTAGAGAATCAGGCGCGGGAAGAAGGACTTGATATAATCTTTGAGCAGGCGGGGTTCCAGTTAAGACAGCCAGGCTGTTCTGCGTGCCTGGGTATGAACGAAGATAAAATTCCTGCCGGCAAGTACTGCATCAGCACTTCCAATCGGAATTTTGAAGGCAGACAAGGGCCAAAATCCAGAACCTTTTTGGCCAGTCCGCTGAGTGCCGCGGCTGCCGCAATCACCGGCAAAGTAACCGACGTGAGAGAATTGGCGGGCGCTGCCCTGACTTCTAACAACTGATCACACATGAGCAAAGAAAAATTCATAACCTTAGTAAGCACGGCAGTTCCAATGCCGATTGAAAATATAGATACGGATCAAATCATACCCGCACGTTTTTTGAAAGCCACAACGCGCGAAGGATTTGGGGAAAATCTTTTTCGGGATTGGCGCTACAACAGCGATGAAACACCGAGAAATGAATTTGTCCTGAATGATCCGACCTATTCCGGAAAGATTCTTGTAGCAGGAAAAAACTTTGGCTGCGGAAGTAGTCGCGAGCATGCTGCATGGTCTCTTTACGATCATGGATTCAGCGTAGTAATTTCCAGTTTCTTTGCTGATATTTTTAAGAACAATGCCTTAAACAATGCATTGCTTCCAATCCAGGTTTCGGATGAGTTTCTCAAGAAAATCTTCGCGGCTATTGAAAAAAATCCCAAAACCCGGCTCACTGTAGACCTTTCACAACAAAATGTTGTACTCGAAGACGGTTCATCCGAGACTTTTGATATTAACGCATACAAGAAGACCTGCCTGCTTAACGGCTATGATGATATTGACTATTTGTTGAGCTTGAAAGATGAGATTAAACATTTTGAATTAGCGCATTAGTAGTATATGAAGAAGAAGATAATCATACTTCCAGGTGATGGCATTGGCAAAGAAGTAACCGCCAGCGGAAAAAAAGTATTAGAGCAAATTACAGATTGTTTCGGGCACAACTTTGTATATGACTATGCTACCATTGGTCATGAGGCCATCGAAGCGACGGGCAATCCATTGCCGGATGAGACCCTGGAAAAGTTGAAGAATTGTGATGCCATACTTTTTGGGGCCGTAGGCCATCCTAAGTACGACAATGATCCTTCGGCTAAAATTCGCCCTGAGCAGGGGTTGCTGAAGATGCGAAAGGAACTTGGCCTTTACGCCAATCTTCGCCCGATTAAACTTTTTGATGAACTGCTGTCGGCTTCCAGCATCAAGCCTGAAGTATTGAAAGGTGCTGATATTCTCTTTTTTCGCGAGTTAACCGGCGATGTATATTTTGGAGAACGCGGACGAAAGGACAATGGTGATACAGCGTTTGATACCATGATATATTCCCGGTATGAAGTAGAACGAATAGCGCACAAAGCCTTCAAGGCAGCACAGCAGAGAAGCAAGAAATTAACCTCTGTCGACAAAGCCAATGTACTGGAGAGTTCGCGGTTGTGGAGAGAGGTTGTACAGGAAGTGGCCATGCAGTATCCCGACGTATCTGTAGAACATATGTTTGTAGATGCAGCAGCAATGAAACTAGTCCAGAACCCAAGAGGTTTTGATGTTGTCGTTACGGGGAATCTTTTTGGCGATATTCTGACTGATGAGGCCTCGCAGATCGCAGGTTCGATGGGAATGCTGGCTTCTGCTTCCATCGGCGACACTGTTGGATTGTACGAGCCCATTCACGGCAGCGCACATGACATCACCGGAAAAGGCATAGCCAATCCGCTGGCATCGATATTGTCAGCCGCACTGATGTTGGATATTTCTTTCGGCTTGAAAGAAGAGGCTGATAACGTAATCAAGGCGGTAGCGCAGACATTGAAAGAAGGATATCGCACCCGTGACATTGCGGATCCTTCGACGCCTCATGAAAAAATATTGGGTACAGAAGTAATGGGAAATATAGTTTGTAACAAGATCAGAATGTCAGTAGCGGTTGACAATTGATCGCTAGCGTAGCAATGCAAATTACATCACAAGAACTTCACGCAGTTAAATAAAGCAGTATGAGTAACAAAATTCAAATTTTTGATACTACCCTCCGGGATGGAGAGCAAGTACCGGGTTGCCAGTTGTCAACCGATGAAAAAGTTGTAATCGCACGCAAACTGGAACAACTAGGCGTAGATGTTATTGAAGCCGGCTTCCCAATTTCCAGCCCCGGTGACTTCCTATCAGTAGTCGAAATTTCCAAAGCTGTGAAGATTGGCGTTTGTGCCCTTACCCGCTCCAAAAAAGATGATATTGACGTTGCTGCAGAAGCACTCCATCATGCGAAGCGGGGCAGAATCCATACCGGCATTGGTTCTTCAGATATCCACATCAAACATAAATTTAACAGTACACGCGAAAAGGTATTGGAACAAGGGACCTGGGCAGTAAGCTATGCCAAAAGCAAGGGGGTGGAAGTGGAGTTCTTTGCCGAAGATGCTGGTCGCGCTGACCTGGGCTTTCTGGCCCAACTTGTAGAAGCAGTCATTGCTGCCGGCGCTGATGTGGTTAATATTCCGGATACAACCGGATACTGTTTACCGCACTTGTACGGAAGACGCATCAAGTATCTTTTTGACAATGTAAAAAATATCGACAAGGCTGTTATTTCAGTGCATTGTCACAATGACTTAGGCATGGCCACGGCCAATACCATAGCCGGATTGATAAACGGCGCCAGACAGGCGGAGGTAACCATTAACGGCATTGGGGAACGTGCAGGAAACACCTCACTGGAAGAGATTGCCATGATTCTCAAAACACACAAAGATCTTGACTTGCATACTGATATTAAATCCGAAATGCTATATGAGCTTAGCACCATGGTTTCAGAGATGATGCGTATGCCGGTTCAGCCAAACAAGGCGATTGTAGGTGCGAATGCCTTTGCACATTCCTCCGGAATACATCAGGATGGCTTCCTGAAGAATTCCGAAAACTATGAAATCATTAACCCTGCGGATGTTGGGGTCCCCTCCTCTTCCATAATCTTAACCGCGCGTAGCGGTCGGGCAGCGTTAAAGCACAGATTGGAATTGTTGGGATACCAGCCTACGAAACCAGAGTTGGACCAATTGTATGAGAACTTCCTTGTCGTAGCCGATGAAAAGAAAAATGTGGTCGATGAAGACCTTATCACGATAGTATCCAACACACCAATTTTAGTGCAAAAATAGAGCTGTACTGCCCTTTTGTGGTAAAGAGGCGCTATCAAGAGATAGCGCCTCTTCTGTGCAAGCTGCGCTTGAATTTTTGGCCCTTTATTTGATCAAATTGTTTCATCTTCAATCATATTTTCTACCTTCAATGTTGATTAAATCAATGCCTATGCCGTGTTGCTTTGGTAAATTCAAACGTATAGTCCTGCCTTTTGTATTTTTTATAGTTCAATCTGCTACCGCACAGGAAATTGGATTGCAACTTTACAGCCTTCGCAATCAATTTGCCAAGGACGTACCGGGGACGATGGATAAGGTTAGGAAGATGGGCATTAAGGAAGTCGAGATGTTCGGTACATACGGACTCGGTTTTCCAGAATTCATCAAGATTCTGGCTGACAATGAGATTACAGTAACGAGTTATGGGGCAGAGTTCGATAAGCTCAAGAATTTTCCCCGAAAGCTCGCCGACGAGGCCAGGTCATACGGCGCTAAATTCGTGGTTTGTTTTTCAATCCCGCATGAGGGCGATTACTTAACCGTTGAGGATGTTGACAGCGCCGCTGACATTCTTAACAAAGCCGGGATGATTCTTGCCTACAATGGCCTTTTGCTCTGCTATCATCCGCATGGATATGAATTCAGACCCTATAAAGGCGGAACACTTTTCGATTATATGATGGAAAAGTTTGATCAGCGTTATGTTCAATTTGAAATGGATGTATTCTGGATAAAACAGGCAGGGCAGGATCCACTTGCATTGCTGAAGAAATATTCAAATCGTTTCGTACTCATGCATTTGAAGGATCGTAAGCACGGCACACTCAATACCGATAATGGCAAAGCAGATGTAGAAACCAATGTAGTACTCGGAACCGGTGACGTAGGTATTGCAGAAATTTTCCAGGAAGCAAAACGACTCGGTATTCAACACATCTTTATCGAAGATGAATCTTCCCGGTCGCTAGAACAGATACCCAAGAGCCTGAAGTTTCTGAGAACACAATGGTAGTACAAGAATCTGAAGGATGGTGTGAGAAAAACAACCGCAAATCCTTACCAGCAATCGGTGTCAATGCTCGACAAAGAGCTGCGATCAACAAACTCATGCCATACGTACGATGAGACAATCCACACGGATGAACCCACAGCTATTAATTAGGACTGTTCTTAAGTAAGCAGTGCAACACAAAATAGTTAAGAGAAAGGGAGTTTCCCCCTTTCAACTAGCCAAGATTTTGAAAACTTTGTGTCGCTATGAAAATTTATCAACACCTTAGCCAAGCGTAAAGGTACCAAATTGAAACTTTATTTAAAGCCGGGAAGAACAAGTCCTCAATTGCTCAGCCCCCCTCATCAGCTGCCACCGATCTAGGTAATTAATTACATTTTTAATTACGTAATTGGGCAAATACCTAGTGTGGTTCGAGTTCCTCAAAATCGATATCCAATACTTCGTATTTCTGCCACCCCACAAAATCAAAATGCCACCATTCTGAACTATTTACCTTAAACCCATGCTTTTGCATCACGCTAATAAGTAATGTCCTGTTTTCCAGGATTTCAGGATTGCGCACGGGCGTACCGGGCCAGGCTTCTCGCTTAAAAGAATCATAGCCGGTCGGCATTTTCAATTCTTCACCCGATTGTAAATCGATGACGGTGAGGTCCAGTGCGCAACCTCGATTGTGCCTTGACCCCCGATATGGCGAAGCAACATAGGTTGTATCCCCATAAACCTCATAAAACTTTACTGTAGCCTTGTACGGGCGGTATGCATCAAAAATTTTGATTCCCAGACCCTGATTATTCAATTCCGACTGAATCGCCTGGAGCGCTTCTGCTACTGGTTTACGCGCATAAGCCCTGGCAAGGTTATAAATCCGTTCACCTGTAAAGTTATTTGTGGTTGCATAACGGATATCCAACACCAATCCAGGTATGTTCGCTGCCAGATCGATAAGTTCCTTTTCCGGATTTGTCTTAACAGTGCCCAGATATTCAGACAGGCTTGTGACTTTCAATCCATACCTGTATTGGGCAACTGCGAAAGAAGGTGTCAAAATCAGTAAAAGGAAAAGTTTCCGCATTGTCCTATTAATTAATCCATAAACCTTTTCTGGCGATGGGGAGATATTCTACATTTTCAAAAGTGCCTTGTATATCTCAAAGTTTTCCAGGTCAAAACAACAAAATATTACCTGATCAAGCGATTGATCACGCTCGAGGAAATCACTCACTTCCTGAATGGCAATTTCAGCAGCACGTCGTTTGGGAAACCCGTAAATACCAGTACTGATATTGGGGAAAGCGATTGTTTTTGCCAAATTGCCTACAGCCAGTGTAAGGCAGTTTCTATACGCATTTGCCAGGAGTACTTCTTCTTCCTCGCTATTACCGGTCCAATAAGGACCAACAGTATGGATCACGAACTTTGCCTTCAGGTTACCGGCTGTGGTAATAACAGCCTCACCTGTAGGACACCCACCTTGCCGCTTTCGAATAGCCATGCATTCATCTAAAATCTGTGGCCCACCAACCCTGTGAATAGCCCCATCGACACCACCTCCACCCATAAGACTATTATTCGCTGCATTTACGATAACATCCACCTGAAGGGATGTAATGTCGCCTTTTATGCATTGAATTCTATTCATACCTTATTCTTCGTGTCTATGATTATTGTAACAGGTCCATCATTTACTAAAAATACTTTCATATCCGCCCCAAACGTCCCGGTTTCGACCGCCTTACCAAGATTAACTTCCAGTGCCTTTATGAAATTTGTGTACAGTGGGATTGCCACATCAGGCTTGGCAGCTCTGATGTAAGACGGCCGATTTCCTTTTTTTGTACTGGCATGCAGGGTAAACTGACTTACAGCCAGAATTTCTCCACCAGTATCTTTAACACTTAAATTCATTATCCCCATGTCGTCGTTAAAAATGCGAAGGCTAATGATTTTGCCTGCAAGCCAGTCAATATCTTCCTGGCTGTCGATCTCCTCTATTCCAACTAATACAAGCAGTCCGCTACCAATGGATGACTTGACTTCATTTTCAATAGTAACCGATGCCTCGCCTACGCGCTGGACAACTGCAATCATGCAAAAGAAAAACTTGTAGAGTTGAAAGAAAGTGAAACAAGCGAATCAAAAACTCTGTAATTCAATTGATTCATGGATGAAATTACCGCTTTTATTTTGCGATGCAAAGTAAATCATGGCGGTAGCTACTTTTGCAGATTCAATGGCTTTGTATTTTCCAGGGATCAGAAAACCAAACACCTTGTAAAAAAGCTTTGCAGCAACCTCAGCTGAACGTTTTTCTGATCTTTGCCCTAACAGCAATGATGGTCTGAAAATATGGACGGTTTCAAATCCTATTGCAGAAACGGCTTCCTCGATCTCGCCCTTTACCTTGTTGTAGTAAATGGATGATTTCTTGTTAGCCCCAAGCGATGAGGTGAGCATGAATTGTCTTGCGCCCTTTTGCTGTGTAGCTTTCGCAAGCAGGTACGGATATTCAAAATCAACCTTATGAAATTCTTCTTTCGATCCTGCCTTTTCCATGGTCGTGCCCAAACAGCAAAAAACATCATCGGCCACAAGACCATCAACCTTCTCAGCAATGTTTTCAAATTCCACCTTGACCTGTACCAATTTAGGATGCGCGGTTATCCCCCGACGCGTAAGGGCAATCACTTTGTCATATTGGGGGGCCTCAAGTAACAATTGCAGCAATTGACTGCCTATTAGCCCCGTACTTCCGGCCAATAAGGCGGTCTTCACAGCTTTAGGACTTGCGATTCTTCCCAAGCCAGAAATTTATCAATCTCCGATTCGATACTATTATAAACCCAGAACAATATTGCAAAGTCATCAGTAAGTCCCGCGATAGGAATCAAATCAGGAATCATATCCAATGGATTGATGAAATAGATAATAGAACCCAAAATAATCAGCATTGATTTCCAGGGGATACCACGGTATCGGCCCGATGCATATGCTTTTGCAATGCGTCCCAAAACGAAGAATTTCTCCTTAATGGGTTGCGACCGAACGCCCGCCCAATTCACTTTGTTTATCTTAGGACCAAGTTTGGCTATGAGCAGCAGAATACGGCCTTTCTTACCACCCAATCGGGCCGCCTGCTCTACTGCTATGTTGAAAAATCTATTTCCCATAAAACCTCCAATTAATTCTTCTACTAAGAATGTTAAGACAACGAAATATAAGTAAGCTTTAGTTCCGCTAAAAAATCCGCTGAATCTCCTTTTTCAGCTCTGTCAAGGCATGCCCAAGGGGATCAACTTGTTTGTTAACTGATTTTTCAAAAATCTTCTTCGAAAGATCAAGGCTCGTTGAATCCATCGTCATTTCACTTGCCGCATCATTGATTGCGACAATCAAATCTTCTTTAGCGTTCTTAATTAATGTCCACACCTCTTCGCTGATGTATAACTGCTGTGCTGCATTGTGATTGTATTCACTGCGAATCTCGCTCAACAAAATCTGGTGGAATTCCCGGGAAGGCATGCCCGAACTACTTAATCGCACCAGCAGATTTTGAGGAGACATGCGCTCTAAAAAAAGCACCATGCGCTCATATGCTTGAAGCCTGTTGGGCAGCAGCGTTTCTATGGTACGGTTTCGCACTTCCAGTTTCTTCAACTCAATTTCCTTTTGTACAAAGGTTCTAACCAGCAAATAAGCCGCATACAATACAACTGAGGCGGGAACCAGAATTTTTATAAATTCGACTAGTGCATCCATAGAATTAATTTACCCGTAATTTTGTTTGAAATTTAAATAATTTTAGACGCAAATCACCTGTCTGCAACAATGTTTGAGAATCTTCACCCGGTAACAATCTCCGCACGGGCGGCAGAGGAAATACAAAAGACAATGAAAACCAAGAACATCCCTGCCGGATATGGTTTGCGCGTTGGAGTTAAGGGGGGAGGCTGCGGAGGTGTTTCATTGTTGATTGGATTTGATAAGCCGAAAAATTCTGACCTGATCTACACAATTAGTGATATCCCGGTCTTGGTTGACAAAAAACATACCCTATATGTCATGGGCAAAGAAGTGGATTATTATGAGGGTGAGGATGCGAATGGTTTTGTATTCGTTGAACCAATCAATCAAATTCCCAAAGAGCCGGTTTGAACCTGTTCATCGCCGGAACGCGGGGGAGCATGAGCCACTTTTCGCTTCACACAAAATTGATCCGGAGGTATGCATCGCAAAAAAAAAGAAATTCAAAAATTCCTGATGCGTAGTTACTACGTTCTTCTTTTTGAAAGACTTACGGTAGCCTTTTTGCACTTACCTCCAATAGGAGGATTGAGCTTGGATATTTTTAAATCGACTGACAACACCGTTGTCAGATTGGTCAGGACATCTGTGATTATTTTCTCAGCCACTGTTTCAAGCAGCTTGGAGGGCTGCTCCATCTCTTCTTTTACGATCCGAAACAGGGTCTCATAATTTACTGTCCCAATGAGTTCATCGTTCGCCGCTGCGAGCGAAAAATCAGTCTCCACCGCAATATCTACTTCAAACCAATTTCCGGATTCGCGCTCGTGAGGATAAACTCCGTGAAAAGCATGGAACTCTAGTCCTTCCAAAGCAACTTTTCCGTTCATCCAATTTCGTCAAAAAAGGATTTCTGTACTTTTTTGGGTTGGCTTTCTACCTTCATGGTACGTTGTTCGAGAATGATTTCTTTTTCTCGCTCTACGGGAGGTTCAGGCCGAACTGCTTTTTCAAAATCTACGGTATTTGGAAAAGCCACCCGTTTCGCCTCTCGCTTCGCCAACGCCATGTGCTTGTCAGGATCAAATTCATTTGCAGTAGAAATAGATCGCTCTACGCGATCCAGCGCATCAGTTGCCAGATGTTTGAAGTTCATCAATAAATCATTACGTGAAGCCTCCATCGCTTTGTAGTTTTCTACGAGCGCTTTGAGCTTTTCTTCCATCTCGGCCAAAATTTCTTTTGCACGGCTTTCAGATTCTTCTATAGCGTTCCTGGCCTTTGTTTTAGCTTCATTCAGGATGGAGTCTGCCTGCATCTGCGATTCCCTGAGATGAAGATCTGCCGCCGCCCTGGCTTGTTCAATTACGTTCGCTCCGGTATCTTCTGCCGTCTTCAACGTTTTGTACAATGAATTCTCTACTTCCCTTAGTTTAGCTACTTCCCGCTCTGCGGCTTCAAGTTTAAAGCGGAGCTCCTTATTTTCATCAACAATGCGTTCCCATTCCAGGGATAACGACAATAGGAAAGCATTTACTTCATCCTTCTCATATCCCCTGAAATTCTTTTCAAAGGTTTTCTGACGTATGTCTAATGGTGTTACTCTCATATCGATTGTTTTTCAAAATTAATATTCCATACAGATATCGTACGATCATCACTGGCGCTTAGCAACTGATCCAGATAAGTTGTCCATAAAACTTTATTGACAGAAGTTCCATGCCCTGCATGTCGGGCCCTATCGATTACCTTTAATAACTTCAACTTCTCAGTATCCCACACTTTAATGGATTTATCCATGCTACAAGTTACAAAATGTTTGCCATCTGGGCTAAATTCCAGGTGATTTATCGCATAGAGGTGTGCCACAACTTCACCTGATTGGCGGTAGCTTCCCGATGCGTCCCAGACTTTTAGGCGCGCATCGCGTGATCCGCTGAGCAGAAATTTTTCGCCCGGCGTATACCGGACCGTGAACACCGAGTTAGTGTGTGCCACCCATTCATATTTCAAAGTCAGGTCATCCAAATCAAAAATTCGTATACTATTGTCGCTATACCCTACCGCGATCTCCCCATGGAGTTCACTGATTGAAATAGCCCGCGCACTTTTATCAGTTAATTGTACGTTTCTTGTCACGGTCATACTTTCAACGTCAATCTTCATCAGGCGCCCTTCGCCGGTTGCTACCAGGAGATTCTTGCCATGGGATTGTATATCAAAAATTGCGGCCTTCGTAAGCTGTAACGATCCGACTTCCTTTTTATGCTGCCAGTCCAGGAGGTGAACGCCGGAATAGTTTTGGCCGGCTACCAGCAAATCAGTCTCACGATGATGATGCAATGCATACACCGAGTTTGGCAGTTTAGCCACAAGTTCACCAGATTCCGGGTGGGTGAGATCCCAGGCTACAACCATACCATCGCCTGACCCCGAAAAAAATATAGCATTTCCAGAAGATCCCTGAAGGGTATAAACGCAATCACGATGCCCTGTCAAGCTATGGAGTTTCTGAACTTCTACTTTCAATATGTGCCTATTAAGTTTCCGAAAGTTCTAACTTTAAAAAAGTTATCCAATATGCCATTAGAAAAAATAGTTTTAGAATCAACGCGCGCCTGGGCGTTATGGAGAATTAAGGAGGATGAGGCATCCCTGGCCGCCAGGATAAGCCCGTTGGAACAAATATCGGAAACAATTACTAATACGAACAAGCGCCTGGAGTGGCTTGCAGGTCGTGTTTTGGTTAAGGAAGTATTGGCGTCGATGGCGCTGCCATTTCATGGCATTACCAAAGATGAATACGGGAAACCCTTTCCGAAGGGATACGATTTCCATCTGTCACTCAGCCATTCTTTTCCATTTGTGGCAACACTGATTGATAAGAAAGAATCTGCAGGCATTGATCTGGAGCAGCCCAAAGAAAAGTTGCTGCGCATTGCGCCCAGGATTTTTCACCCCGAAGAGTTGCTGGACGCAGGCAACGACATCACCAAACACTGCATCTATTGGTGCGCCAAGGAAACCCTGGTAAAAGTTCACGGTCAGAAAAACCTTATTTTTGCTGAAAACCTGCTCATCGATCCATTTCAAATGAATAATGAAGGAGACATAAGTGGCAGAATAATTGTAGCAGACAGTGAAAGGGTAATACCTTTGCGGTATATCGTTAATCCAAACTTCGTGGTGGTCTTCAACCAAAGAACAAAAATATGAACAAGGTCTTGAATGCAGCGCTCCTGGTGCTTATAGTTGTTGGTGCAAAGGCGCAGCAGGTGTCGAACTTTACGCTGACAAACGTTATGAACGGAAAGCCCGTAACGTTGGATACGTATCCTTCCTGCGCGGGGCTGGTTATCGTGTTCACCAGCAACGGGTGTGCATATGACGAATACTACCGGGAAAGAATAAATAAGATTTCCGCAGCGCATCAGGACAAAGTGCCCCTGCTGCTGGTAAATTCTTCTCCTGACCCGCAGGAATCTGTGGATAATATGACCAGGAAAGGAAAACAACTTGGCCTTGCCATCCCTTATCTGGCCGATAAGGATCAAGTGCTGATGGAACAGCTTGGTGCTTCAAAGAGCCCGCAAGCTTTCCTATTAAAAAACAACGGCGGAAAATTTACAGTTGTTTTCAACGGAGCAATTGACGACAACCCCCAAGTTGAAACTGACGTACGGCATAGTTACTTACAGGATGCAATTGATATTATGCTGACCAATCAAAAGATTGAAACACCTGAAGTAAGGCCCGTGGGATGTATCATACGAAAGAAATAAAGTGATCTCCAACTGATTCTTATAGGAGCCCCCTTCCGCTCATTACTATCGTGCCAATGATGATAACACATGCAATAGTATTGAAAATAAACATACGCCTATGCTTTGCAGCGTCGTTTGTCATGCGCTTGGAAGTTGTCCTTGCCAGTGTAATGAACAAAATCGCAATGACCATACCGGTAAGATGCTCAACTGTCCAGTAGCGGGTGATCTTGTCACTCATCGTTTCTGAACCAAACTTCACAAAAGGACTTATAAAATATAGGATAAGGCCTATCAGCAATTGCATATGCGTGAATATGAACAAGTATAATCCGAGTATATTATCCCACTTGCCATAGGGCTGTTTTTTGGCAAGACCCAACAAAGCCTTGACAATAACCACGATGAGTGAAGCGAGAACAAAATAGCGAAGCAAAGAATGGGTAATAAACAATCCGTTATACATAAAATATCAGTTTGGCTGAGCACGAAAATAGCATAAAAAGATCAGTTACAAGCGCATTAATGGCTTGTTAGCCCTGGAAAATGGCCTCTATATTGTTGATTCGGGGACGGGCATCAACTACAAGCTGAGTACAGATAAGAAATTAACCGTCTTTGGCAAAACAGGCCCGGGCGCGGATGGTATTGTGCTGGTTGGCAAGGATCAATACCTGATATCGAGCTGGAGCGGTGAAGTTTATTTTGTCAATTCGAACGGAGAATCAAAATAATTCATGGATACTAAAGAAGAAAAACTCAATGCGGCCGATATCGGTTATGACGCCAGCACCAAAACACTATTTGTGCCTACATTTCAGGGCAATAGTATTATGGCGTATACATACATAGAATAGAATTCAATGAGTGTTTGTGCCAGTTCACCCGGCATAGCTGTTGGATGTTACATGCACGGTTGCGATTTTCTGTCATTACCTGTACTCGTTTCGAGTAGGCGCTCGTTGCATAAAGGGCAACAGGTATTCCGGCATTTACGTCTTTCCTATTTCTTTAAGATTGTAAATTCAACTCTTCGGTTATTAGCCCTGCCTTCATCCGTGTCGTTTGTATCGATTGGCTTTGCTTCGCCATAACCGTGAGCCGTAAGGCGATGCGCTTCTATTCCCTTAACTGTTAGGTAGTCAACAACAGATTGCGACCGACCCTGCGATAAATTAGCATTATAGTCATCAGAGCCTTTGTTATCTGTATGGCCAGAGATTTCAATTTCCACGGACTCATTCCGCCTTAAAAAGTCCGCGACTTTATTAAGTTCCACGTAAGATTCAGCTTTTAATGTTGTCTTGTCAAAATCGAAATATATATTTTTCAACCGCACGGTGATGCCCACTTCAATGGGCTGAAGGTATAAATCACGAGAAAAAGGAGACAAGCCCTCGTCATCTGCCATGATGCTGTCGGTTGCATTCAGGTATCCCGGTGCCGAGCCATTGATCATATACAATCCAAGTCCGGAAAGTTCCTTCTCATACTTACCGTCATTAGCTGTAATCCGGATGTTTGTTTCGGGATCACCTTTTTGATTGATCTCCAACTGAGCAGAGATCGGATTTCCTGTCTTCTTGTCATACACATTCACTTTCAGCGCCAGTCTCTTTGCAACCGCGCGAAGTAGTATTTCAATATTTATCGTAGTGTCATTCATTAAAACGGGAACCTTAAACGATTCCTCCTTTGGTAAAAATCCTACAGCAGTGGTGCTAACAGTGTACTGCAGCACTTCCGGAAGTATGGTTTCAAACTTACCGGTTTCAGAGGATTGAAGCTTCACCGGATCCTTTTCCTTTATCCTGATTTCAACATTAGCAATAAGCGGGTTCATCGATTTTTCGTCGTAGACCATGCCAACCAGACTAATCTTAAAAGTCTTTGGAACGAGCGCATATAAATCGAGCTGCCCGCCATCGAGGGCTTTATTTGCGCGGCTGGTGAAGACGTTGCCCTCCTTATCAATCGTAAAATAGAAATCCAGCGCCCCGGTATTAATGGGCTTCCCCATATTGATTGGGACAGACCAATTCATCCAGGTGTCGTCCAACCTTAAAGTTTTATAAATATCAACCCCTCCTTGTCGTCCCGGAGCCTGACGTGCACTGGCAAAATACAAGGTCTGTTGATCCGGCGCGATAAATGGTCCGAGGTCATCTGTATTGGTGCTAAGTTTCATCTTCACAGGCACAGAATACGTACCATCAGTCTGCAGGTGACTCGCATAAAGATCGCTATAGGGACTATTTTTAACTTCACTAAAATACATGATGATGTGCTTTCGATCCGCCGACATTGAAGCGCCGTAAAACCGTCCTTTATTCATCGAAGTAAAATCCTTCACCGTAAGTTCCTGAAGCGAATTTCCATTGACGATAGAAAAACCCTTTTCTCCCCCCTTATCTCCGCCACGAATAAACAGACTTCCATCCTCAAAGACTGTAAAAACCTGATTTGATCTATGTTTGTTAAAGGGTGATCCAAGGTGCTGGGCTACTGACCATACGCCATCACCATCCTTTTTTGAAACCCATATATCCTGTGTATCATCTTTTCCCATTGTATTATCTGGATGATTTTGTACAAAGAAATAGAGGGTGTTTCCATCGGGTGAGACCACGGGAGCAGCTTCGTGTCTGAAAGTATTCACATTCTTATCCATCTTCACCAATTCATAACGTGGGGAAAACTCCTGAGCACAAACGGTAAGATGGATAAGGGTAAGGATCAAAAACGGCAATGATATTCTCATGGATAAGGTATTTGGAACAATAAAGGTAAGGATATTCATGAATTTGAAAGTTACAGACCTACCAACTCATTACAACTCGTGAAGAGAGAAATTTGAACGTTCTTTACATACGCTTAAATAAACCAACTAAACGCCCAAATCGCCACCATCAGCAATAATGAGTAATAACTCTTTTACTTCTTCCGCTTTTGCGTGCTCCCCCATCTTGTCAAAAGACATGATGAGATTTCGAAATACCCGCCGGATAATCTCCAGGTTGGAACAAGGTTCGTAATAAGAAGCCTGAGGCGTAAGGTGCAGTTCATTAATATAGTTTTCGATATCCTGCTTCGAAAAAATCAATCCTTTATTAAATGCGTTGATGTAGAATTGCGGGTGCTTATTGTCTTTGTAGGTAAGCACGAAAAGATTTGGAAGGTTTACGCCATAGACAGGCAATTTTAATTTTTGGGCCACCATCATATAAATGATACAAAGTGTAATGGGGTTTCCTCTTTTTGTTTCCAGCACAACATTCAACATGGAGTTACCCGGCGAATGAAAATTTTTTGTGTTGGCAGCGAACTTCAGTTTATTAAATAGCGCACCGTTGATTATTTTGACCTGATCGAACGGGAAGAGATCTGGTTTGAAATCCAGCCAGGTTTCGTAATAGATTTGCTCGAGGTCTTGCTTCAGCTTAATCAATTCAATATCCGGATACTGATAGGTAGCGACAAGCCACATTCCTGTAAGCAGATCCTGCTCCTCAGTACTGTACCACTGCCTTACACGCTCTTTCAAGAGTTCGAATTGAAGTACGTGTATGATCTCCTCTATCCTCCGCTGAACTGTGGGATTGAAATTACTTTCCCATTCTTCTTCCAGAAAAGGAATAATAGTAGTGCCCAATGAAAGAATCTTTTCTTCCACATGTGAAACAATTTGTGTGTCTTCATCATCGAGCAGCGAAACCAGCGCTTTGAGTTCTGTATCATTCATTGACATGGATAGACCCCTTCTAACTTCCCGCAACTTCTGAAAAACTTCATTCGCTTCCAAACTGACAGGCCCCAAATTTTGCCGGAAAAACTCATGTTTGTATCACACCTACACTGAACTTTTCGATCACCCCATGATTTGCTGCTTCAATGCCCATGGAAATTACGTTTCGTGTCTCCACTGGATCAATAACCCCATCTATCCATAATCGCGAAGCGGCATAGTAGGGACTCAGTTGCTCATTGTAACGATCTGTTATTTCAGCCAGGAGATTATCCTCTTCTTCTTTTGAAATTTCCTTTCCTTGTTTTTTCAATGTACTTACCCTGATTTGCAGCAAAGTCTTTGCCGCGGCAGCACCGCTCATCACAGCAATTTGTGCGGTTGGCCAGGCGTAAATAAGTCGCGGGTCATACGCTTTCCCGCACATAGCGTAGTTGCCTGCCCCATATGAATTCCCCATAATGATCGTAAACTTCGGCACCGTAGAATTGGCCATCGCATTTACCATCTTAGCCCCATCTTTAATGATGCCGCCTTGTTCAGCTTTACTGCCTACCATAAAACCACTTACATCCTGCATAAAGAGTAATGGAATCTTACGTTGGTTGCAATTCATAATGAAGCGTGCTGCCTTGTCTGCAGAATCAGAATAAATGACGCCGCCCATCTGCATTTCACCTTTGCTGGTCTTAACAATCTTGCGCTGGTTGGCGACGATACCAACAGCCCAACCATCAATTCGAGCAGTCCCGCAAAGGAGCGTTTTACCATACCCGGCCTTATACTCCTGAAACGCGGATGCATCGACAAGTCGCTTGATAACCTCCAGTGTATCATATGGTTTTACGCGGTCATCCGGTATTAATCCATAAATCTCTTCCATTTTTTCCGTCGGCGGCAGCGAAGAACTCCGGTCAAACCCAGCCTTTTCCCGGGATCCAATTTTATCAAAAAGTGACCGGATGTAATCCAGACATTCTTGGTCGGTTGAAAACTTATTGTCAGTTACCCCTGAAATTTCACAATGCGTTGTGGCGCCACCAAGTGTTTCATTGTCGATGTCTTCACCAATTGCCGCTTTGACCAAATATGAGCCAGCCAGAAAGATCGAACCGGTTTTGTCAACGATCATTGCCTCATCAGACATGATCGGCAAATAGGCTCCTCCTGCGACACAACTGCCCATAATTGCAGCGATTTGAACGATCCCCATCGCAGACATCTTTGCATTATTTCTGAATTGCCTGCCGAAATGCTCCTTATCGGGAAAGATTTCATCTTGCATTGGAAGAAATACACCTGCACTGTCAACAAGATAAATGATAGGCAATCTGTTGTCCATCGCGATCTCCTGGGCACGGAGATTTTTCTTTGCTGTGATCGGAAACCATGCGCCGGCCTTTACTGTAGCGTCATTTGCCACAATAACGCATTGCCTACCTGCTAAGTAGCCGACCCCAGTGATCACGCCTCCTGACGGACATCCACCTTGTTCCGCGTACATTTCATCCCCGGCAAACAAACCAATCTCCAGAAAATTTGATTCTTTATCCAGCAAATAGGCAATTCTTTCTCTGGCGGTGAGCTTCCCTTTATTGTGTTGCTCTTCAATTTTCTTTTCTCCTCCGCCCAACTTTATCTTTTTAGATTTGTGCCGCAGCTGGTAAACGAGTTGTTTAAGATGATCTTCATTTTTGTTGAAAGTCAGGTCAGGATGCATAGGCAGGGGAGTTCATAGATTAAAGATTGCAAGATTGAAGGGTAACTCCAAGTGAAGAAACGGTAAACAAAGAAAGCAGGGCAAGAACTACTTCGATGACTTTCCAGATGCAGCAGAAAGATTCAGGCGCATTGTTTGTTACTATGGCAATTGCCACAAAAAATTACCAAGCCACCTATTCTTTCTGCTTATTCAAATCTCGCTCAATCTTCTTCTGACTTTTTCCCAGTGGAGCCATAAAATGCTTTGGATTTTGATTGAAGTGATTTGCAAGGGAATCAATTGAAAGCAACAGCTTATTGAGGTTGACATACAGGGAATCCTCAGTTAGCAGCTTACTCATTGTGTTGTCTCCATCACTCAGTCGTGATAATGTTTGGTTTAGCTTTGTCAGCGTCTCTTGTACCTTTACCAGCGTGCCGTTGAGCTGAATCACTTTTAAAGAATCAGATAAGGTCTTGAAATTGGCTAATGTCGGTTTAAGTTCCGCTAATCTTTCGTTCAGATTTCCTGAGACCGATTTAAGTGACATTCCGAGTTCGTCGATATTTGTATTGGCTGTTCGCAGGGTATTATTTATCAACATTGGTGTGGTCTGAAGACGGAGAAACATGGTATCCAGCTGATTTGAGTTGTGTGCCAGACCTTCCAACAGAATATTTAGATTCTTCAATGTTGTTTGCAAGTTGGTAGCAACAGGCTCCGCAAAGTCCATAACGCCCTTTGCTACTTCTGAGCGTAAGGTATCTTTAGCTTTCAACGCTTTACCGCCTGAGCCAATACTCAATTGGATAAAGCGACCACCGAGTAGTTCTCCATTCAACAAAGCCACGGAGGAGTCCGTCAAAATAATATCAGAGTCAATGTCAAGCTCTACAATCACCCGATTTCTCCGCTGCTGAATATGGATATCACTGACGCGGCCTACCGAATATCCATTCAAGTAGACCTGGTTTGATTCGGTAAGCTTATCTATATTTTGAAAGGCAACATAGTATTTCTTTGAGGTAGAAAAGAAATCAATTCCTTTCAGGAAATTAAAACCGAAGTAGAGTAATGTTATGGCAATAACCATGAACAGGCCAACTTTGAATTCCTTCGATAGTTTCATGTAGCAGAATTTCTTTAGTGGAATGCAGAACCAACTGTTTTCCGGCTCAATTTATGGATTCTACATCACTTTTGTACTCTTTGAAAGCACGGTATATTCCGGAGGCAATAAGATCCTGCCCATCCTCGTCAGCCAAAAACCTTTCCTCAATTGAATTTGTCAAAAAGCCTGTTTCAATCAATACGCTTGGCATAGTGGTTCTCCACAAAACCACGAAACCAGCCTGTTTTACCCCCCGGCTAACCCTGCCTACCCGATCCTTGAACTGTGATTCTATTTGACGGGCAAACCTTATGCTGTTGTCCTGATAAGCACTTTGTGTTAACGTAAAAAGAATATAAGATTCCGGGCTATTCGGATTAAAACCTTCATAACGCTCCTCATAATTCTCATCCAATAAGATTACTGAATTTTCGCGCTGCGCAATAGCCAGGTTACCTTCATCTTTGTGTACACCCATTACGAAGGTCTCTGTGCCAAAGGCCTTTGTATTAGGATTGGCGTTGGCATGGATACATATAAAGAGGTCAGCCTTATTTTTGTTTGCGATTTCTGCGCGTTCATCCAGTGCCAGGTACGTGTCATCTTTTCTGGTATAAATAACCTTAACACCCGGTACGTTTTTTTCAATATAACCGCCAACTTTAAGCGCAATTTTCAATGCAACGTCCTTCTCTTTTATGAATCTTCCATGCGTTCCCTGATCATGGCCACCGTGGCCAGCATCAATAACCACCACATCTACCTTAAAATCCCTTATAGGATAGGTGCTGGATGAGTTTAGCAAGGTTATTGCTATTAGAAGCGCTGTTAAACCGATATTCCTCACTCGTCTTACTATGTTCAGAGTATTTGCAATAACTTTATGCAAAATTGTGAATTTTTCATCAAAAGGTAAAGAACTGTCTTTCAACTTGATCCGTGTGCGGTACTTATTAGCCTTCATTTTCGCATTTATTCTGTTACAATACGCTGTCGCCCAGGTTGAGCCACAGGTCAAAACACCCCCAAATATCCTCCCTTTTGAAGCCGATACCACTTCCCTCCAACCAGACTCGATCGCTACTGCAGCAGCGGATACGCTCCGGAATTATCCAGATTCATCTAAGGTCCAACAAAAAAGTGACATTGAGACCACCATCAACTATTCGGCCAAAGATTCGATCCGGGCCAGCGTCGATGGAAAGCTTATTTGGTTGTATGGTGACGCAAAA
Source organism: Cyclobacteriaceae bacterium (assembly GCA_029858965.1). Classification (GTDB taxonomy): domain Bacteria; phylum Bacteroidota; class Bacteroidia; order Cytophagales; family Cyclobacteriaceae; genus Chryseolinea. Next base: position 29,633 of record JAOUDZ010000024.1, read on the forward strand.
ATTGTGTATGGAGAAATTGAACTGGAAGCGGAAGAAATCATCATAGACTATGGAAATAACACGCTTACGGCCCATGGAAAAAGGGACTCCCTGGGGCAGCGGGTTGGTTACCCTATTTTCAAGAATGCCCAGGAACTCTATGAGACGAAAGACATCATTTACAATTTTAAGACCAAGCGCGCCCGAATAAGCGAGGTAGTGACAACAATGGGCGACGCGTTTCTTCACGGTGATGTGGTTTACAAAAATGAAAAGGGTGAATTGCTGAGCCTAAGCAACAGTTATACCACATGCAATCTTGAAAAACCGCACTTCAGCATCCGGGCTACAAAAACAAAGGCAATTCCGAATGACAAGATTGTGGCCGGCCCGTTTTATATGGAATTTAACAGCATCCCTCTGCCGATAGGCTTTCTCTTCGGTATGTTTCCGTCGCCCAGGAGAAGCGCGTCAGGCATTATTGTGCCTTCATATGGTGAAGAAAAAAAGAGAGGGTTCAACCTGCGGGATGGAGGATATTTCTTTGACATCAGCGAGTATATGAAACTTGCTCTTACGGGTGATATCTATTCAAAAGGTGGGCATGCCCTGAAAGTAAACTCAAACTATCTAAAGCGCTATAAGTATTCCGGCACGGTGAATTTTGCATACTCTAAAAATCCCGACCTGGACGACAAGATCGAAACATCATCTTTCACAAAAGATTTCAGACTTACCTGGAGCCATACACCGCAATCAAAAGGGAGCAGTAGATTTTCTGCGTCTGTCTCTGCTGCAACTGCTACATACAATGAGAATAACAACCTATCCTATGGAACGCAGGGGAGCACATACGACAACTCCAATTTCAATAATACGACAGCGAAACTATCTTCAAACGTATCATTCAGCAAACGATTTACCGGCACACCCTTTTCACTTGGCATAAACCTGAACCATAACCAGGATTTGCAGACGAAAGTCGTGGACTTACTGCTCCCCAGTTTAAGTTTTAATATGACGAACATCTATCCATTCCAAAGCAAGTCTGGAAAAACAGGCCCCCTGGATAATTTCTCAATTTCTTACACAATGAATGCGCAAAATCGTGTAACGAATAACCTGGGCAGGTTAACGCCCACTGCAAAAACAGATAGTATCGCACCTTTTACAGGCAGTAATTTTTCTACTTTTTTTGCCAATGGCCGAAAAGGGATGCGGCACACCATCCCGGCATCTTTTTCCTTCAAAGCCCTTCGCTTCCTAACATTGTCTCCATCAATAAACTATGATGAAAGATGGTATGGCGAACAGCTGACCTGGGGATACAACAAGGACTCCGTCCTGGTTAAAACAGATACCACAAAAGGTTTCAATAGAATTGCCAATTACTCCATAGGCATCGGACTTACTACACGTTTTTACGGAATGTATTTTTTCAAAAAGAAGACCAGCAACGTAAAAGCGATACGGCATGTCATTAACCCATCCATCTCCTTTGGCTATACCCCTGATTTCACCGCCAATTCACAATATTTTCAAAAGCTTGTAAATCCCCGGGATACCACCAATAAACCATTTTATCAGGATCGTTATCAGGGTTTTGTTTATGGAGGATCAACCCCCGGCAAAAGTCAATCCATCGGTTTTGGAATTGGTAACAACCTGGAAATGAAAATACAGAAACCGCAAGATTCCGTAGCCAGAAAAATTATGCTATTGAATAACCTGTCTTTGGGTAGCAGCTACAACCTTATCGCCGACTCCTTTAAGCTGGCGCCGATTAGCATCTCAGCCAATACCAATATATTGGACAATTTGATAAACGTAAATCTGTCCGCTACGCTCGATCCGTACACCGTCTTGACCAAGGTAGATGAAGAAGGAAACACTACTGAACGAAGAATAGATGAACTCGCCTGGAAAAACGGGAGCGTTGGCCGCATCAGTAATGCTACCCTGGCGATGAGCACGAATTTGAATCCTAAAGCCCGCAGCAAAGAAACAAGCAGCCGGGAAAAGATAGGCAAATCGGATTTGCCAGAACAGGAAAAGGAATTCTTACTCCAGAACCCGGATGCGTATGTTGACTTTGATATCCCCTGGAGCATGAATATCAGTTACAACCTCAGCTACTCAAATCCAATAAACCAGGCACAAAAAGTAACGCAAACCATTAATATGTCTGGGGATGTGTCTTTATCCGCCAGTTGGAAGGTTACCTACAGTACGGGGTTTCACTTTGAATCGGGGGAGTTTACCCAAACAAATCTTGGCATCGCCCGCGATTTGCATTGCTGGACAATGCGATTAAACTGGACTCCGTTTGGTCGATTCCAGCAATACAATTTTACAATAAATGTAAAATCATCAGTACTCCAAGATCTTAAACTGGAACGGAGGAAACCTTTCTTTGATAATTTGTAAGGACCTCATTTGAGCCAGTTTTCAACTTCTTCCAGGGTCGGATTCTTTACCTGTTCAAGCTTCATTTTCTTGCGCAACCCACACACGTCGTTGAAGAGTTTTGAGGCTTTTGCTTCCTTCAATTGAACCAACGAGGTTATACCCAATTTTTGAAGAATAGGAATAAGCTCAGTACGTACGCCGATCGACTCGAAGTCCTTTTCAGTTAGTTGCACCTCACGATTTTCTGGTTTCATCTGCGGAAAGAAAAGGACATCCTGTATGGAGGGTGAGTTAGTCAATATCATAGCCAAACGATCTATACCGATTCCCAGGCCAGCCGTTGGGGGCATCCCAAATTCAAGCGCGCGTAGAAAATCCTCATCCAATGCCATTGCTTCCTCATCGCCTCGTTTGCCCAGTTCGAGCTGTTCTTCAAAGCGCCGGCGCTGATCAATTGGATCATTGAGTTCGCTGAATGCATTGGCTATTTCTTTGCTATTGCAGATAGCCTCAAAGCGTTCTACTAATCCAGGTTTGCTTCGGTGCTTCTTCGCTAATGGCGACATCTCTATAGGGTAGTCCGTAATGAATGTTGGTTGGATAAGATTAGGTTCACATTTCTCCCCAAAAATCTGATCAATCAGTTTTCCTTTCGCCATGGTATCGTCCATTGGTACGCGAAGTTTTCTACAGGTATCGCGCAGTGCCTGTTCGTCCATACTTGAAATGTCTATACCCGTAAAATGTTGGATGGCTTCAAACATGGTATATCGCTTCCACGGGCGCCTGAAGTCAATGACCTTATCACCCACTGCTACCTCCGTATCGCCGTGCAAGTCGAGTGCTACTTTTTCAATCATCTCCTCTACCAGGTCCATCATCCAGTTGTAATCTTTATAGGCTACATACAGCTCAATCTGCGTAAACTCCGGGTTGTGAAATCGTGACATCCCTTCGTTTCTAAAATCTTTGGAGAATTCATAAACACCATTAAATCCTCCTACGATCAAGCGCTTCAAATAAAGCTCATTTGCTATGCGCAGGTATAGCGTCATATCAAGCGTATTATGGTGTGTTTTAAACGGGCGTGCTGCTGCACCCCCATAAAGGGGCTGAAGGATCGGTGTTTCCACTTCAAGATAGGCCTTTTGGTTAAGGTACTGCCGCATGGAGTTAACCAGCTGCGTCCTTTTAATGAAGGTGTCACGAACCTGAGGATTTACGATCAGATCAACATACCGCATGCGATAACGCAACTCAGGGTCTGTGAATGGATCATGGCGACTGATATTGCCCTGTTCATCAGTTGTTTCCTTAACAACGGGCAAGGGTCGCAGTGATTTTGACAGGACGGTGAGGCTGCTGACATGAATAGAGATCTCTCCTGTCTGTGTAGTAAATCCAAAACCCTTAATACCTATAATATCACCAATATCCAGTAGCTTTTTGAACACTGTGTTGTAGAGCGCCTTGTCTTCGTCGGGGCAAATATCATCCCTGCGAATATAGATTTGAATCCGCCCGGTCTCATCCTGTAACTCCACAAACGAGGCATTCCCCATAATCCTGCGGCTCATGATTCTGCCAGCTATAGAGATCTGCCTGTAATCGCTTTTATGCCGTTCATAATTCTCCAGGATTTCCTGAGTTGAAGCGTTTACATCAAAAAGTTCGGCTGGATATGGGTTTATCCCTAATTTCTCGAATTCCTCCAGTGTTTTTCGGCGGACTATTTCTTGTTCGCTAAGTTGCATAACTTAAATTTTGCCAAAAATACGCGAAATAGGGAGAGGGAAAAATCAGATTACCGTCGTTTTGTGCGTGATATCTCAATAACCGATTTGCGAACCCGATAGATCTTGAGGCTGAATTCAATCAGGATATCGCTTGTTTCCTTCTTTTAATTTCTCTTCTTATTAACATCAGCTCGCGGCTACTCTGACCAGCTACGGAAGTATTCTCCTCCGCCCTGCGCAATAAATAAGGCATGACAGCGCGGACCGGACCATAGGGAAGATACTTGGCCACCCGATATCCCGCTTTTGCAAGACTAAAGGAAATATTATCGCTCATGCCATAAAGCTGTGCAAACCAAACACGTTCGTCTGAATTTTTCATACCATGCTTTTCCATGAGCACCGTGAGATAGTAATTACTATACTCATTGTGTGAACCGCACATCACAGAAACACGTTGCTTATTATCAATACAAAAGGTCAGTGCCTGGTTAAAGGCTGCATCTGTTGCTTCCTTATCGACATATATGGGACTAGGATAGCCCATCAATTCGGCGCGATCCCGCTCTTTTTCCATGTAGGCTCCCCTTACCAACTTTACACCCAGATGATAGTTGTGCATGGTTGCCACATGGTGCGATTCCCTAAGATTGTTGAGGGAAGCAGTTCTGTAAAGTTGATAGGTGTTAAAGACGATTGCTTTTTGAGTATTGTACCTGGCCATCATTTCATAGGCTAGCGCATCGATAGTATCCTGGATCCAGCTAACTTCCGCATCCATTAAGACCGGTATTTTATGTGCGTGTGCTTGTCTGCAAATGCAATCGATACGATAGCGTACCCGTTCGAAAGAAATTTGTTCGGCTTGCGATAGCGGTACCTTCTTCTGAACTTTTTCAAGCAACCCGGCGGAGGCAAGGCCTGTCGTTTTGAAAACTGAAAACGGTATGTTTTCTGAATTACTCGCCTTCTCAATCGTACGCATTGTTTCTTCCATAACAAAGTCAAAACCTGCCTCAGATTGTGCGCCTTCTACGGAATAATCCAGGATGGAGCTCACACCGTATTGGCCCAGCAGATTGGCTACCCATTCAGTCTTTTCAATGCTTTCGCCTCCACAAAAGTGGTCGAAGACCGTTTTCCGGATGATTGATTCCACGGGGAGTTTTAACATGAGTGCCAATTTTACGGATTGCGTCGCCAAAGCAGAAATCCAGGGATGACTTACCAGTGAAAAAATAAAATTGGCCTTTTGCAATGCAGCATCGGACTTGTACCGGAAGGCAACATCAGTATCTTCGAACGAAACATTTGGCTTTGTTTCCATAATTTCAAACCTTCGCGCAAATATAGGTTGGAATTCTAACCAAGCAATCGTTTCCCTAACAGGTCAAATTGGTTTTGCCCAGTTTTTAATAACTTTCGAACTAAAGCCAGCAAAGACTGATGCAACCTGATAACATTCTGTTTTCCAATGATCCTTCAACGGATCTGAAGGTATTTCTGACCAGAAAAAAGTACAGTAAAATCGCTGTGCTTTTAGATGAAAACACCCGCCTGCATTGTTACCCAATGCTTCAGCGCAATTTACCTGATCATTTTGTCATTGAGATAAGAAGCGGTGAAGAGGAGAAAAACATAAACACCTGCGTTTCCATTTGGCAACAGATGACGGACCAGACAATGGACCGGCACGCTTGTCTACTTGTTCTGGGCGGCGGCGTTCTGGGCGATATGGGGGGATTTTGTGCTGCTACTTATAAGCGTGGAATTGATTTTATCCTGGTTCCAACCACCCTTCTGGCGCAGGCCGATGCAAGCATCGGAGGAAAGTTAGGTGTCGATTTCAACCATTTTAAGAATCACATAGGCGTATTCCAACTGCCTGCCTTGACCCTTCTGCACAGCGGTTTTTTAAAGACGCTTCCATTGGCGGAACTTCGATCAGGTTTTGCAGAAGTAATAAAACACGCATTGATCTCTGATAAGGTAATGTGGACTGAGATTTCAGCCAAACCACTGGCAGATCAGGACTGGGATACTTTGATCAGACACTCGGTTGAGTTCAAGGCCAGGGTGACAACAGAAGATCCAACAGAAAAAGGAATACGAAAAATATTAAATGCGGGCCATACCATTGGGCATGCTTTGGAAAGTTATTTGTTGAATACTGGCAATCGAATTCTTCATGGCGAAGCAATCGCCGCGGGCCTTATCGCGGAAGGATTTATTGCCCGTCATCGGAATCTTCTTAAGGATGACGCCTTTCGGGAACTGTATACTTTTGTTCTCGCAATCTTTGGAAAGGTTGAATTCGACGTGAATGACCTGGCATCGATTGGAGAATTAATGAAGCAAGACAAGAAAAATAAGGACAATAAACTATTATGCGTCCTCCTTAATGATATAGGAAGCGCAAGCTGGGATACGGAAATCAGTCCGGACGAGGTACAAAATGCCCTCTCATTTTACCTTGCGCTTTAAATGTAGCAAGCCATCTGATCATCGACAGCAAATTTTCCAGCCTTCAGCGCGCTCTTAAAACTCGCTGCTTTTTTAGCAACAAACGCACTGGTCTTTCCTTTTCTATCACCGGTTAATAACCACGCGGCTAACAGCGCACTTGACACGAAACCCAGACTTAGCGCAATTTTTCCACTTGTACTCATAATGGCATTAACTTAAAATCTTGCGTAAATGTTTCATCATATTAAAAAAAATCTTTTACAAAATGTAATTTGCCCAACAAAAAAAATCTAAGCATTGCGTACTTCTATTAAAATCAAACGAACACCCGTTCTGAGCGGTGAGGCAGTTATGCTTCCTGCATCTAAAAGTATCAGCAATCGAGCGCTTATCATTGATGCGCTTGCCGGCGGCACTTCGAAACTTCACAACCTCTCAGATGCAAATGACACGCAGCTTATGCTCCGTCTTGTCAATTCATCCGAACGCGTGATTGACGTTGAAGATGCAGGTACTACTATGCGTTTTTTGACAGCGTATTTTTCTGTAACCAATCAACATAAAGTCCTTACGGGCACTTCGCGAATGAAGGAGCGACCCATAGGTATCCTGGTTGACGCTTTACGGTTGCTCGGGGTAGAAATCACTTACCTGGGAAGTGAGGGTTACCCTCCCCATGAAATCAAGTCGTTTGCAGGGCAGAAGGCAGACAAAATACAAATACGTGGAGACGTGAGCAGCCAATATATATCGGCCCTGATGATGATCGCCCCAGTGCTCCCCAAAGGTCTGACGCTTGAACTAACAGGTAAAGTGGGCAGCCGTCCATATATCGAAATGACAGCTGCCTTAATGAAGCACTTTGGCGTAGTCTGCACATTACAGGCAGACAAGGTGATTGTTCCTCACCAATCCTACGCGCCCACCTCTTTCACCGTGGAATCTGATTGGTCAGCAGCAAGCTATTGGTTTTCATTCGCAGCCCTGGCAAGTCAGGCAGCGATACGATTGCCTCGGCTTTCTTTGACTTCCCTGCAAGGTGACAGCAAAATAACTGGTATTATGGCGTCGCTGGGTGTTGAAGCACAAATGGAAAATGGACTCTTGCAACTTACAAAAAAAGACTTTGGGAAAGACCTGCGCTGGGACTTCACGGATTGCCCTGACTTGGCTCAAACCGTTGCGGTTATTTGCGGGGCTACAGGCGTTACGGGATATTTTACCGGACTCCAAAGCCTCCGCATCAAAGAAACTGACCGCATTGCTGCCCTGCAAAATGAATTGAGAAAGATTGGTGCCGACTTGATAGAACATGACGAGGCTCACTGGACGTTGATGCCATCTTCAAGTTTGCCCAACACGGCTTCATTCGAAACCTACAAAGACCATCGAATGGCAATGGCTTTTGCCCCTTTGGCAACACTGATGGATGTTGAAATTGAAGACCCCGACGTCGTTAGAAAGTCGTATCCCAACTTCTGGAAAGATATGAGTTCCTTTGGATTTCGTATCAGCAACTAAATGGTCCGGTCCTGTAGCAGCACTGTATACCTGATTGAGAAAAGGTGCATAGCGCGCATGGAGAAAATATCCTCTTTGTTAAAAACTGCATGACCCTGTGCATAAGTCTTTGTAACCCCGGTCAGTCCCAACAATCCGCCAATCTATTCGCTGCTTTTTCATCCTCTCCTATCATTTCATATTAATATTGCCATGCTACTCAACTGCGTAGACACTTTTAATCTCGCGGCGCCTACCGCAGCTTCATTAATTTCAAACTTCAATTTTCCCTCAATTACCCTGAAATTTATGCAGCTCCCCTTCTCACCCATTCCGATACCATCCGTCACGATGAGAACCGATTTACCAGAAAGACCGGATCTTAAGTTGTCAAAATCCCCATTTCTGGACCTGCCAACATAAACAACCTGACATTCACTGGCTTCATCTGCATGAGCTAGTTTCTTGAAAACGTATTTCTTGCCCCCTTTTGACTTACCATCATACCATTGCTTCATGGTCGTGTAAACATTATCATCTCCAAATATACCTACCAAGAAAGTACCAGGATCTCCTTCATTTGGCCACTCCACATTCCCAATAAAGTCGTACAGCATAGCCGCATGAATTTCGTGTGTCGGTCTTTCCTGGGCCCCAACCAATATGGTCGACGAGGCCAGGAGCATCAATAAAGTTAGTTTTTTCATGGATAGACAGATTAAGCACCATAGCTAATGTAGCACTTAATTGCGTGAAAAACCCAACGATAAGCCATGGTCTTTCCAACAATTCATTGGTGCACGAATACCATTGCGAAAAGCACGCCAAAAAACCTAAGGCATCACCGAATGTAGCTGAAATCATGCCCTGCTTTGAGCTGCAGGAGAAATTCATAGATAAGGTTGATCACATTCTCGACATCATCTTTGTGGGTCATTTCTACAGTTGTGTGCATGTATTTGAGCGGCAACGAAATCAGCGCCGAAGCTACGCCCTCAGCGGAATAAGCGAACGCATCGGTATCTGTACCGGTCGATCTGGAAACAGCTTGGCGTTGAAATGGTATTTTTCTCTTCTGAGCCGTTTGTATTACCATTTTGAGTACGTTGTTTTGAACGGCAGGACCGTAGCAAATAACCGGGCCACTTCCGGCTTTCATGCTGCCGCTTTCCTTTTTATTATACATTGGAGAAAAGGTGTCATGCGTTACATCAGTACAAATTGCCAGGTCAGGCTTAATTCTTCTGGAAATCATCTCGGCACCGCGCAGACCAATTTCTTCCTGCACTGCATTCACTATATACAAGCCAAAAGGAAGCTTCTTCTTTTTTTCGTGCAGTTTTCTGGCCACCTCAGCGATCATGAAGCCGCCCATACGGTTGTCCAACGCCCTTCCTACAAACCATTTTTTGTTAAGCTCCATCAATTCATCCTCAAAGGTAATTACGCAACCCACATGTACTCCCAGGGACTCAACTTCTTTTTTAGTTTCTGCCCCAATATCAATGAATATATTCTTCAGCGACGGAGCTTCTTCTTTTGCCGCATCGCGCACATGAATTGCCGGCCAGCCGAATATGCCTTTTACGATCCCTTTATCTGTATGAATATTGACCCTCATAGAAGGCGCTATTTGATGATCGGAGCCTCCATTTCTGCGAACATATATGTAACCATCATCTGTAATATAATTTACGAACCATGAAATCTCATCAGCATGCCCTTCAATGACGACCTTATAGGCTGCCTTTGGATTTATGATACCGACAACCGATCCATAAACATCAGTGATATGGGTATTTATATAGGGTTTTATATAATCCAACCATATTTGCTGACCGGAGGATTCAAAGCCGGTGGGTGAAGCATTGTTGAGATACTCGTAGAGGAATTCTTTACTTTTCTTATCCATACTTTTTTGAATTATTGATGTTTATAAGGGAATATTTCCATGCTTTTTCTTCGGCAATTTAGCCACTTTGTTCTCTAGCATCGAAAAAGCGCGAATAAGTTTCTCCCGTGTTTGATCAGGGTAAATGACCTCGTCAATATAGCCGCGATGTGCTGCCCGATAAGGATTCGCGAATTTCCGGGTGTATTCTTCAACTTTCTCGTCAAGCTTTGCGCCGGGGTCCTGCGCTTCTGAAATCTCTTTCTTAAAAATAATTTCAGCTGCCCCTTTGGCTCCCATGACAGCAATCTCTGCGGTGGGCCATGCATAATTCAAATCTGCACCAATGTGTTTTGAATTCATTACATCATACGCGCCACCGTAAGCCTTGCGTGTGATAACGGTTACTCTCGGAACAGTTGCTTCAGAGAAAGCATATAGGAGTTTTGCTCCATTTGTGATTATCGCATTCCACTCTTGATCTGTTCCTGGCAAGAATCCCGGAACATCTTCAAATACCAGCAAGGGGATATTGAAGCAATCGCAGAATCTTACAAACCGAGCTCCCTTTACGCTGGAATCGATATCAAGTACCCCGGCAAGAGAGGCCGGTTGATTCCCAACGATCCCGATACTTCTCCCGGCAATACGTGCAAAGCCCACCACGATATTTTCAGCAAAGTTTTTGTGCACTTCAAAGAATGAGTCAGTATCGACTACTCCCTGAATTACCTCACGCATATCATAGGGTTGATTGGGATTAGCAGGAATGATGTCATTTAGCGCCAGCCTTTGCTCATTGCCTGGTATATAGTTAAGCAATGGCGCTTCATCTTCACAGTTTTGTGGAATATAGCCCAGGATTTTCTTGATTTGCGTGATGCATTCAACTTCATTGGCACAAGCAAAATGCGTTACTCCGCTTTTGGTGCTGTGTGCAGTAGCCCCTCCGAGTTCCTCTGCAGTAACATTTTCATGGGTAACAGTTTTAACAACATTGGGGCCTGTTACAAACATGAAGGAAGTGTTTTCCACCATAAATATGAAATCTGTAATGGCCGGCGAATACACCGCACCGCCCGCGCAAGGTCCCATAATGGCAGAGATTTGGGGTATCACACCGGAGGCTAATGTATTTCGATAGAAAATGTCGGCATATCCTCCGAGTGAAACTACGCCTTCCTGAATGCGTGCACCGCCCGAATCATTTAAGCCTATTAACGGGGCTCCATTTTGCATTGCGAGGTCCATTATCTTCACAATTTTCTCGGCATGCGTTTCAGACAGTGACCCTCCAAAAACTGTGAAGTCCTGAGAGAATACATATACCAGTCTACCATTTATTGTCCCGTACCCTGTTACCACACCATCACCCAAATAATACTCCTTGTCAAGGCCAAAATCCTTTGACCGGTGCATAACAAATTTGCCAAGTTCTTCAAATGACCCTTCATCCATTAGCAGCATCACCCGCTCGCGAGCCGTCAACTTTCCCTTATTGTGCTGCTGCTCAATTCGCTTATCTCCTCCGCCCAAAAGCGATTCCTTGTTCTTGCGTTCCAGTTCATTAAACTTTTGCTGAAGTGCTTGATCCTTAATGGTTCGCATAATGCCGGTCATTTACATTTAAAGGATAAATATAATCGGAATTAGGATTCTTTGGAGGAGAGACCGGAATATAGCCATACTGCACCTGGATGGGCAATATCTTGTCCGGATTCCTAAAATTCGTATCTTCACGCGCCTTTTCTGGCGCGCTATGGGGGAAAAAATTGCCATTATTGATATGGGCACAAATACATTTCATTTGCTGATTAGCAACGCAGATGAAAGAGGGTACCATATTATCCATCGGGAGCGCCTTGCCGTTAAAATCGGATTGGATGGCATTACCAGAGGATTGATTACCGAGGACGGCATACACCGTGCGTTGCTCGCGATGCAAAGTTTTAAAAATACAATCGATCAGCAAGGTGTGTCCAAAATCTACGCGTTTGGCACCAGCGCGGTACGAAATGCCTCAAACGGCCAGACGTTGGTGCAAAAAATAAAGGCAGTAACCGGAATCGATTCGACGATTATCTCCGGGGATCTGGAGGCAGAGTATATCTATCGTGGTGTAAAGTCCGCCATGCACATAGACGAGAAGTCGCTGATCATGGATATCGGTGGTGGAAGCGTTGAGTTTATTATTGGCGATAATGATACGATTTTCTGGAAGAAAAGTGTTGAAATCGGAGCACAGCGTTTACTTGAACAATTTCAGAAGAATAATCCTATTACAGCAAAAGAAATCGTAGCACTCAATTGCCATTTTGAGGAGACATTGCTCCCTTTACACGATGCATTACAATTGTATAATCCCAATATTTTGATTGGCTCTTCAGGGACTTTCGATACCCTTAGCGATATCTTTTGTCTTCAGCACGATATACATAAAAGCGCTGAAGAAATCGAAACGCCGCTTACCCTGGATGCCTTTGAAAAAATATATACAGACCTGATCAGTAAGGACCGCGAACAACGACTGAATACACCGGGCATGATAGAGATGCGTGTCGACATGATTGTGGTAGCTTGTTGCCTGGTGCGTTACGTACTTACCAGGCATCCGTTTAATCGCATCCGTGTTTCAACGTATTCTTTGAAAGAGGGCGTATTGGCATCCCTCATTGACAAGATTGGCAAGGTCAATACCATGGCGATTTAAACCATCAGCATCTATCAGCGCATTCCTAAATCATGCAATGGTAATCTTCGCATTAGTCTTTGATTTCTAATTCTCTAATGTCTACAGGTCTGCGGTTTTCATCGCTATCTTTACCGCATGACCGATCCTGTTTACACCTACGAAGTACTAAAAGATTTCGCATTATCCATCTTCAAGAAAATTGGATGCCCGGCAGACCAAGCTGCGTTGGCAACTGAAGTTCTGCTGCAGGCAGACTTGCGCGGGATAGATTCCCACGGGATAGCCCGTCTATCGGGTTATGTGAGGCTCTGGAATAAAAAGCGTGTAAACAGCACCCCCGGGATACGCGTAGTACATGAGTCACCCAGCACTGCTGTGTTAGATGGTGATCAGGGGCTGGGTTTGGTAGTCGCGCCGAGGGCCATGGAAATTGCCATTCAAAAGGCACAGCAAGTGGGAACAGGCTGGGTAGCGGTAAAGAATTCAAATCACTTTGGAATTGCCGGATACCATGCCATGATGGCGTTGAAACACGACATGATCGGTATGGCGATGACCAATGCAAGTCCGCTTGTAGCGCCCACCTTTTCAGTTGAGCGGTTACTGGGGACCAACCCAATTGCTGTTGCGATACCCGCGGCAACACAGCCTCCCTTTGTTGCGGATTTCGCTACCACCACTGCTGCCAATGGAAAACTTGAAATACTCCAGCGCAAAAATCTGCAGGCGCCCATTGGCTGGGTGCAGACAAAAGCGGGCGGTCCTTCTACAGATCCCGATGAAACGAAAAGTGGAGGAGCCTTAATTCCGTTGGGCAGTGATCGTGAACATGGAAGTCATAAAGGGTATTGCTTGGGCGCCTGGGTTGATATATTTTCCGCGGTTTTATCTGGCGCAAACTATGGACCCTGGGTACCCCCTTTTGTTGCATTCCTTGACCCGCCGTCTGATCCGGTAGGGGAAGGGATAGGTCATTTTTTTGGCGCCATGCGTATTGATGCGTTCAGACCCGCCGAAGAATTTAAAACGCATATGGACAATTGGATTTCACGCTTTCGCGCGGCTAAAACAGTAGCAGGTGAGGAACGGGTATTGATCCCTGGGGATCCGGAACGCGAAATGAGTGCCCAGCGAATGCAACAGGGTATACCGTTAAATCCCAAAGTTGTAGAAGACCTGAAAGCACTCGGTGTAACGTTTAATCTTGCATTCTAAAATCCAGCCGTTATCCCCACCCGCAGCACTAGCGGGCTATTGTAAGGTGAATAAGTAGTGGCGTTGCCTTCCCGGTAACTAAAATTATACAAAGCCAATGCATAAAAACCTGCTCTTCGGCCCAGGGGCTGGAAGAATCCACCACCGGCCATAAAGCTGTTAAATCCCTGACGGAACTTTTCGCCGCCAGCGCCAACATATTGATAATTCAGGTATTCATACTCCGCATGCAGAAATATCGGGCCAAAAAGGCTAAAGCGGAGAAAGGGACTTACGCCAAAATCGTTTGTAGAAATTTTTGGTGAATATTGCTTGTAATTTGTGTAGCGGTATTGCACCTGCAGGCCACCTGCCAATTTCTGAGTAATGCGGTAGCCAATCAGTGGTGAAACAGAAACATAATCGTAGTAACTCCCGAAACTAGCCCCAAATCCACCACCTGTAAAGATGCGTTCCTTCCAGTCAGGCTTATCACTCAGTTCTTCTTCCCCCCATTGCGCAAAGGCTACGGTGCCAAGCATTGAAAGGATTGTAAGCAGCATAAATTTTTTCATAAGGGTCAGTCTATTTCTTCGACAATGAAGATATCTTCAGATTCCTTCTTCATCAGGTATTTTTCACGCGCAAACTTTTCAAGAGACTCACGGTCTCCAAAAAGTTCATCCCTGTCTTTCTCCACTTCCTTTATTTTTTCCTCGTAGTACTCCTTTTCATTCTCCAGCGATCTCAGTTTTGAACTCAGCTGATACCGCGCAAAGAGGTTATTGGAATCCAGCGTAATCATCCAAAGCAAAAAAACAAGTGCCGTCAAAAAGTAGAAATTCCTAAACGGCTTGGGTAGTCTGTCTAACATATCAGCTTAAAAAGTAATACGAAGATAAAATAAATATCCGATCGCTCAAAAAGCTCATATGCTGAGATATTCTTATAAAAACGAAAAAAGCCAGCATATGTTATGCTGGCTTTCTCAAACATCTTCTTCCACTATCTATTACATGCTCTTACCCGGGAAGTAAGCTATTTCACCCAATTCCTCCTCAATACGTAGCAATTGATTGTATTTGGCCATCCGATCCGAACGTGAGGCAGAACCAGTCTTTATCTGGCCTGTGTTCAACGCTACCGCGAGATCAGCAATTGTACTATCTTCCGTTTCCCCTGAGCGATGCGACATTACGCTCTTATAGCCATTGCGTCTGGCCAGGTTCACCGCATCTATGGTTTCGGTAAGCGAACCGATTTGATTCACCTTAATCAATATTGCATTAGCAATACCATCATCAATTCCTTTTTGCAGACGCTTTACGTTTGTTACGAAAAGATCATCCCCAACCAATTGTACCTTATCACCGATGCTTTCAGTAAGTGCTTTCCAGCCAGCCCAATCGTCTTCAGCCATCCCGTCTTCCAGGGAAATTATTGGATATTTCTTTGCCCAATTCGTCCAATAAGCGGCCATCTCTGCTGGCTTCAGTTTTTTGCCGGAGGATTTTTTAAAGTGATATACCTTTGCTTTTGGATCGTAGAATTCTGACGCTGCGGGATCAAGCGCAATAAACATATCATCGCCCGGCTTAAATCCTGCTTTCTCAATTGCTTTCAGCACAACTTCTATAGCTTCTTCATTTGAGGACAGGTTTGGCGCAAACCCGCCTTCATCCCCTACGTTGGTAGACAACCCTTTATCATGCAACACCTTCTTGAGCGTGTGAAAAACTTCGGCACCCATGCGCAAAGCTTCGGAAAAACTACCGGCACCAACAGGCATAACCATAAATTCCTGAAAGTCGATGGCATTGTCTGCGTGGCTTCCGCCATTCAGAATATTCATCATGGGAACAGGTAGTGTATTGGCGCTTACGCCACCGATATACCTGTACAATGGCATTCCGGCTTCCATCGCACCTGCTTTTGCAATGGCCAGCGACGTACCCAAGATTGCATTGGCACCAAGTTTGGCCTTGTTTGCTGTGCCATCCAATTCAATCATGATTCTGTCTAACAGGTTCTGTTCAAAGACGTCAAAACCAACAACCTCAGCGGCAATTTTCGTATTTACATTTTCAACGGCTTTCAGTACACCCTTTCCCATAAATTTCTTTTTATCGCCATCGCGAAGCTCCACTGCCTCATGTGTCCCGGTTGATGCCCCGGAGGGAACTGCAGCACGACCAAATGCACCTGATTCAGTGACCACATCAACTTCGATTGTTGGATTGCCGCGACTATCAAGAATCTGACGGGCGTGAATGCTTTCAATTAAGCTCATAGTAATTTTGATTTAATAGATTGACGATAAATTTTCTCTATGCTACTGCAGGCTGTGCTATATCGGACCGGATCATGGTAACAAATTGATCAAAAAGATATCGGGAATCGTGGGGGCCTGGTGATGCTTCCGGGTGGTATTGCACTGAAAAAGCTTTCTTGTTCTTCAGTCTAATCCCCATAATAGTCGCATCATTTAAATGCACGTGTGTCACCTCCACATCCGAATTCTTTTCAACGTCTTTTTCATTCACTGCGAATCCATGATTTTGCGAAGTCATCTCCCCCTGTCCGGTAATCAGATTCTTGACAGGATGGTTTAGTCCACGATGACCATGATGCATTTTGTACGTTGTTATACCAGCGGCCATCGCCAGCAACTGATGCCCCAGGCAAATGCCAAAAATGGGCTTATCCGACTTCAATACTTTCTTTACCGTTTCAACAGCATATCCCATCGCGGCTGGATCGCCCGGGCCGTTGGAAATGAAATATCCATGTGGCTCCCACGCTGCCATATCCTCGAAGGAGGTTTTTGCGGGGAATATTTTACAGCAACAGCCTCTGGCGGCTAAATTGGAGGTAATACTTTTCTTAATGCCGAGGTCCAATACGGCAACCTTGATGGGCGCATCAGGATCGCCTACAAGATAGGCATCCTTTGTCGTGACCTTGGAAGAAAGTTCAAGGCCAGCCATCGAAGGCACTTTGCCGATCTCCAGTTGCAACGCCTCAGGCGTTAGTTCCGAAGAGATGATGGCATTCATCGCACCTTTGCTTCTGATATACCGGACCAGCAGTCTTGTATCCAGATCTGCAATGCCCACTACGCCATTGCGCTCCAGGTATTGTTGAAGACTCTCTGTGGCAAACTTTCGACTAAACTCATGGGCAAACTCATTCACGACCAGCCCCGCAATAGTCGGCTTCAGCGACTCCTGCTCAGGGTCAAAGGCGCCATAATTCCCAATGTGCGCTGTAGTGTTCACAATGATTTGACCGAAATAGGATGGGTCAGAATATATTTCCTGATACCCTGTCATCCCTGTGTTGAAGCAAATTTCTCCGCCGGAAGTGCCAATTTTACCGATTGCCTTCCCTTCCATAAGGAAACCATCTTCAAGAAGTAGGTAAGCTTTTGTATGCATATCGTTCACAAAAATACGTTATGAATTCCGGGAATACCCATCCGCGCATCGCTTTTTTCAGCAACGGTCGAGGCACAAAAAAAAGGGATCAGACACGTGTCCAATCCCTTTCGATGTATCGTCTTTTCAAACACTATTCTTTAGTCTTTTTGGTCGCTGCCTTCTTGGTTTTCTTTTCCGCCTTTGCTTCTGCAGCTGGTGTCTCTTCAACTACCTCCGCAGCCGGTATAGCTTCATCAGTTTCCTTCTTTCCCCTGCGGCTCCGTCTTGTTTTAGCTTTTTTGGCCGTACCCTCTTTGCTGTAGAGCGTATTGAAATCCACTAATTCGATGAGACACATTTCAGCGTTATCACCTACCCTGACATCACCCATTTTGATAATGCGTGTATATCCGCCCGGTCGGTCAGAAATTTTCGAAGCTACTTCGCCAAACAAGGTCTTTACGGACTCCTTGTTCTGGAGATAGGAGAACACCGTTCTTCTTGAATGTGTAGAGTCATCCTTTGCTTTGGTAAGCAGAGGTTCCACATACTTTCTCAACGCCTTAGCCTTCGCTACTGTGGTCGTGATTCTTTTATTAAGAATAAGCGAAGAAGCCATATTAGAAAGCAAAGCATGCCTGTGTGCTGTTTTTCTGCCTAAATGGTTGACTTTCTTACCGTGTCTCATGATTTCCTAGTCTTCGTCAAGTTTATACTTAGCGAGATCCATTCCAAAGGTCAGGTTTTTCTCTGCTACTAATTGTTCCAATTCCGCAAGTGATTTCTTCCCGAAGTTTCTGAACTTCATCATATCGGAAATCTCCAGTTGAACAAGATCTCCAAGGGATTTTACATCCGCCGCCTTGAGGCAGTTGTAAGCACGAACTGACAAATCAAGATCATGAAGTGCTGTCTTCAACAACTTGCGCATGTGCAACATCTCTTCATCTACCTGCTCTACTTCAGCATCTTTACCAGTCTCCAGTTCCATAGACTTATCAGAGAAAAGGGCAAAATGCTTGATCAGGATATGCGCGGCGCCCTCCAAGGCTTTTTCCGGATGGATTGATCCGTCCGTTTCAATATCCACGACAAGTTTTTCGTAGTCGGTCTTTTGCTCCACGCGGGTATTCTCAACGCTGTACTTCACATTCTTAATAGGCGTGAAGATTGCATCAATAGGGATAAATCCAAAAACCTGCTCAGAAGGTTTATTTTCCTCTGCAGGAAGGTAACCTCTCCCCTTTTCTATGGTCAGTTCAATTTCAATCTGAGAAGCCTCATCCAGATTACAGATCACATGTTCAGGATTAAGTATTTCAAAAGCAGCAGTGAACTTAGCAATATCGGCCGCCTGAAATTGCTTTTGCTTCCTGATTATGACGGTGATCTTGTTGTCAAAATTATCAGCGATTCTTCTAAACCGAACCATCTTCAGATTCAGTATAATTTCAGCAACATCTTCCACGACACCTTCTATCGAAGAAAACTCATGAAGCACTCCCGGAATCTTAATCCCAGTTATGGCATATCCCTCCAGGGAAGACAACAGAATTCTCCTCAGCGCATTGCCTATTGTCACGCCGTATCCTTTTTCCAGCGGCTTAAATGTGAAGAGCCCGTGAAAGTCATCAGACTTTTCCATTGCGACCTTTTCTGGCATTTGAAATGCTAATATTGACATAATAATGTTGTTAACAGTTAAAATTACTTCGAGTACAATTCAACGATAAGCTGCTCGTTGATATTTTCAGGGATATCGGTGCGTGGTGGCACGTTTATTATCTTTCCCGTCATTTCGTTGTTATCCCACTCCAACCAATTGTACTTTTTTGCACCTTGGATAGACAAGCAATTGGTAATTACTTCCAATGATTTTGAACGTTCGCGTACTTCAACAAGGTCACCCGGTTTTAATGAAAACGAGCCAATGTTGACAACATCTCCATTTACCAGGATATGTTTATGCAACACCAATTGGCGCGCAGCCCTGCGTGTAGGGGCAATACCGAGGCGGTATACCGTATTATCCAAACGCGATTCCAGAAGTTGCAGCAGCACTTCACCCGTCACACCCTTTTTACGGGAAGCTGTATCGAACAACTTTGCAAATTGTCTCTCCAACAAGCCGTATATGTATTTCGCCTTTTGCTTCTCAGCAAGCTGCGTTGCATACTCTGACTGTTTACGTTTCTTGCCACGGCCATGCTGACCAGGTGGGTAGCTCTTCTTCTGAAGCGCTTTATTATCACCTAAAATAGGCTCGTTGAAACGTCTTGAGATTCTAACTTTAGGGCCTGTATATCTTGCCATGGTAAAACCTGAATATAATCTATAATTAAACTCTTCTTTTCTTTGGAGGACGGCAGCCGTTGTGCGGCAATGGCGTAACATCACGTATCATCGTAACCTCAATACCAGATCCCTGGATCGTACGAATTGCAGATTCCCGGCCAGCGCCAGGCCCTTTCACGAATACCTCAACTTTTCGAAGACCGAGCTCAAAGGCTTTTGAAGCACAATCCTGCGCCGCTACCTGTGCCGCATATGGAGTATTCTTTTTGGAACCCTTGAATCCCATCTTACCAGCCGATGCCCAGGAAATAACCTGACCTGTCGTATTTGTCATAGAGATGATGATATTGTTGAAGGTCGCGCGAATATGGGCATGGCCTACGGCCTCCACATTTACTACGCGTTTCTTCGCTTTATCTTTTCTCTTTTCAGCAGTTGCCATATCGAAAAGTTTATCTATTAACCTTTAGTTGCCTTCTTTTTATTCGCCACAGTCTTACGCTTGCCCTTACGGGTACGTGCGTTATTCTTTGTGGTTTGCCCGCGCACGGGTAAACCCTTGCGATGGCGCAGACCACGGTAACACCCGATGTCCATGAGCCGTTTAATGCTCAATTGTATTTCAGATTTTAGCGCACCTTCAATCCTGAATTTCTCAGCAATGATTGCGCGAATCGCATTGGACTCATCGTCATTCCATTCCTTTACTTTCTTGCCGATATCAACACCGGCTTGAGAAAGAATTTTTTGGGCTGACCTGCGGCCAACGCCAAAGATGTACGTGAGGCTGATTTCGCCTCGCTTGTTATCAGGAATATCTACACCCGCTATTCGTGCCATAGTAATTAACCTTGTCTTTGTTTATACCTCGGATTCTTCTTGTTAATCACATACAATTTACCTTTGCGCCGGATGATCTTACACTCGGTGCTTCGTTTCTTTATGGATGCTTTAACTTTCATTTTCGTTGTTACTTGTATCTAAATACAATCCTCCCTTTTGTTAAATCGTATGGCGACATTTCCAGTCTCACCCGGTCACCAGGCAGGATGCGGATGTAATGCATTCTCATCTTGCCTGAAATATGCGCCAGCACTTCATGACCATTCTCCAATTGAACGCGAAACATCGCGTTGGATAATGCCTCTGAAATCGTACCGTCTTGCTCTATTGACTTTTGTTTCGCCACTTATATGAATAATTTTCCTCTATATACTTGTGCGTTGTCAATATCTCTGTTTCATGTTCATACACTGCAACAGTATGTTCAAAATGCGCCGACGGCTTCCGGTCTGATGTACGTATTGTCCAACCATCCCGTTCCTGCACCACATTCTTTGTTCCCAGGTTGATCATTGGTTCAATCGCGAATACCATACCTGACACAATCTTTACGCCCTTGCCACGCTTACCATAGTTCGGAACTTCCGGATCTTCATGAAGTTTCTTACCAACTCCATGCCCTACCAGTTCGCGTACCACTCCGTAACCAAAACTCTCAACATAATGCTGAATAGCATAGCTTACGTCACCTATCCTGTTCCCTGCCTTCGCTTCAGCGATTCCCAGATAAAGGGATTCGTGTGTTCGATCCAGCAGGTGAAGCGTTTCAGCACCTACGCCTTCCAATGGATAGGTATATGCCGAATCACTGTGATAGCCTTTATAGTATACCCCACAGTCTATCGAGATTATATCGCTGTCTCTGAGTTCATAGTTACCGGGAAATCCGTGAACTACTACCTCATTGACGGAGATACACAACGACGAAGGGAATCCATTATAATTCTTAAATGATGGCTCCCCGCCATGATCTCTGATAAACTCTTCGGCCAGTTTATCCAGGTCTTTGGTTTTCGTGCCAGGCTTAATATGCCTGGCTATTTCACCGTGAGCTTTTCCCAATATAAGGGAACCCTCTTTTAT
>JAOUDZ010000113.1 GCA_029858965.1 Cyclobacteriaceae bacterium
AAAAATTCATCAGGAAAACTATGTAACGGCAGACATTGAATCTCCTCTCGCGAAAGTGAAGATGGACATACATCATATTCCATTTGATGAAAGTACTTTTGATGTGGTACTTTGCAACCATGTGCTAGAACACGTGCAAGATGATATTAAGGCAGTCGCTGAAATTCACCGCGTACTAAAGCCTGGTGGTTTTGCCATACTGCAGGTGCCATTCTTTAATCCACTAGCTGACAACACACTGGAAGATTCTACCATTACAGACAAACGTGAGCGTGAAAAAATATTTGGGCAGGATGATCACGTTCGGAGGTATGGCCGTGATTATCCGCAACGACTCCGCCGCGGAGGGTTAGTGCCTATCGAAGATTCATTTGTAGACGAAATTCCTGAAGCGTTAAGGAAAAAGTTTGGCTTGGTAACGGGGGAGGTAATTTATGGGGGACGGAAAACGTAGCGTCACCATACATTCGATGCATTCATTTCATGAATATTTTGGCTACAATTCTATCACATCATGAGGCATCTTAAATTGGCTTTGGCATTAGCGGCATTCATCACAAGTTGTAGTGAAAAACAGACTTTGGTGCATTCTTCAGCAAATTTCGAGTTAGTAGAACTCTCCAAAGGCGTTTATGGCTGCATCCACAAATTTGGTGGTAAAGCGATTTGCAACGTCGGAATAATTGACAATGGCAAGGAGACACTGATTTTCGACAGTTTCCTGTCTCCTTCAGTTGCCTCGGAGTTGCTTGATGTCGTAGAAGGGCTCGGTTTGTCTCCTATAAAATATGTAGTAAACAGTCATTCGCATAATGACCACATCCGGGGGAACCAGGTTTTTTCATCTGACGTAAAAATTATTAGCACTTCCAAAACCGCGGAACTAATCAAGGAATGGGAGCCGATTGATATCGAAGATGAGAAAGAATACGCACCACAAAGACTGGCGCATTACGACTCATTATGCAAGGCATACAACGGAGATACCACTGCACGTGAATACCTGCAAATCTTAATGTGGCGTCCGTATTATGAAGCGCTTGCCGAGAGTCATAAAGTAGTTAAGACCCGTCTTCCGGACGTCTTTGTAGATCACCAGCAATATTACAATGGCCCCGCCCGAAGAGTTCAACTTATCTCAAAGGGCCAGGGTCATACCGAAAGTGACCTCATCTTGTATTTGCCGGATGATAAAATCTTGTTTGCTGGTGACTTGGTTTTCAATGAATGCCATCCTTACCTCCCGTCCGGTTTCGTTCCCGATTGGCTCAATTGGCTCAATTTTATGGACTCGCTCAATGTTGGCATCGTGGTACCTGGCCACGGAAAAACCGGATCAAAAGACATCATTCCTGCAATGAGAACTTATATCCTTTCCATTGAAAATCTGGTGGAAGAAATGCATTACCGTGACTTAACCATTGACGATGCCGAAAAAATCGAAATACCCGATCAATACAAGGATTGGTGGTTTGACAGGTTCTTTCTATCGAACTTGAAGTTTATGTATAGTGGAATGGACAAAAAATAAACATATTGGATAGGTCAGAGGCTCTATGGACAGACCTCTCTGCAAAACGATAAAAAGTACAGATGGCAATTATGCACAAATTTCAACTTTTGTTCCTCGCAACCTGTGTCTTCATATCAGGTGATTCATTTTACACAATCGCACAAGGCTCAAATGGGAATCAAACGCAAACAGGAACTGAGCGACCGAACATTATCTTTATCCTGACAGATGATCAACGGTGGGACGCGCTGGGCTACGCGGGTAATCAATGGATCTCTACACCCGAAATGGATCAACTTGCCAAATCAGGTGCCTACTTTAGTCATGGACTAGTAACCACGCCAATTTGCGCGGCAAGCAGGGCCAGCATACTCACTGGTTTGCATGAACGCACACATGGCTACAATTTTCAAACAGGCGTAATCAGGGCAGAGCACATGCATGAGGCTTACCCAAAGCTCCTTAAGGCTTCTGGATATTACACCGGCTTTTACGGAAAATTTGGTGTGCTTTACGAAGGAAAAGATCAGCTCTTTAATGTGTATGAGGACTATGATAGAAACAATGAGTTTGCCGATAGACGCGGCTATTATTATAAAAAGTTAGGGGATGATACTGTTCACTTAACACGGTATACTGGTCAAAAGGCACTCGACTTTATTGAGAGCGCACCTACCGATAAGCCATTTTGTTTATCACTGAGCTTTAGTGCTCCACACGCCCATGACGGTGCTCCCGATCAATATTTCTGGCAACCTGAAACGGATGAACTGCTTCAGGGTGTAACCATGCCCGGACCCGAACTGGCGGATGATCATTATTTTCAAGCGTTGCCAGAAAAAGTGAAGTCGGGTTTTAATCGGTTGCGTTGGACCTGGCGGTATGATACGCCAGAAAAATATCAACACAGTATTAAAGGATATTACCGGATGATTTCCGGCATTGATTTAGAAATTCGAAAAATCCGGCAACAACTGAAACAAAAAGGCCTTGATAAAAATACCGTCATAATTTTGATGGGAGATAACGGCTACTTCCTGGGGGAACGTCAGTTAGCAGGCAAATGGTTGCTATACGACAATTCCATTAGAGTTCCGCTTATCATTTATGACCCAAGCGCAAATAAGCATCAGGATATCGATGAAATGGTGCTGAATATAGACATACCCCCAACCATCCTGGAATTAGCGGGTGTAAAACTTCCGCAAAGCTGGCAGGGCAAAAGTTTGCTCCCATTGGTTGAAAGTGCAACACACAGTTTACATCGTGATACGGTGTTGATAGAGCATATCTGGGAATTTGATAATATTCCGCCAAGCGAAGGAATCCGAACAAAAGATTGGAAATATTTTCGTTATGTGAACGACAAATCCATTGAAGAATTATTTCACTTAAGTGCCGACCCTAAAGAAATCAATAATCTTGCAAGCGATAAGGATTACCAGGGCCTGCTGAACAACATGCGGCAAATGACGGATAACCTTATAAAAAAGTACAAAGATCCGTACGCAGGGATTCCTTCAGCTTTGCGGATTGCGGTTATACCAAATTCAGATGTTGTCATGCGGGGGGCGCGTGATGTTGAATATGGCTGGACTAATGCGAAAGAGACCGTTCACCAATCTGCCTATCAGATATTAGTAGCGTCATCAAGATCCAACATTGACAATAACATTGGTGATGTGTGGAATAGTGGTCAGATCAGGAATGAACATACTTCAAAAATAACCCACACTGGCACCATACTTAAACCGGATCAGGATTATTACTGGAAAGTACGCGTGTGGGACCAGGATAACAGGCTGGGGGATTATTCGGACGCACAAACGTTCCGGGTAAAAAAATGAACGCTCAGTATCACCGCTCCTCCCTGGAACCCTGAGGGTGTGGCATTGTCAAACCAATTGTTTTGCCAAAACCTATAAGAGGAAAGTCGATTACAACAAAGGCTGTAACCGACTTCCGTCATTCACGCGTAAATCAGCGCTTGATCCTTACACCAGCGTTGATGAAAAGAGAACGTAACATTCCAAAATCAAAACTGTCTGCAGCAGATACATTCCTGAGAGACCAATATGACTGACCAAAATTAAGTTTCCGTCCCAAACCGGAAGGCACTATATTTAATGGCCGCTGAATGATAGCCTAATGAAAAAAATACTCCTCATATTTTGCATAACAGCCGTATCTGCTTCGGCACAGGAATTCAAGCTTCAAAACCCTGTGATGGAAACCTGGCTAATCTCCCGGCTACGGAAAGAAAGCCCTCGTGTAATTCTTACACGGGATATTCTTCAAACAATAAAGAAAGAGCTTGTTGCGGATCCGGTAGCGAAAGCCTACTATCAATACCTCTACAAAAATGCGGAAGCCATGATTAATTTGCCGGTTCTTGAACGGCAGCTGATTGGCAGAAGATTGCTGATGGTAAGTCGCGAAGCCGCAAAGCGCATTGGCACGCTTGCGATCGTCTATGCAGTTTCCGGCGAGAAAAGATTTCTCACACGCACAAATGCTGAGATCGTTGCCCTCTGCAATTTTTCAGACTGGAATCCAAGCCATTTCCTTGATGTGGCAGAAGCGGCATATGCCGTTGCCATAGGGCTGGATTGGACATTGGGCGACTTACCGGCAGAGACAAAAAAAATGGCCGTTGCATCACTGGTCGAGAAAGCCATTAATCCCAGTTTGATAGTCGAGAAAAACAGTTGGATCAGCGGACATAATAATTGGAATCAGGTATGTCACGGCGGACTGTCAGCCGCTGCCATTGCCATTGCATCAGACTACCCGGCATTGGCCGCTACTGTAATTTCTCGGGCGCTTGAGAATATTCCCCATGCCCTGTCTTCATACGCTCCCGATGGCGCCTATCCTGAAGGCGCATCGTATTGGGAATATGGTACAAGTTATACGCTGCTAACCATTTCTGTTTTTGAAAGTGCCTTTGGTACCGACTTTGGAATAGCAAAAGCTCCGGGCTTCTTGGAAAGTGCTGTATTTGTAAAAGTACTGGCTGGACCATCTGGAGAATACTTCAACTACTTTGATTCCAGCAGTGGTGGCGATAATAGTCTGGATAACCTTGAGTTATTGTCATGGTTCTCGCAAAAAGCAGACAATGCAATTTATGTTGATAAAAGCATACTGCTGAAGGCGATCGGCAACGAGACCACCGACGGAAAACATGTCTCGAAAATGAATGGAGCCGCTTTGACCTGGATCGTTGGAAACAAGGCAACAAATACGGCGCCGCTGCCAACAAACTGGAAGGGAGATGGCAAGAATCCCATTGCCATCTTGAGATCTGTTGAGACCAAAAAAAGCAAATTCTTCTTGGGGGCGAAAGGCGGCAGTGCTTCTCAAAGCCACGGCAACATGGATGCCGGATCATTTGTCTTTGAACTGAATGGCGTCCGGTGGTCCGTCGATCCCGGTAATCAGGACTATACCGCATTGGAAGCCATCCTTGGAACAGGAGGTTTGTGGAATACTGCGCAAGGCAGTCCGCGTTGGACGCTGTTGACCAAGAGTAATTTTGGACACAGTACCCTCACCGTTAATGATTCCCTCCACAAAGCAAACGGATTTGCCCCGATGGCCAGCTTTGAAGGTGACAGCATGACACCGGAAGTTGAATTTGACCTTTCTCATGTTTTCGGAGACCAGCTTGCAAGCGCCCAGAGGAAGTTCATAAAGGTTTCAGATCAAACCCTGCGCGTAGAAGATGAAATCGGGATATCCCCACGCACAGTAGAAGTGACTTGGGCAATGATGACAACAGCAAATGTTGAAACCACTCCACATGGTGCGGTCTTGAGACAGGATGGACAGACCCTGACCGTAAAGTTTATCGGATTTGCGAAAATGGAACCTCGCATCAAATCGTTAGACCCGCCAGCGTTACCCTATGACAAAAAGATTCCAGGCCTGAAAAGAATCGAGTTTCATATTCCTGTCGAGCTTTTGCAACAGGTCAATTCGAAAATTGTCGTGGAATTGATTGGGGATAACGCACCATAGATACATCGTTCAGACATAATGATTTTACCCGGACACAAAGTTGTCACAGGTTGTTTGTGCATTAGGTGATGGGCAAAGTATATAAGACAAAAGACCAGGCGATGAACCCGGTCTTTTGTCTTACGATCATACTTAAGTTTTACCCCAACTTTTCAAGCACGTCCATTACCTCGCGGACAGCTGCGCGGCTGGATTCCAGCAAGGCTTTCTCACTTTCATTGAGATCCAGTTCTATAATTTTTTCGACACCGTTCTTTCCTAATACAACGGGTACCCCAAGGTAACAATCTTTAATACCGTACTCACCCTCCAACTTGACGCACACAGGGAATACTCTACGTTGATCTTTTACAATAGCCTCAACCATTTGCGCAGCTGCGGATCCGGGTGCATACCATGCCGAAGTACCCATAAGTTTAACCAACTCACCACCCCCGACTTTTGTTCTTTCCAGTATCGCAGTAAGCTTGTCGCTATCCATCAATTCCGTCACAGGTATACCAGCTACCGTTGTGTATCTTGGAAGCGGTACCATAGAGTCTCCATGACCACCAAGCAGCATAGCCTGGATGTCCTTTGGTGAGATATTCAAGGCTTCAGACAAAAAAGCACGGTACCGTGCAGTATCAAGTATTCCTGCCATACCCATAATACGGGCCCGTGGAAATTTTGATGTGATGTGCGCCTGATACGTCATAACATCCAGCGGATTGGATACCACAATGATAATGGCGTGTGGCGAATGCTTAACAACGTTTTCTGTTACCGAACGGACGATTCCGGCATTGGTACCGATAAGGTCATCTCTGCTCATCCCAGGTTTACGTGGCAGACCTGAAGTAATGACCACCACATCGGAGTTTGCTGATTTCGCATAATCATTGGTCACCCCGATGGTACGGCTATCATAAAGATCAATTGGCGCTTTTTGCCAAATATCAAGCGCCTTACCTTCGGCAAGTCCGTCTTTAATATCCACTAAAACAATTTCATTGGCCACCTCGCGGTAAGCCAACACATCAGCGCATGTTGCGCCAACATTACCGGCACCAACTACAGTTACTTTCATCTTTGATATGGGTTTTAGTTATTGAATGCAATGTTCTTGCTATTGAGTCCATCTAATTAGGCGCGGCAAGTTATTAATAAGGCAGGACTTAGAAAATATATTCTCACAAAAGGCCATTCGAATTCAATATAAATTTACCCAAGTTATATTTAATAACTACAATGGATTGCTGTAATAAGTTAACCACGTGCAATTAGGGAAGCGCGCTACTTAACGTAAATCTCACCATTGAGGTAGTTTTTGCAGTCAATTTAAAACGATCATCGATACGATAACCAACCACCCAGGCCACTTTGCCATCCGACTCAATTACCGTAATGGTTTCCTTATCCGCCACCGATATTTTTTTATCTATGAAAAAATCACTGAGTTTCTTTTTGTGATCCATACCCAGCGGGTGAAAAGAATCGCCAGCTTTCCATTTCCTCCATACTAACGGAAAAGAAAGGCGCTCCGCATCCAGTATGGCTTCTGACAGCTCGGATCCTAATGCAGCTCCAGTCACCGTTTCCATCCTAAGACGAAAGGGACCAAGAATAGTCTCAGTTTGTCCTTTTTCTATAATTTCCTCATTCCAAGAATGCTGATGCGGCGTAATGATGAGTAGATCCCGATCGATAACGAGGAGATGCGTAGCGGAAAAAAATCGTTTCCCCGGCTGACTATGAAGCGATTGGATTACTTCCTTGGATTGCTCAAAGTTAAAGCCGAACGTTCTCGCAAATCGCCACAAAATCGAGGCAGGTTGTATAAACAAGCCAAAAGCGTCTTTGGCCATGGTTATTCTCTCTGGCTCATCAACAACAAATTCTTTTTTCCAACTCACATAGGCGTGATGCAATAGCGACAAATCGCCCTGAATTTTTTCTATCCCGCTTTGCCAGGTCGTTTCCAGCGATGGATTCAACTCTTTTAGCCGAGGGACAATTTGATGCCTGATGAAATTCCGCTGATAATCATCCGTCAGGTTGCTTTCATCTTCACGCCATACGATTCCTTTCATCATGGCATATTTCTCTATCTGATCCTTAGTAGCAAATAGTAGCGGACGGATAACGTTTCCATTCTTGACAGGTATTCCAGCCAGCCCATCCGTCGAGGATCCCCTGGTTAAGTTGAGCAAAATAGTCTCCATCGAATCATCAAAATGGTGCCCTGTGGCCAGATAACGATAATAATGGCCCGTTAACAATTCGTCAAACCATGCATAGCGCAGTTCGCGTGCCGCCATTTGCGTCGACAATGAATTCTCCCAGGCATACGCTTCCGTCTCAAAACGTTTTATGAATATCGGGATGCTTAATTCCTTGCACACCTGACCTACAAATTCTTCATCTCCATCAGACTCCTTACCGCGCAATTGAAAATTGCAGTGTGCAACGCCAATCTGATAACCTGCTTCCTTGAACAGGTAAAGCATGGCCATGGAATCCACGCCTCCACTTACTGCAAGCAAAATAGTATCTGTCTTCTCGCAGAGGTTCAATCTGTCG
This sequence comes from Cyclobacteriaceae bacterium, assembly GCA_029858965.1. GTDB lineage: Bacteria > Bacteroidota > Bacteroidia > Cytophagales > Cyclobacteriaceae > Chryseolinea. The sequence continues at coordinate 8,099 of JAOUDZ010000113.1, forward strand.
ATATGGTTCAAAAATTGCTCAAGCACTCCCAAATGTACGCTTTATGACTCCCATTACTATCCAAATATGTACGATTTTACCCATAAGGATTGTAGCTTGCAACGCCATGAATGTAGGGTTCTCACACAAGATTAAGAAACTTTTCACCGCTGCGATATTGAAGTTCGTAGTGCTTTTTTTTCTCCTGATTTTAGGATGTTTATATCCTGTAACCGCGCAAAAGAAGGTTAACCTCAAACAGGCAGATCAACTCAGAAGCGGAAAAGACAAAGACGGTAATAAGTTTGATCGAGTGATCGGAAACGCAATATTCACCCAGAATAAGACTACTATTTATTGCGATTCAGCTTATTTTTTTAAGTCGAAAAACACCATTGAGGCTTTCGGCAAAATCCTGATTACCGAAGGCGATTCTATTACAATTACTGCCAATAAACTGGAATACGATGGCAATACCAAGAAGGCCAAACTGCGGAACAGTGTAGTCTTTACCAAACTTCAAACTTCAACGCTGTATACCGACTTCCTGGACTTTGACCGACCTAAAAACCTGGCGTATTATTTCAACGGCGGGCGGCTGGTCGATAGTATAAATGTGCTGACGAGCAACAAAGGCTATTACGACTTGAATTCAAACATGGCCTCTTTTAAGAAGAATGTGGATGTTAAGAATCCGGATTACACCATGACTTCAGATAGTCTGCAGTATAACTCCCGAAGTAAAATTATCTATTTCCGCACTTCCACCAATGTGCTGGATAAGGACAGCAGCACTTTCGTATACAAAGGTGGTGAATACGATACCAAAACCAGAAAGTCGGATTTGAAATTGGGTACGGCTGAATCAATTGACTACAAGTTGGCAGGAATTGAATATCAGCTTGATGACATCCTAAAAATTTATAGGCTTCGGGGAAATGTTGTAATGACATCAAAGCAAGAAAACCTGATTATATATGGGCAGGCTGCAGACTATTACAAGCGCACTGGCGTGTCTAAAATTTACAACAATGCTTACGTGGCAAAAATTACAGACAACAATGACACACTCTTTATTTCAGCTGACACACTTGTATCTATCGAAAATGCTGACCCGCAGAAGAAAAGGTTATTGGCCTATAATGATGTGAAAATCTTCCGTACTGACTTACAGGGTATAGCCGATTCGCTGGAATATCGGGCGTCCGATTCAACCATCTACTTCTACAAAGATCCTGTGCTCTGGACAGATGGAAACCAGATGACTGCCGATTCAATACGCATGTTGATCAAAGACAAGACTATTGACCGCATTTTTCTAAATATAAATGCATTTGTTATTTCGAAAGATTCGCTGCTCAATTCCAACCAGATAAAAGGGCGCAAAATGACGGCAGAGTTCAAAGACAAGAAAATAAGCCGGGTTATTGTTGAAGGTAACGGTGAAAGCATTTATTACGCATTAAGCGAGGATGAATCCTCAGCAATGGGCATGAACAAAATCATTTGCAGCAATATCACTATCAGATTCAAGGATGGAAAGGTAAACAACCTTAGTTTCTACGTTCAGCCTGAGGCAAGCTTCATCCCTCCGCACGAATTGAAGAAGGAAGACATGACTTTAAAGGGGTTCCTTTGGAAAGGCAGTGAGAAGCCAGCCAAAAAAGATGTCGTAAAGTCTCCAATACGATAATTTGTCTGCCAAAAGTGTCTCCGCAAACGTTTGTGAAAAAGAAAATTGGCAATGCCAACGAAAAACTTCGCATTCTATTATGATTAACCAATGAAAAGTTTAAATTTTGTGAAACTGGCTTTAGTTTATGAAGAATTTGCTGTTGTTGGCTGCCTTGGTTTTGATGAGTTCCTTCGGATTCACGCAAGGGTTTGAACTTGCCAATCATCAGGAATCTTTCAAGGGAACGATTGGAGAAACCATCAATGCCCCTTTGCGCTTTAAGAACACCTCTGACAGGCCTATTACCTTGATTATCAGAAAAGTCAATAGCCAGCTTGGTGGCACGCAAAAGAACTACTTCTGCCTGGACAATAATTGCCTTGATCAAAAGGTTGAAGACTACATCGTAAAAATTGAGCCTGGACAGGTTTTGGCTAATTTCCAGATCGTTTTAGAGGCAGGGCTGGTTTCAGGTGAAAGTTCGCTCAGTTATGTGGCCTTTAGCAAGTCCAATCCCAGTAATTCGATTGAATTTAACCTCAATTTTACCATCGAGGAAAAGCCAGAGAAGCAAAATGTATACAGTTCTAGGTTTATGATGCTGCATGATGTTTACCCCAACCCGGTTGTGGACCATGCTGTTGTCGACTACAAGATCCTAAGCGACCAAATTAAGGCAAAAATCGTCATCCACAACCTCCTTGGCAATATTGTGGGCGAGTATTCCTTACCTTCAATGGAGAACTTTGTTCGCTTCAAAACAGAGGATTTGAGCGCCGGTATTTACTTTTATACCCTTTATATAGATAACGAGGGTGTAATGACACGCAAACTTATCGTTAAGAAATAGGTGGTTTTCCACCGCAGATACTAAGAGGTGTATAAATCGCGTTTTCGAGATACATCTTCTTATGCTATATTTGCGGGCTTATGCGAAGTGTATCTATTTACCTTTACGTTGTCTTGTTTCTGTTTGTCGGAATCTCTTGCAGCAAATTCCGGAAAATTGAAAAAAGCCAGGACTGGCGCGTTAAGTACGATGCTGCCCTTAACTATTACAACAAGAAGGACTTTTATAAAGCTTCCGTACTGTTTGAGCAGATTATCCCTATTGTGCGTGGTCTTCCGGAAGGTGAAAAAGTGCAGTTTTCCCTGGCTAATTGCCAGTTTCAACAGAAGTTGTTCTTATTGGCCTCAGAGCAGTTCAGGACATTTTATGAAACATATGGAAGAAGCTCCCTGGCTGAAGAGGCAAGATTTATGTATGCTTATTCACTCTATGAGTCCTCACCCAACCCTAATTTGGATCAGACAAGCAGTATAGATGCCATGTCAGCAATGCAGCAGTTTCTAAACAGATATCCAAATAGTGCATTCCGGGAACGGGCGATAGAAGTAATCTTATCCACGCAGGTAAAGCTTGAAAAGAAAGGATTCGAAAATGCATATCAATATTACAAAATGAGAAGTTACAAAGCTTCCATTGTGGCCCTGGGTAATTTTATTGATAACTTTCCCGACTCTGAATACCTTGAACGAGCCTATTACCTTGTCATTGTTTCTGAATATAAACTGGCAGAACAAAGTATTTTTACAAAACAGCTAGACCGTTACAAAGAGGTTGTAGAGCATTACAAAGAATTTGTAGACAAATATCCAGGCAGTACTTTTCTTTCCGACGCAGAGAAACTCTATGCATCAAGCCTGGAAAAAATTAATAAATCAAAATTTAATAATTCGTAATACTATGGCAGTTCAATCATCTGTAATTACCCGCGATATAGAAAAAATCGCAGCGCAAACCGGCAATATTTATGAATCGGTAGTGGTTATCTCAAAGCGCGCGCGCCAGATCGCAGTCAACATCAAAGAGGAATTAAATAATAAACTCGCTGAGTTCGCGACTACGGTTGATAATCTTGAAGAGGTTTTTGAAAATCGGGAGCAGATCGAGATCTCGAAATTCTACGAACGCATGCCAAAGCCAACTACAACGGCTACAGAAGAATTCCTGGATGAAAAACTCAATTTTCGCTTGCGCGGTGAAATAGATCTCAAACAAGATCTTTAATTTCACTCAACCCAATGTTGAGGGGCAAAAGAATTATCCTTGGAGTTTGCGGCGGCATCGCTGCCTATAAATCTGCTGCGCTTACCAGGCTTCTGGTAAAAAGCGGGGCCGAAGTCAAAGTAATTATGACGCCTTCGGCCCACGATTTTATTACCCCTGTAACACTTGCCACCCTTTCCAAGAATCCCGTTCTTACGACCTTCTCAAATGCCGATAATGGTTCCTGGAACAACCATGTAGAACTTGGCCTCTGGGCAGATGCCTTGTTGATTGCTCCTGCAACAGCCAATAGCATCGCAAAAATGGCCCAGGGCATTTGCGACAATCTTCTGCTCGCCGTTTATCTTTCTGCACGATGCCCCGTTTGCGTCGCCCCGGCAATGGATTTGGACATGCTTCAGCATCCTGCAACGCTAACCAATCTTGAAAAAGTTAAGCGCTATGGGAATCTCATCATCGATCCCGCGCATGGGGAGCTTGCCAGTGGGCTTATTGGAATCGGAAGGATGGCCGAACCAGAAGATATTATACAACACCTCGGGCACCTTTTTACAACCGCTCAGAAACTTGCCGGCAAGAATGTGCTGGTGACCGCTGGCCCAACTTATGAGGCTATTGATCCGGTTCGTTTTATCGGAAACCATTCGAGTGGAAAAATGGGGTTTGCTATCGCAGAAGAACTTGCGAATCAGGGCGCAACCGTACAACTTGTTAGCGGACCTACAAACGAACATACCAATCATCCCCGGATAACCATCAACCATGTGACCTCGGCAGAAGAAATGTATAACCTGAGCACAACATTATTCTCAACGACCGACATAGCCGTATTGGCTGCGGCAGTGTCAGACTACAAACCAACAACGAAAGCAACGCAAAAGATTAAGAAAAAGGATAGCGACCTTACCTTGTCATTAACCAAAACAAATGATATCGCTGCTTCTCTGGGAAAACTTAAGCACAAAGGGCAAATTGTCGTTGGATTCGCGTTGGAAACTGAAGACGAACGTGCCAATGCCATCAAAAAACTGGAGTCTAAAAACCTTGACCTGATCGTACTGAATTCTTTAAACGATACAGGCGCCGGGTTTGGCTACGATACCAATAAAATTACAATCATTGATCGGCAGCATCGGGAAAAATCCTTCAGCCTGAAAGATAAAAGGGCTGTAGCAAGAGACATCGTGCAGGCCATATCAGAATTTCAATAAACGTGGTGATGCAGGGAAAATTTGCAATTTGAAACGTGGAAACAAATGCTTAGACGCTGTGAGAAATTAATCCTGTTTTCAATGCTTCTTCTCCTGCCCTGCAAAAGCTGGGCGCAGGAACTCAATTGCACCGTTACTATTAACTCAACGCAGATTACGACTTCGGACCGTGGGATCTTTCGGGATATGAAAACTGGTATCGAACAATTTATGAATTCCCGAAAATGGACCAATGACGCATACAAGGATTATGAAAAGATCAACTGTAATATGTTGATTACCATAACCAAGATGCCGGCAATCGGAAATTTTTCGGCCTCGGTTCAAATTCAGGCCGCACGCCCGGTCTACAACTCTAACTACTCCAGCCTGATTTTCAATTTTGCAGACCGCGATTGGGAATTTGAATATATTGAATCGCTTCCATTGGAATTTAATGATAACACCTACACTTCCAATCTAACTTCTATGTTGGCACTCTACGCTTATGTGATCATTGGTGTAGATTCTGATACGTTCAGTGAACTGGGCGGTTCACCATATTTTCAAAAAGCACTTGCCGTTGTAAACAATGCCCAGCAGGCAAATCGCCCCGGCTGGCAGCCACTAAGTAGCAACAGAAGCCGTTATTGGATCGTTGAAAATTATAACAACGGACAGATGGCCGATATGCGAAAAGCTTCGTATGCATATCATCGCCTCGCTTTGGATACTTTTGACAAAGATCCCGACAGGAGCCGAGAGATCATTTTGCGGGTGCTGCAGGATGTGAAGAAAGTGCGCGATGTAAATCCC
>JAOUDZ010000114.1 GCA_029858965.1 Cyclobacteriaceae bacterium
GAAGTTGATTTTGTGCTGGCTGAAATTGAGAAGATTGCCCCCTAAATGGATTGCTTATCCGGGCAAGGTTAGTTCATTTAGTTGCATCAGTTATCGCACGCATAGGCCATGACGTCATTGTGCGATCGATTCAAGTACACGATATGGAAGTAACCGTCAGACTGGGATTGAAAGAGAACTGGAAGCAATTCACGTTGCTTGTATTCATCAATGCCTTTGTCGGTGGAATGGTGGGAATTGAACGAACGATTATCCCGCAAATTGCCGAAGCAGATTTTGGACTAGCAGCCAAGACTGCTATCCTTTCTTTCATTATAGTATTTGGCATAACAAAGGCAATAACAAATTACTATACGGGCACGCTTGCCAATCGCCTAGGAAGGAAAAATCTGTTGATCATCGGTTGGCTGTTTGCTATTCCCGTTCCAATCATGCTGATCTACGCCCCAGGCTGGAACTGGATCATTGCTGCCAATATTCTGCTGGGCATTAACCAGGGACTCACGTGGTCCAGCACGGTGGTGATGAAAATTGATTTGGTTGGAGAAAAGGAAAGAGGCTTCGCCATGGGCTTGAATGAATTTGCCGGATACCTCTCGCTGGCGGCAGTTGCTTTTCTGACTGGCTGGATTGCCGACAATTATGGTTTGCGCCCCTATCCGTTTTACGTAGGGATATGGATCGCGTTCGCAGGCCTGCTACTGAGTTGGCTATTCGTAAAAGATACCCGTAAGCACGTACTGCTGGAATCGACATCAAGTAATATCCCTAAACTGAAAAAAGTATTCTGGGAAACCACCTGGCAGCATAAAAATCTGGGATCGATAACGCAGGCAGGTCTTGTGAATAATCTGAATGATGGAATGGTATGGGGTTTATTTCCAATGCTGCTGGTGTCCAAAGGATTTGATCTTCATCATACAGGCATAATTGTAGCAACCTATCCTGCGGTATGGGGAATAGGACAGCTCTTTACAGGAAAACTGGCCGACAAGTATTGTAAAAAGACGTTGCTGTTTCTTGGCATGTTGTTACAGGGTATCGCCCTGCTTGCCATGACCGGCGCTAATTCGTTTTTAATATTCATGATGCTTTCTTCACTTTTGGGACTTGGCACCGCGATCGTTTACCCAACTTTTCTCGCTGCTATTTCAGATGATACTCACCCCGACCAACGTCCGAAAAGTATAGGGGTATTTCGACTGTGGAGAGACCTTGGTTATGCCATCGGCGCTATTCTCACGGGTTTGATTGCTGATCGTTTTGGACTTGTGGCTCCGATCCTGGCTATTGGATTGCTAACCGTGGCTTCCTCGCTCATCATTAAATTCAGAATGCGTGGTGAGAACAAACACGTGACCGCGCGCTAGATTTAGCTTTCTAATGAGACAACTTAGTCAAGACATGAAAATACTTTTACTTTGAAAGATGAAAGAGACACCTATCCTCCATCAAAAGTGCTATGATGAGCCCTCAGTATTTCAACCGGAGAACCTGCTTCGGGAAGCCCGGAGGCAAAAGGGGATTACTGAATTGGGTATTCCCAAAATTTGCATTCTCGATCCTGACGGCGACATAGAAGACTATGTCGTTCAAAATCACAATGCTCAATTGAATATTGCCTGGGCTTGTTATCACACTAAGCTATTTGAATTCCAACACAAAGGCATTAGCGTTGGAATTATTGGAAAAGCTGTAGGCGCATCTTTTGCTGTACTACTGGCTGAGCAACTTTTCGCTTCAGGTTGCAAGCTTTTACTAAGCATGACATCGGCAGGCCAATTGGTTCAGCACATTACTCCACCGTACTTCATCCTAATTGAGAAGGCCGTTCGAGATGAAGGAACCAGCTATCATTACCTGCCAGCTGCTGAATTCAGTTTCATAAAAAATGAACTCCAAGAGAAGCTGCATGGTGTTTTTGACAAACTCAACCTGAAAGTATTCCCCGGAACGACCTGGACGACCGATGCTCCGTATCGCGAAACACAAAATGCGATAAAATATTATAAGGACAAGGGTGTCCATGCGGTGGAAATGGAAGCATCAGCTTTGTACGCTTTTGCACAAGCCAGAAACAAATCTGTCATTTGCTTCGCGCACGTTACCAACCAGATGGCCAGTATCGTCGGTGATTTTGAGAAGGGTGAAGATAATGGAAGTGTTGATGCCCTTAAAGTACTGTTCCAGGTGATCAATCGGTTTTCATTGAATTAACCTTCGACTGAGTACATTTATATAAGCACAGCAAAATGCGCAACTTTTCATATCTTAATACTTAAACGTGATGGCCATGAAAACAGTACTCGCATGCGGCGTCTTTGATTCTTAGGTGAGGATCAATATGATATTATGCCACAATGCGCACAAATAAAGTCTGTAATGAAACGGTTCTCTTTATTTTCTTGCCAGTGTATATTGCATTTTCAGCGAAATACTGAAATTCGATAATTCAATTTGCCAGTATGAAAAGATTTGCAATTGACATCGTGGTACTGCCCCCCGATCCTGTCATGGACCTTGCGCTCGAATGGAACCAGGTGTTGCACAAAACTCGTCCGACAAATATTGTCCTGGATAAAATCCAAAACCTGCCCCATATTTCGATGGCTATGGGGTGCCTTCCTGCAGATCAACTTGAACATGCCAACGTAATCCTGCGTTCCGTTGCCAGAGCGCATCACGCGCTGGCGCTGCGTGTGCCTCATATCAAAACCGTGTATACGGCATCAGGTGATCGTGTAGTCTCCTTTGATATTGACCTCAGCCAGGAATTAATCAGGTTACATGAATCGATCGTTATCGCATTTCGGACCTTGCTGACACAGGATGTTACAGAAGCAGATATAAACGACCTACCCCCTATTGACCCCTCCTCTCTCGACTGGATCAACCACTACATTCCTGATCATTGCTTTGATAATTTCTGGCCACACATTACGCTTGGGTTTGGTGTGCCACCCGGAAATTTCCAACCGTTTTCTTTTCAAGCTTCGCGGTTGGCGATCTGCCATCTGGGCAACTACTGTACGTGCAGCAGGATTCTGGGGGAGTTTTCTCTTGCGCACGGTTTATCGTAAACGCCATGCAGACGATGGCATTGCGGGCAGCGATGTACCATCCGGCGGCAGCTTCCTTCACCGGCCCTATCGAATCACACACCGGCACTGATTTAATATATTCGATTACAAATGGTTAAAAACGAAATAAAAGCGTAATCCCAGAATTTGGTATCCCGTGCTTTTCTCAATATGGCTCGATTACCCCATGAGCTTAGCCAGCATTGAGTCCTGCATAACAGTTAAATGTTACCTTTAGATGCCAATTCAAATCCCAGATATAAAGGATATTTACACAATAGGCATATTCGGGAGCTACCGGTCAGATAAAAGATCGACATCACGTTAAAGGAACTAGCAATGATTACAAAAACCAAAGTATCTGCCATTTTCGGATGTTCGTTGGAAAGAGCTTTTAAAACACCCATGCTTTGTGACGTTTCAAAAGTTCACACTGGGTTCGGTATAATGCCTAAAGTAACTCACACGACTAATGATGAAAACTGGGGGAAACCAGGTTCAAGTAAAAAGGTCTATGCGGCAAAATCTTTCACCCACAAAGGAGGATTTGCTTCCGTTGACAACGTACTTGAAAGAGAGGAAAATCAGTATTGGAAAATTCAAGTTGATAATTTCCAATCATGGATGTTAGGTTTTCACAAGTTTGTAGGTGAATGGAAAACAACACAGTTAGGACCAAACAAAATTATGGTCGAATACACCTATTCTTTGCATTCGAATAACCCACTTTTTTATCCTTTGAACTGGTTATTTGCAAAAACATTCTGGAAGACATATATGAGAAGAGTACTTGAAAACGTTAGGAACATGGCCTATCTAGAGGAACCCTACTTATACGATTGAGAAAAACCCGAACCGCTAACAAAACCGATACTGCATACCCTTCGGGATACGCAGCCTAGCTAAACCGCTGCATGCAATTGGGTCGGTTCCGTGGACAATGATTAAAAGATGATAAAGTTCAGGGTGGAGTATGAATAAATATAAAGACTTTCGGGAAATTAGTAAACTTCTATATTGCCATAGGCGACGATGATTTACATTATAAAGCAACTCTTTGCTTCATACAACAATGCGTGACTTAAACATTCCACATGAATACAGGGTCAGAAATGGTTCTCATACGTGGCGTATTGGTGGAGCGGCCTCCCTGAGGTTCTAACATTTTAAAGTGAAAGTCTTAGATGAAATGAATTTACGTTCCGAACTGCCTCAACAATGTCTATAATTCATGCCGGCAGAGTTGATGATTTATTTATTAACTTGGACAGCCGGAACACCTTACGCCAGACGTTGGCAGCCAAAGAGCTTTCTCTGCATTCAATAGATGAACAAGTATCTCATTTTCTTGATAGTTACTATAAACTTTTGCGCCAGTATCAGCACCAAGGCGCAACCTAACTTTCTGGATTACCACAAGAAAATAGCAAGGTGCGAACAACTAATTACAGAACACAAATTCAAAGATGCTATTAACAGTTTCGATTCTCTATTCAACCAGTTCAGTTTCGTATTCCTAAGAGACCATAAATTGGCGACAGAATTTTGCGCATTTGAATAAACTGTTTGCTCTTTTCCGCACAGAGTGCCATGAAGCGTTTCAGCTAGCCTCCAGTCCACACGTACCTCGTCTTCCGATTGTAAACTGCGGACGTGCTGATGGCATTTTCACGGCAAAGATCGGCAGCGGAGGGCCATCCTGCTGTTTGAGAATTGACGCAATCTGCTTCTTGGTGAATCCACTTTTTTCATGTTCCCTAAAGTTAGAATTACTAATTTTGATTTATCCGTTTCCAGGGAAGTAATTTGAAAAAATAAGCCGCTTGCGAAATGAAATACAAGCGTTCATTTTTAATGGTTTTTGCTCTATTCTTTTGTAGCTGCGACAAGGCCCTTGCGCAACAAAATGTTGCCGTTAAGAAATTATCAGATTCTACAGGCTACGTACTCATTGATGGCGCAGCGTTTAATTATGTAGCGCAGGGAAAAGGAAGACCTTGTCTTGTTCTCGGATCATCCATCTACTACCCAAGAACCTTCTCCAAAAATTTGCGCACCCAGTTCAGGTTTTATTTTGTTGATCTCAGGTGGTTTGCGAAAATTCACCCAAATGTAAAATCGGATGAGTACAATTTGCACAATATTACAGACGATATTGAAAACATCAGATCAGCGCTTCAGTTGAAAAACCCGGTCTTAATTGGTCATTCGATCCACGGTACCATTGCGATGGAATACGCAAAACAATATCCGAAGCATATTAAAGCCTTAATTATGATTGGCTCTCCCAACATTTTTGGAAACAGGCAATACGATGATGCAACCACAGAAATATGGCGTACAGCCTCCCCGGAAAGAAAACAAATGCAGGACAATAATTGGAAACTTATGCCTGATAAAGATACCATCTCTGCGGCACAACTTATCATTGAAGAATACTGTGCAATGGGGCCAAAATACTGGTACGATTCAACGTATAATGCAAAATGGCTGTGGAAAGATATGAGCATCGATGCCCCGCTCTTACACCATATTTACAATGATATTTTCTTAGACTATATTATGTTCGACAGTATAAGCAAAGCGCCTGTTAAAACCTTTGTTGCATTGGGTAAATATGACTTTATCATTCCAGCAGCTTTATGGCTAAGACAGGGCAGGATTGAAAATGTTACAGTACACGTATTTGAAAAAAGCGGGCACACCCCGCAATGGGAAGAAAGCGAAGCATTTGACAAGGAAATATTGAATTGGTTAGATGGAAAACTCCGACCCCATAAAAATCAGAATTAATTTTATCGGGATTCCTGGTAAAGGAAATAATTACTAAATAACATGCAAAGAAGAATATTTATAAAAAACACTGTTTTTGGATGTCTTGCAGCTGGCTTTTCCAGCTACATGTCCAAAGGAAAAACACATATCCTCACACTTAGTTTTGATGATGGATTCAAAAAGTCCTTTTATAAAATTGCCGAAATATTCAATGAGTATGATTTGAAAGCGTGTCTCAATGTAATTGCTATGGGGCATGAACCAGGCTTTGTAAACGACAAATTTATTCCTCAAGACCTGCTCGGCGACTTTGACGATTGGAATAAATTAAAAGAAATGGGGCATGAATTGATGCCTCACGCGTGGGATCACAAAAACCTCACTGAAATTCCGTTGGAGGAAGCAAAACTAAAAATTGATCAATGCCTTGATTACTTTGAAAAAAATCTGGAAGGTTACAAACCATCGGAAGCCGTTTACAATTTTGCCTACAATGCCTCTACCCCTGAGTTGGATGCGTATGCATTGCAACGCGTAAGAGCTGTGCGTACAGGAGGATGGCTGGTATTGAACGATACCATGGTTAACTTACTGCCAATCTCACGAAAGCCTTTGACGCTTGGTTGCTGGGGGCATGGTCCGGATTTTTGTGATACTTATACGGAGGAAACGATCAATACATTTTTAGCCGGGTCAGGCGGATGGCTGATCCTTAATCTTCATGGATTAGACGATGAAGGCTGGGGGCCAGTGAGCACAAAATACCTGGATGGATTATTGAAACGACTGGTGAAAATTAACCACGTGGATGTATTGCCAGCAGGCATTGTGCTGCAACAAAAGGCTGAATAAGAATGCGGTCATAAACTGCCCCATGTAAGCTGTTAACAGGAGAAAACAATGAATACATTTGATGCAATTGTAATCGGTTCCGGCATTTCCGGTGGATGGGCGGCCAAGGAGCTTTGTGAGCGGGGCTTAAAGACTCTGGTGCTTGAAAGGGGACGTGATGTAAAACACATACAGGATTACCCTACTGCAAACAAGCATACCTGGGAGTTGCCCCACAGGGGAAAAATGACCAAAGCTTTTGTGGATGTCAATCCTGTTGTTTCCAGCGCCTGGCATTTTTCTGAAGATACGGCACATTTTTTTGTGAAGGATGGAGAACACCCTTATGTGCAGCAAAAACCATTTAGCTGGATAAGAGGTTACCAGGTAGGCGGGAAATCCCTTACCTGGGGAAGAGCCTGCCAGCGATGGAGCGATCATGAATTTAAAGCACCTTCAAAGTATGGCTACGGAATTGAATGGCCTATAGAGTATGATGACATTGCACCCTGGTATTCTCATGTAGAAAAATTTGTTGGAATTTGTGGCAATAAGGATGGTATCAATGCCATGCCGGATGGAGAATTTCTAAAACCCTTTGATTTGAATGTAGTGGAATTGCACATGCAGGACGTTCTGAAAAAACACTATCCCGAAAGGCATTTGGTACAGGGCCGCTGGGCGCACCTGAGTGAGCCGGAAGATATTCATCTGCAGCAAGGAAGGGGTAAATGCCAATGCCGGAACTTGTGTACAAGGGGTTGCCCGTTTGGCGGGTACTTTAGCACTAACGCTTCTACGTTGCCATGGGCAGAAAAAACTGGCAACCTGACTTTGCGACCATTTTCTGTGGTACACTCCATCATTTATGATGAATCTTCAGGCAAAGCTACCGGTGTAAAAGTGATCGATAGTAATACAAAAGAGCAAATGATTTTTAATGCCCGGATCATTTTTGTAAATGCTTCTACGCTCAATACCAATCTCATTCTGCTAAACTCCACCTCCAACCGTTTCCCCAACGGATTGGGAAATGATAATGGCTTGCTCGGAAAGTATATATGCTTTCATAACTACCGGACGCTTACAGCAGGCCGCATGGAAGGCTTCGAAAACAAGTATGTAACAGGTCGCAACCCAACCGGACCCATCATCCCCAATTTCAGAAATTTAAATGAACGTGATGCAGATTTTGTTGGCGGCTATACCACCTTTGCCGGTGCTTACAGAAGACAGGTAAAAACAGTTCCGGAAAATGAACCACACTTAGGTGTAGATTTTAAGCATAAACTCAGTGAAGCCGGCGACTGGGTGGTCTACATGTATATGCAGGGGGAAACAATCCCAAAAAAATCTAACCACGTATTTCTAAGCCCGGATAAAAAAGACCAATGGGGAATACCTCAATTGGTTACCGATATCAGCTATGACGATAATGATGAAAAGATGGTACTTGATTTTTTTGAACAGAGCAAAGCAATGCTCCAAAAAATAGGCTGTAAGGACATTATTGCAAAAGACAATAAGCAACCCCCCGGGCTTGACATACATGAAATGGGAGGTGTACGAATGGGAAAAGATCCAGGCGAGTCACTTTTAAATGACATGAATCAATTGCATGGCTGTAAGAATGTATTTGTAACAGATGGGGCTTGCATGACCAGTACAGGAAATCAGAGTCCTTCTATTTTATACATGGCACTAACAGCAAGAGCTGCTGCTTATGCTGCCGATCTGTTTAGAAAAGGAATTCATTAAAACCTATCACAATACAACTGGTAATTTATGAAAAGAAGAAAAGCACTTCAACTTACAGCAACCTATTTTGGAGGCGCAATTCTGGGATCGGAAATATTTCTTTCCCGCTGTAAGCAACCTGAAAAAAATGCTAGACTGTTTTCTGAAAAAGATATTTTGTTAATGGATGAAATAGGCGAAACCATTCTTCCCGATTCCGAGAGGTCGCCAGGGGCAAAAGCCGCTGGCATCGGAATGTTCATGCAAACAATTGTTACAGACTGTTATGATGAAAAAGATACAGCTATTTTTATTACTGGCTTGAGAGAAGTGGAGGCCGTGGCACAGAAAAAATATGGCGCTGGCTTCACTAAACTTTCTTCACAACAACGTTTTGACCTGTTGTCGGAATATGACAAGGCAGCCAGGCAGGAAGAGGGCAATGCAACGCAACATTTTTTTACCATGCTGAAGCAATTAACAATCTGGGGATACTTTACTTCTGAGGTAGGTCAAACAAAAGCGTTAAGGTATAACCCCGTACCAGGTAGCTTCAATGGAAATACAGATTATAAACCCGGCGATCGGGCATGGGTAGGCCCTTTATGCTCAATAGATTAACCTGAATTTAATAATAACGCAGGTTGAATTAGAAAATGAGTAGAAAAGAAAACATTTCGTTAAGACCTCCCGCTATGTCCGTGTATATTGTGTATGCTGAAGTGTTGAAAACAGCAACTGGAAACCGAGCCATCGCTTGAGCGCATTCCTAAAGCGTCTATTAAAGTTGGTAACAAAGTCAATATTTTGCTTCTTAGTGGTAACCCTATTAAAAATCTTGAATAACTCAGGGGGGTTAATATTATTTGGAAAACCCTGATTCATTCGCTTAAAGTCCCCCATTGTACTCAAAGTGTGGGAAGACAATGTTACCGAATCTGATTACTTGCAAACCAAAATTGCAAAAGGCGGTCATGTTAGCCCTTTAGATGTCCCTGAGGAAGTTTATATCTTTGTAAAAGAAGTCATTCAAAGAGAATAACGGCACACAACAATGTTAAAGTGCACCAAAACGTTGGCTAGCATATCTACAAATGAAGAAAAACCTATTTACGGAAAATATGCTTTTGAATTAATGTCCTGACTGGCTAAAAACTTCGGGCGACCAATCCGGGGATATTATAACATGGATACTCACCGATACTGTGAATCGCTTCCTTCTCACAGCAACAGCCTAAAGTTCGACACCTTTGTCTCGCAATCTGTACTTCTTACGGGGGAGCTTACAGGAACTACTTCGTGGCAACTTGGACTTTACAATCCTTGCGATATATTAGGGATACATTTGGACAAGTAAATCTTGTTGAATGGTAATATAAACATCAAATCATTCAACATGACGTCATTAAATAAAACACGAATAAAGTCCATTGACCTTTTAAAAGGTGTAGTGATGATAATAATGGCGCTTGATCATACAAGAGACTATTTTCACATTTCCGTACATTTTTTTGACCCTTCGGACCCTACACAAAGTACTTTACCACTATACCTGACAAGGTGGGTCACGCATTTTTGCGCACCCGCTTTTAGTTTTCTTGCCGGGCTATCGGCCTATATGGTTGGGAAGCGAAAATCAAAAAAAGAGTTATCAGGATTTTTGGTCAAGCGTGGAATTTGGTTGGTTTTTATCGAGTTGACAATTGTGGCCTTTGGTTGGAGCTTCGACCCTCATTTAGGGTATGCCTCGCTTCAAGTAATCTGGGTGTTAGGCATAAGCATGATTTTTCTGGCCGGTTTAATCCATCTTCCGAAAACACTCATCCTTGTTTTCAGCTGCACCTTGATTTTTGGTCACAACCTGCTTGATTCACTCCATTTCGATAACAGCATTTTATGGTACATCCTTCATGAACGAAGTTATTTTCAATTTGCTGTAGGGCCCACTTTATTCAGTGCTTACGCATTAATTCCATGGGTGGCCGTAATGTCATTAGGCTATTGCTTTGGCCAACTGTACGACAGCTCATTTGATGATGACAAAAGAAAACAAATACTGAGTAGCGTTGGTATTTCCGCCATTGCGATCTTCCTCCTACTTAAAGGGATAAATCAATACGGTGACCCGATAAGGTGGATAAGGTTTGATGATGTGTCCCAAACCCTGATGTCCTTTTTTAATATAACCAAGTATCCACCCTCTTTGCAATATTTGCTGATCACATTGGGCGTAACCATTTTATTCCTGGCCTGGTCCGAAAAGTGGAGCGGAAAAATAGCTGACTTCTTTTGTGTTTTCGGAAGAGTGCCATTTTTCTACTATATCGTGCACATCTATTTAATTCACCTTATGGCATTGGTCCTGGCCGAACTTACAGGATATGGTTGGCAGGCATTGATTTTACATAAATTTATTTCCCGCGTAGATGAATTGAAGGGCTACGGGCTTAATCTTTGGATGGTTTATTTAATCTGGATTGTTGTAGTTATCTCACTATATCCGATTTGTAAATTTTTTGACCACTACAAACAAACTCACAAAGAAAAATGGTGGCTAAGCTATTTATAGGAATCAAGCATCGACAACTGTTGACTGCATGTTAATCTTACTCCCCTGATTATTCTTCACGATTCGGTTGAATTCAACGATTTACAATCTTAGTAAATGCATAATCTCTGGCTTGGATATTTTACGGTGAAAGCGCTTTCAACTAACTTAGCCCGGCAACGTAGACGTGGCTTCTTATAAGCTACGGCTTATGCACAAACGTTGTAAGTAATGATGAAACTCCCAACATTGAATGGAGATAATAGTACGACAAGAAAAATCAACCGATTTTAAAGTAGTTTTCGAACTAATTGAAAAAGCGTTTAGAACGGAAGAATTCAGTGACCACAAAGAACAATTCCTTGTGGAACGCTTACGAAAATCAAGCGCCTTCATTCCTGAATTGTCAATGGTTGCAGAAATTGAAAACAAAGTCGTTGGACATATTTTGTTGACCAAACTAAAGATAAAGAATGACAAGAATGAATTTGATTCCTTAGCCCTTGCGCCCGTTTCCGTACTGCCTGATTACCAAAGGAAAGGAATTGGAGGAATGCTAATTGAGCAATCCCACAGGAAAGCTAAAGAACTAGGGTATAAATCAATCATAGTCCTTGGACACAAAGAATATTATCCAAAATTTGGGTACAAACAAGCTGATAAGTTCGGGATTGAGCTACCGTTTGACGTCCCAAGAGAAAATTGCATGGTAATAGCACTGACAGAAAATGGATTAAATGGTGTAAACGGAATAGCAGAATACCCTGAAGAATTTAAGGAATGAAATACGCACCACAACAATGGTTGAAATTTATAACACCATGGGAAAGAAAAAGGAGCTCTCACCAGAACAACGCAAAGAACTATTCATAAAATTAGAAGGCCGTTTTGAAAAAAACATGAACCGCCATAAAGGTCTTGCATGGGCTAAAGTTCAAGCGAAGCTGCAAGCTAATACTGAAAAACTTTGGTCGCTTAATGAAATGGAAAGAACTGGCGGTGAACCTGATGTTATTGGTTATGATAAAAAGACCGACGAATATATTTTTTATGATTGTTCAGCAGAAAGCCCTGCAGGCCGCAGAAGTGTTTGTTACGACCGTGAAGGGCTGGAGTCAAGGAAAGAAAATAAACCAGAAAATAACGCTATTGATATGGCCACCACCATGGGCATCGAACTTTTAACGGAAGCGCAATACCGGGAATTGCAGAAACTTGGAAAGTTCGATGCGAAAACATCAAGCTGGGTGAAAACACCTGCTGAGATCAGAAAACTCGGTGGGGCTCTTTTTGCTGATTTCCGCTACGGCAATGTATTCATATATCACAACAGCGCACCCTCTTACTACGCTGCCAGGGGATTCCGCGGCTTACTAAGGGTCTGAACATTGCGCAGAAAGCTAAATTTGAGTTTGCGAAATACTTCTCCTGCTGGTGATCACCCATGCTGGGATAGCAGTTTATCACACATTAATACAGGATATCAAAAAAAAGGTGCCACGCAGGATATCCATGACAATGATTGAATTTCGCAAGTAGTTGTTTGCTTCGATTTGCCTTTAGATCCAGGACTCCTTTACCTTTGCAACATAAACAAGCAAGTTATGGAAACAAAAATGCCAACGCGTAAACTTGGAAACAGTAGCCTTGAAGTCTCCGCCATTGGTTTAGGTTGCATGGGTATGAGCTACGCCTATGGAAAAACACCCGACAAAAAGGAAATGATTTCGTTGCTTCATGCTGCCGTAGAACGTGGCGTGACATTTTTTGATACCGCGGAAATGTATGGGCCATTTACAAACGAAGAATTATTGGGGGAAGCCCTGGCGCCCTATCGTGATCGGGTGGTGATAGCCTCGAAATTTGGTATTAAAATACAGGATGGCAAACAAGTGCAGGACAGCAGTCGCGAACATATTAGAAAATCAATTGAGGGTTCACTGAAGCGTCTTAACACCGATTTCATCGATTTGTATTATCAGCACCGCGTAGATCCCACTGTGCCGATTGAGGACGTAGCAGGTTCCGTGGAGGACTTGATTACGGAAGGAAAGGTTAAGCATTTTGGCCTGTCGGAAGCAGGTGTAAAAACAATAAGAAGAGCTCACGCCATACTGCCCGTTACAGCTGTTCAAAGTGAATACTCGCTGTGGTGGAGACGCCCTGAAGAAGAACTGCTGCCAACACTGGAGGAACTCGGAATTGGGTTTGTTCCATTCAGTCCGTTGGGCAAAGGTTTTCTTACAGGAAGCTTTAACAAAGATTCCAGGTTCGGTAGTTCGGATTTTCGAAGTATCGTCCCCCGGTTTACTGCTGAAGCGCTTGAAGCCAACCAGGTTCTGGTGGATCTGGTTAAAAAAGCAGCAGCACAGAAGAATGCGACGCCTGCCCAGATTGCATTGGCGTGGCTGCTTGCGCAAAAACCGTGGATCGTCCCCATTCCCGGTACAACCAAGCTATATCGTCTTGAAGAAAATATCGGTGCAGCGAAGGTTACTTTGACAAACCGAGAATTAAGCGACATTAATGCCTCACTTGACCAAATCAAAATAGTAGGTGATCGCTATCCTGAAGAATTGGAAAAAAGAACCGGCTTATAAAAATTCAAGGCAAACGTGAATGCATCCTGAAAGCGGAATGCCATTTTCTGTTTCGTATTGAAGTAAGCCCTTAAAGAATTGAAAAATGAAGATTAATAGCATACATCTGCTGCCGTTCATTGTATCCATGCTCATGGTGTTCTCGCAAGGAAACGCCTCTGCGCAAGATAAAACCCAAATGGTGCGTCTGGCAAAACTCGTAATAAATTCGGCTCAATTGGAA
>JAOUDZ010000115.1 GCA_029858965.1 Cyclobacteriaceae bacterium
CGCGTCCATAGGATACCTGTACTTCGTCCTGGCTGACACATGTGCCATTGTCAAGTGTCCACCTGAATACATATATTCCCGGTTTGTTGACTGTTGCTGCGGCGGTTTCGCTGTTGGCTGGCAAGAACGCAACGGTACCACCCGTCGGAGCACTCACCAACGCCCAAAGACCGGTCGCACCCCCACCTGGCGGATTTCCCGCCATATTCGTGGTCAATGGCCCGGGCAACGCAATACACAGGCTCTGAGGCGGACCGGCATCTGCTACGTTAGCATTGGGGTTGATGGTATATACAACTTGATTTGTCGCCAGCACTGCGCAGTTGCCATTTTGGATTTGCGCCCTGTAAGTATAAGTAGTCGGTAATCCGCCAACAACAGGCAAGCCAAGCGTGGTAGGATCCACCGGATTACCGGTACCAAACGTCGGTTCTGTGGCAAACGCCCCACCATTAACAGACACCTCCCAGCGCAGGATATTGCCCACCCCGGGCGTCCAGGTAATCGGGTTAAGAATTTCACCCTGGCATTTATTATCACCACCGGCAAGACTGCCGGCATTTGTATTTCTATTGACGGTAACATTAAATACGACCGGCCCTGCTGAACAGTTAGGTGCGCCAACGTAACGCCTGGTTACCCTTATTCTGCGGATAGTTGAAGGAGCCCCCCCAAATGCCCCTGCCGCAAGATTGAAATCTGCCGTAATATTCTGTGCTGTCGCACCCTGCCCTGTACTGGGTGTGAGTGTAACATCCCCCACCGGATTATTGGATCCATCCACGACATCCCACACATACTCTGTTGGACCGCCAAAAGGTAATGGGTCGGCACGATCAGGAACAGAGAATCCAACGCCTGTAGACCCGTTACAAATCGGAGTAGTTCCCGTAATCGGGCCCGGTGTTGGAATCGATTCCCGGATTGTAATCGTAATGGGGATAGGTATACTTTCGCACAGCAATGCCCCAGCCCCTACCTGGGCACGATAGCTTGCAAACATCCGATAAATACCTTCGGTAGTATTGTTAATGCCGCCTGGAAAAGCCGAAGATGGAAAAGTCTTATTATTACTTCCGTTGGGATTTGCAACAGCAGCGCCCGGCACACCGGCATTATCTCTAAACCAAAGCACTGCCGAACTTGAGGCACCAAAATTGATTTGAAAATTAGGCAGTGGACTTGTTCCGTACAAACGATCTGATTGACCGGAGTGGGCGGCGTAGGCTGATCAACAACCCGAATAATCCCAAGCTCTTCCACTGCCGGGTCTCCATCAGTAAATTTGTTGCAGAAGTTCCAATAATCCATACGAATATGAAACTCCTCACCGACCTGAGCAGTTGCCGGTATGGATATCGCTAATGTATTGTTGTTCGGAAAAGGAGGTGGCCCGGAGGCCACTAATGGTTCACCAGATATTTCCGGCATTCCGGGAGGCGTAAAAGGAAACCCCACAGGCGCCCCGGCTATTAATACCCCACCGGTGATGGTATTCGTTGTACCATAAACAAATTGTCTCCACCGCTTGGTAAAGTTTAAGCCAGTAAGTTCCTGAGGAGGCAGACAGTTTAATGTTGTTCTATCTGTGAAGGTTACGGTAGTAGATGCGCCAGCGCAAACCAAAAACACGTTGGCCCCGGTGGCGGTTTCACTAAATACCGTAATACCTGAGCATTGGTCATCTGTATTAAACCGGAAAAAGTCAGGCGAAGTACCGAACTGAGCTGGACAGGTCGTACCCGCTATGCGCAAAAATACCCTAGGTCTGTACGAACATTCAGCACCTGGTCTTGACGCACAGGGTCGCGGCAAAAAGACATGGGTTATCGAAGGTATTTCGTATGTATGCGGACCCGTATTATTGACCGTAATTCCTCCCCCAAACGACACAATCTGTCTTGGAGAACCATCATCCCAATCAATTTCAACACCAAAGTTATTAGGGTTATTTCCATCGGCTACGTTGTTTGCATTAATTCTAATTTCCGCAGGAGCCCCTGGCTTATTCAGACAAATTTGACCATTGCTAATACTCTGAGGGCCTCCATTTGGTGCGGGTGCACCATCAAACCCGCCGCAGCCAACTTGTGCCCAAGCATTGCCTGTGCCGAACAGCAAGAAAAAAGTACAGACTGAAAAAAATATGTTACGTAAAAGTGTAAGCATGCACTAAGGCGTTTAAAACTGCGAACCAATTGCCACTAAGGTCAATCAAAAATCAAAAGCCCTTACACCACTACAGACCTATGTGTATTCGCACAAAAAAAAATAGGTAACCTGCCATTATAGGCCAAAAAATCAAATTCAGCCACTAAAGCTACCATTCGTTTGCTGGATTGGCAATACAGCAGTTAAGTGAACAATAGCAAGGCACAAAGTACGGATTTTGAGGTAAAGTGCACGATTGATTTTTCAGGACCAGCAATTGACCCAAAAACTCTGCGCAAATCATCTTCACCTCCACTACAACCCAATTCCCAAATTCTCACCCCTTTCATCCCCTCACTTTAGAAAACCGCCAACTTTAAACTGCAGGCCTTGAACTTTCCTTCCAGAACCCTACCTTTGCCCCCGATTTATTAAGGCTCTCATTAACATTATGCCATCTACCAAGTATATTTTTGTTACCGGAGGTGTTACCTCATCGCTGGGAAAGGGCATTATTGCTGCTTCATTGGCTCAATTACTGCAGGCACGAGGATTTAGAGTCACCATTCAGAAGCTTGATCCCTACCTTAACATCGACCCTGGAACCCTGAATCCCTATGAGCATGGTGAATGTTATGTTACCGATGACGGGGCCGAAACTGACCTGGACCTTGGGCATTACGAGCGCTTCCTGAACATCCGTACAACGCAGGCAAATAATATCACCACCGGCAGAATCTATAATAATGTCATCACAAAAGAGCGCAAAGGTGAATATCTGGGCAAGACGGTCCAGGTAATCCCGCACATCACCGACGAGATCAAGCGCAACATTTTCCTGCTGGGTGAAACCGGTGAGTATGATTTCATCATTACCGAAATTGGCGGATGCGTGGGCGATATTGAATCGCTTCCTTTTATAGAGGCGGTCAGACAAGTAAAGTGGGAGCTGCCTCCCCACAGTTCCCTGGTGATACACCTCACGCTTATCCCATACTTAAAAACTGCCAAAGAACTCAAAACAAAACCAACCCAGCACTCTGTCAAGGAGCTCCTTGAAGCAGGTATCCAACCTGACATACTCGTATGCCGTACAGAAATGCCACTGCCGATGGATATCCGGAAGAAGCTTGCCTTGTTTTGCAACGTTCACCTGAACTCGGTTATCGAAGCCATGGATGCTGAAACCATCTACGATGTGCCGATCCTGATGCGCAAAGAAAAGCTGGACGAGCGGGTATTGGCAAAATTGAAGGTTACTTCGAAGGAAGAGCCGCACCTGGAGCAATGGAAAGCTTTCCTTGGGAAGTTAAAAAACCCTGTCAACGAAGTCGCCGTTGGACTTGTCGGCAAGTATGTATCACTGCCCGATGCCTATAAATCAATTGCAGAGGCTTTTGTGCATGCAGGCGCAGAAAATGACTGTAAAGTGAATGTCAAGTGGATTTCATCAGAAGATGTTACCCGGGAATCTGTTGAAAGTATTCTGGGTGATTTGGATGGTGTGCTGGTGGCCCCAGGCTTTGGTGAACGCGGACTGGAAGGTAAGATAGAGACCATTCGCTATGTGCGCGAAAACAAAGTCCCGTTTTTTGGTATTTGTTTGGGAATGCAATGCGCTGTTGTCGAGTTCGCACGCAACGTGTTGGACCTGGAAGCAAGTTCCACGGAACTTTATCCCAAAACCAAGAATCCTGTCATCGACATGATGGAGGAGCAAAAAAAGATCACGAACAAAGGTGGCACGATGCGTCTTGGTGCATACGACTGCAAGTTGAAAAAAGGAAGCAAGACCTATGCGGCCTATGGCGAAACGCTAATTCATGAACGTCACCGTCATCGCTATGAATTCAACAACAAGTACTTGGATCAAATGGAGCATGCTGGGCTCAAGGCTGTAGGGGTGAATCCCGAAACCGATTTAGTAGAAGTCATCGAACTCAAAGAACACCCCTGGTTTGTTGGCGTACAGTATCATCCAGAGTTGAAGAGCACTGTGCTCAATCCACATCCCCTTTTCGTGAAGTTTGTAGAAGCCGCCTTGGAACATCAGAAATCTTTGAATAAATAAATTCGTATAAGTTTTACATAATGGACAGAAACTCAGCCATAGGCCTCACCCTCATTGCAGTATTATTGTTAGGATATTTTTATTTCTTCTCCCCTGCCCCACAACCTGAAGCGCAAAAACCTGTTACCATAGATTCGGGGGTGAAGGCGACTCCGGATGTTATTCAGCAGGCTGTGCCACCTAGTGATAGCGCTGTCGTTGCTACGTATGGGGATCTATCCTCCACTGTAAAAGGTGTTGAATCGACTATCCAGATTGAAACCGAAGATTTAAAAATTACGCTGAGCAACAAAGGAGGTGTGATCAAGGAGCTCGAACTCAAGAACTACAAAACATACCAACAGCTGCCCTTAAAACTTATTACACCCGCTTCAAATGCGTTTAATTTAAACACCAACTTTCAGGGAAAAGAGATTGATTTGTATGGTCTATTTTACCAGGCTGATCAACGTAAAAACGGTGACACTACGGAAGTAACCTTCTCCATCAAATTGGATAATGGCGCCGCCCTTTCCCAAACATACAAAATCCCCCCTGTAGGATATGAAATTGGATATCAGCTACGCAGTTCGGGTTTTGATCAGTTGCTCACGGGTGATAATTTAACATTTCAATGGACGAATGTTTTAAGACCGGTTGAAAAGGATCTCACCGATACGCGGGAACACACAACAATTTCTTATTATTCGGCTGCAGACGGCTTTGATGAACTTAGTCAACGGTCAAAGGATCAGGAGACAGAAGCGTTTGCTACGCCGGTCAAGTGGGTAACCATCAAAGAAAAATTCTTTCTTTCCTCGATTATCGCTAAAGAAAATTTTTCAGGTGGCGAAGTGGAAACGTCCATGAACGAAAGTGATAGCTCAGTGGTAAAACGGGCCAACGTAAAGCTTTTCATTCCAAAGAATTATTTAACATCCGGCAAAGGCAACTTCCGGTTTTACTTTGGCCCGAATGACTACAAGAAGATTGGGAAAGTGGCCGACGACTTTGGTAAAAACGTTTACCTGGGCTGGCCGCCGGTGTACTGGGTAAACAAGTTTGTTATCTTTCCAGTCTTCTATTTTCTTACCCAATACATTACCAATTTTGGCCTGATCATTATCATCCTGGTAATACTGTTAAAACTTGTCCTGTTTCCACTCTCCTACAAGTCGTACCTCAGCATGGCCAAAATGAAAGTACTCAAGCCGCAACTTGATGAAATCAAAGAACGTGTTGGTGAAGACGCCACCAAGGTTCAGCAGGAGCAGATGAAGCTTTATTCGCAGGTGGGCGTAAATCCCATTAGCGGCTGCATCCCCGTAGTACTGCAAATGCCCATCTTATTTGCGATGTTTTACCTGTTCCCGGCGAGCATCGAACTCCGGCAGGAACATTTCCTGTGGGCAGAAGATTTATCAACCTACGACTCTATAATTATGCTGCCTTTTACATTACCATTCCTGGGCAGTCACATCAGTCTCTTCACGCTTTTGATGACTATTTCAACGCTTATTTACACATGGCAGAACAACCAACTCTCTTCGGTCCAGGGCCCCATGAAATCAATGTCGTATATCATGCCCGTTATTTTCCTGTTTGTATTGAATAGATTTTCAGCCGGTTTAACATTCTACTACTTCGTATCAAACCTGGTGACCTTCGCCCAGCAAGCGATCATCAAGCGCTTTGTGGATGAAGATCGGATCAAGTCCATCATGGAAGAAAACAAGAAAAAGAATGCCGCCAATGGTGGCGGAAAGAAGTCGAAGTTTATGAGCAAACTTGAAGATGCGATGAAAGCAAGTGAAGAGGCACGTAAGAAATCGGGTGAAGAACGTAAGAAACGCAAGAAATAGCCGCCTTTTGCACGAGGTTCAATGCATATCCCGGACACCATTCGTTAACTTAGTCTACACCTTTCAACATCGAATTGGTGTATTGTGCAGCGATTGTGGATAATCTGTTTCACGGTGTTCCACGATGGCCTTGGTTTTGCCTTATATTTGCAGCCCCGACAATTCGGGGCTTTTTACCTTCAGAAACATCATTGGCCAAGAAATGGGAAAAATTATCGCAATAGCAAATCAGAAAGGTGGTGTGGGAAAGACAACTTCTGCTATAAACCTCGCAGCAAGTCTGGCCGTGCTGGAATGCAAGACCCTATTGGTAGATGCAGACCCACAGGCAAACTCAACTTCAGGTCTTGGCCTGAATCCAAGAGACATACATCAGGGAATCTATGAGTGCATGGTCGATGGGGTAAATCCAAACGATGTCATCGTTAAGAGTGAATTGAAATACCTACATGTGCTCCCCTCGCATATAGATCTGGTGGGCGCGGAAGTGGAAATGGTTAGCATTGACCGACGTGAAGAAAAAATGCGGAATGCACTTGTTAAGATCAAAGATGATTACGACTTTATAATCATTGATTGCTCTCCTTCTCTCGGCCTGATAACAATCAATGCGCTCACGGCAGCCGATGCTGTTATTATTCCGGTACAATGCGAGTACTTTGCATTGGAAGGGCTGGGCAAGTTATTAAACACCATCAAGATCATACAGACAAGACTTAACCCAAAACTTGAAATAGAAGGCATCCTGCTAACGTTATATGATTCAAGGACAAGCTTGGGGAACCAGGTTGTCGAAGAAGTAAGGACGCACTTTTCAAAGATGACTTTCAAAACCATCATACCCCGGAATGTAAAACTCAGCGAGTCACCAAGTTTTGGTTTGCCCGCGATTGTTCACGATGCTGAAAGCAAAGGCGCTATTAGCTATCTAAACCTGGCACACGAAGTTCTAAATAAAAATGGCATGTCGAAATGAGTAAAAAGAGAGCATTAGGCAGAGGATTAAGCGCCCTGTTGAGCGACAGTCCCACAGACGATAAGTTGGAAATGGATCATTTTCCGGTAAGTCCATCTGCACCAGACCAAAGTAGTTTGCCCGCCAGCGGGATGTCTGAAATTTCCCTGGAGGAAATTGAAGTCAATCCATTTCAACCTCGCGAACATTTTGATCAGGAAGCTATTGCCGAACTGGCGGAGTCCATTCAGGTGCATGGTATCATTCAACCCATTACGGTACGCAGACTTTCTGAACATCAGTACCAATTGATTTCTGGGGAAAGGCGTTTCCACGCCTCCAAGCTGGCCGGACTAAAAACGATTCCCGCATACCTGCGATCTGCCAATGATCAGCAAATGCTGGAGATGGCATTGATTGAAAATATCCAACGGGAAAATCTTAACGCAATTGAAATCGCATTGAGTTACCAGCGCCTGATGTCAGAATGTAACTTGAAGCAAGATGAACTTGGAGATCGGGTTGGGAAAAACCGGACAACCGTAACCAACTACCTTCGCCTGTTAAAACTCCCGCCCGACATTCAGATCGCCGTCAGGGATAACAAGCTATCTATGGGCCACGCGCGGGCTATCATCAACGTTGACAACGCAGACCAGCAGCTTTATATATTTAAAAAGGCGCTCAATGAAGACCTTTCCGTGCGCAAAGTCGAAGAACTCGTTCGTGAACTTAGTCAAAAACAATCTTCCAAAACTGGCAGCACAGAAGCAGCAGCACCTCCACCGTCACGCGAAATAGCGCAACTTCAGACCAGACTATCTTCGCACTTTGGCACGCGTGTTGCCGTTAAAAGTGACGGAAAAAAAGGAGATATAAGAATTCCTTTCGTATCCGTAGAGGATCTTAATCGAATTCTTGACATCTTGAAGATGCCTTCTTGAATGTCCTCCTGAAATTGGACAGGCATTAATTGAATGAAAAAGCGAGCCCTCATGTTGCTGGTGTTTTCAATGGCCATAAAAACATTGATGGCCCAGGATTCACTGAATGTTCATCTCGATGACAGTTTAATGACCGAAAGCCGGGATACTGTCCTGCTCAAGTCATATGCTGCCCGCTTTGACCCACGTAAAGCGTTGTTGTACGCAGCGATCTTGCCTGGACTTGGTCAAATCTATAACAAGAAGTACTGGAAATTGCCGCTGGTTTACGGTGGCTTCATTGCACTTGGATACGCCATTAATTTTTACCAGACAGGATACACCAAGTACAAAGTAGAGCTTTTTTATAACCTTGAAAATGGATATACAGAAAATAATCAGTCGAGGCCAGGCGATTATTATACAACAGGAAATTATCGAAAAATCGTCGATCAATACAAACGTCAGCGCGATTTCATGATGATTTTAATGGGTGGTATGTACCTGCTCCAGATTGTAGATGCGCATGTGGATGCACATTTGAAGGAATTTGATCTTAATCCTAATCTTCAGCTGTCAATCCAGCCAACAGTGGAGCAGAATTCACTGATTGGTCGGCAATCAGGCATTTCCCTAATGCTTAGGTTTTAGCAGCATGAAAATGCTGCCTCAACTGGTTGCTGGACACTTTCTTTATCCGACAAAAAATACATCCAATCCTAAAACTTGGCTATTATCCTTCTAACTGACGGGTAAATAATGCATTTTTGCCCGGAATATTAATTAGCATGAGAATTATCCTACTTGGGTATGGAAAAATGGGCAAAACCATTGAGCGGGTTGCCCTTGAGCGTGGTCATCAAATTACCGCACGGATCGATATCGACAACAAGCATGAACTTGAGACTGCGGAAGGTGACGTTGCCATCGAATTCTCTCATCCTGATGCAGCTTTTGATAATATTAAGTCGTGTCTGAATCGCAGGCTGCCCATTGTTTGCGGCACTACCGGATGGCTACGAAAAAAATCAGAGATAGAGTCTCTTTGCCAAAAAATGGATGGTACTTTTTTTTATTCCTCTAATTACAGCATTGGCGTTAATGTATTCTTCAAAATAAACGAACAGCTGGCTAAAATGATGGACAAACTTGTGGAATACGACGTGAGCATGGACGAAATCCATCATGCGGAAAAGAAGGATGCACCCAGTGGAACGGCCATTACGCTTGCAGAGGGGATCATGAAGAATTTAAGCCGCAAGAAAAGGTGGGTTAATGAGAAAACCGCTAACCCTGATGATCTCTTCATTGGATCGTTTCGTATAGATCAGGTGCCAGGTACACATCTGGTAAAATATGAATCGCCTATCGATGATATCGAAATAAAGCATACAGCGCACTCACGTGAAGGCTTTGGAAGGGGTGCTGTTCTCGTGGCAGAGTGGTTACGCCATAGAAAAGGTGTCCTCAATATGGATGATTACCTGGAATTCTGAGCATTTTAAAAAAGAATTAACCGATAGTGAAATTTGAGGTTCATTTTCGCTACTAATCTGCAGGTCAAATATTTTGCCTTTATTTGCACGTTTTTACTTAGAAATAGACTTTACTTATGAATTGGCAGTTTTGGAAAAAAAGGTCCCCGGAAAATCAGCAGGAAGATCAACCGAAGACTAAAGTACGGGAATGGTGGGATGCTATCTTGTTTGCTGTAATTGCAGCTACGTTGATCAGGTGGCTGATAATGGAAGCATATACCATACCCACACCTTCTATGGAGAATACGTTGCTGGTAGGAGATTTTCTATTTGTAAGCAAGTTTCATTATGGAACCCGCACAACAACCACTCCACTTCAAGTGCCATTAACCCATCAGAAAATTTGGTTTACAAATATTCCCTCATATCTCGAATGGATCAAACTTCCCCAATATCGGCTGCCAGGTTTAAGCCATATAAAGCGAAATGATATTGTAGTATTTAATGTTCCTCCAAAAGGTTTGAATGAGGGCATTGACTACCCGGTCGATTTAAAGACCAACTATATTAAACGATGTGTTGCCGTTGCAGGCGATATCCTGGAGATCAAAAATAAGCAGGTATACACCAATGGCGAGGCGGAGGAAAATCCCCCTCAGATGCAATACAGCTACCTTGTTATTTCCGATGGGCCGATAAACGAAAGAAATTTTGCCAAACTGGACCTTGGTCCTGAAGATTATACCGTATATGGCCGGCAGGAGGATGGCAAGTTTGTTTACCTGATGTGGCTAACAAATGAAAAAGTAGCGGAGATCAAGAAGTTACCATACATCAAATCGATTGAGGAAGAAAAGAAAACTGATGAGGATGGCGTTATCCCCTATTCCTCCTATTATGGATGGTCGGGGGGTCAGGAAAAAAAATATTCCAACTGGGCTGCGGATAATTTTGGGCCATTATGGATCCCAAAGGCAGGTGCTACCATTCCTATCAACGATTCCACGCTTACCTATTACGGCGCCACGATTAGGATGTACGATCACAACAAGGATGTAAAAATTGAGGGAGGAAAACTTATTATTGATGGGAAAGAGGTTTCCGAATATACTTTCAAGCAGGATTATTACTTCATGATGGGTGATAACCGCCACAATTCCCTGGATTCTCGTTTTTGGGGATTTGTGCCTGAAGATCACGTCGTTGGTAAAGCGTTTTTCATTTGGCTCTCTATCGATAAAAATGCAGGACTCCTGAATAAAATCAGGTGGCGCAGGTTTTTTAATCTAATTCGGTAACTAAGCCTTATTTATTTTCGCAAGGCAGGCAAAACACTGCTGCTGTAGAATAATGTTTCATTGGGTTATTGTTCATTATGAGGTGAATCTTACCATTCTATTTCTGCCAATCCATGCTGCTTCAAATATGCATTTGCTTTGCTGAAATGTTTGCATCCAAAAAAACCTCGATCAGCAGAGAAAGGAGAAGGGTGCGCCGACATTAAAACCAGGTTTTTGCTACGATCGATTATTTCACCCTTCTTTTGTGCGTAGGCGCCCCAAAGTAGATACACGATATGTTCCTTTTCATCCGAAATCTTTTTTATGGTCGCATCAGTAAAATCCTCCCATCCTTTTTTTTGGTGTGAGCCCGGGGCCGAGGAGCGAACAGTAAGGGTAGCGTTGAGCAAGAGTACACCCTGGCGCGCCCATCGTTCTAAATCACCTGATGCCGGCATGGGCTTACCGAGATCATGTTTTATCTCTTTGAAAATGTTGATTAATGATGGTGGCATTCTCATGCCATCGCGAACAGAGAAGCAAAGACCATTGGCCTGCCCGGCTCCATGGTAGGGGTCCTGCCCAATGATCACTACTTTTAGTGCATTGAAATCGCAGCAATCAAAGGCATGAAAAATTTCCTTTCCTGGTGGATAAATTGTTTGCGTACGATACTCCTGCTTGACAAAATGAATCAACTCCTGAAAGTAGGGCTTACTGAACTCATCCGAAAGTTTGTTTTTCCAACTTGGTGCGATTCTAACATCCATATGTCCAAAACTACAGGCATTCGCTAAAATGACAAAAATTCTCTTCCTGGATCGTTGAAGACTGACAGAATAAATCTTAAATACGCTGATTTACAGTATTTTAGAAGGAATTAGGAACGTAGACCCAATGAATTGCAAAAAATTAATATTTTTGATACGAATGGTAACAGAAATCACGAAAGGGATTAAGGTGAGTGTCGAAACGGAGTACCAACCTGCCTACTCCAGCCCGAGTCAGTACCACTATGTTTTTACCTACCGTATTACCATTGAAAACCACAGCGAGTACACGATACAACTACTGAGAAGGCATTGGCATATTTATGACGCGGGCTTCACACAACGCGAAGTAGAAGGGGAAGGTGTAGTTGGTCAGCAACCTGTACTGGAACCAGGCCAGGCACACCAATACGTATCAGGCTGCAATCTTAAATCAGGCATTGGCAAAATGTTAGGAACATACTTAATGGAGCGCGTTGTTGATGGTGTCAAGCTACAGGTAAATATCCCTGCGTTCACAATGGTCGCGCCGCTTCGACTCAATTGAAGAACACATTTCACCAGCTTAAATCTTTTATTACCTTTTGGCTCGACGCTGTTGATGCACATTCCCTGCACTCCCCCTTCCTTTTTGATCTTTACGTTAATACGCTGAAGGCCAGGAAGCCAAATCTGGAATTGACACGGGTTGAGCAAGTAAGGCAGGAACTACTATTTGACAATCGATCTGCAGGCGTGACTGATTTTGGATCAGGGGCCTCATCAGGTGAAGGTTCAACACGGAAGATCAGCGCGATTGCAAGAACAAGTCTAAGCCCAAAGAAATATTCTTTGCTTTACAGGAGAATCATTCAGCGCTATGATTGCCGAAATATTATTGAATTAGGCACTTCATTGGGGATCAATACGTTGTACCTCGCAGCTTCTGAGAATTGCAGGGTGCTTACCTTTGAAGGATCATCAGCCATTGCAGCCATGGCGAAAGTTCTTTTTGATAAGTTTCAATCAACAAACATAGAATTAGTTCCTGGAAATATTGATGAGTCACTCCCCAGAAATATTCAATCAATTGACAGGGTGGATTTTGCCCTCATAGATGCCAATCATCGCTATGATCCTACGGTAAACTATTTCAATTTATTGGTTCAGAAAATACATGACCAAAGTATTATGGTCCTGGACGATATCCACTACTCATGTGAAATGGAAAAAGCCTGGGTAACAATCCAAAAAAACCCAAAGGTCTCTCTTACCGTTGACATCTTCAGGTGCGGGATCGTTTTCTTTAACCCATCATTAGGCAAACAACACGTTGTTTTACAACTATAGGCATTGAATTGCAGCACAATAACACCTATTTTTGCCAAGTCTATTTTATTAATGATATGAGTAATAACACAATTGTCACAGCACCCGCGCCAAAGAAAAGCAATAAGAATGCAATCATCATAGCGTTACTTTCCCTTGTTGTCGTTGTGCAAGGCGTAAAAATTTATCTTGATTCGCAAGAGAAACAAGAGATAAAAACAGAATTGACATCCACGGAACAAGAGCTGGCAACAACAATGCAGCGAATGACGGAAATCAGCGCTGAACTTGACCAAAAAATTGCCGAGGTTACAAGGCTTGGCGGCGACGTTGCCGATATGCTCAAAGCGAAGGAGGAAGTAGAGGCAGAACTGAAACGGTCCAAGCGGGCCACGGGTCAGGAGATAAAAGCACTCAAGGATAAGGTGGAAGGATATGAGACGCTTCTGAAAAATAAGGATGAAGAAATAACCAAATTGAGGTCAGTAAACAAAGAATTGCTGACAGAAAACACTTCGCTGAAAACAGAAAAGAATGAACTCGGTGATTCTATTAACCGACTAAGTCAAAGCAAAGATGAACTGGCAACCAAGGTTGCGATTGCCTCTCAACTAAAGGTTGAAAATTTTAAGATCGTTGGACTCACTGACAGGGGAAAGGAACGGGAATCACCATTCAAGAGCCGTCAGGTCGGTAAACTGAAGGTTGAATTTAACATTGCGGAGAATAAAGTAGCCGCTATAGAAGGGAAGAAAATCATGATCCGTATCGTTGATGAGAACGGACAGGTGCTCTTCGATGTGAATCGTGGCTCAGGAACATTTATTCTAAACGGAAAGGAGGAATTCTATACCGAGTCACAGGAGGTTTTATTCGACAACACTAAGCAGCGGCTTTCTTACCTTTATGACAAAGGCTCTGATTATGCCTCAGGAACGTATAAACTTGAAGTCTACACAGACGATTATTTAATGGGCAGCGCGGAGTTTATTGTGAAA
>JAOUDZ010000025.1 GCA_029858965.1 Cyclobacteriaceae bacterium
TTCCAGGTCACGAGATACATCATGGAGTAGTGCTGAAAGATCGATACTTAGCAAAATAATTATGCTTAAGACTTTCCTTCCGGCGATTGTACTGACCTTGATAATTTCCTGCTCTCCTGTCTCAAGGCACGCACTCGACAAAACATTTAGGCAGACAGAAAATAGATTCCAAGATCATACAGGATTTGTCTTGTTCGACCCTGTCGAAGGGAAAACCATTTATGAATTCAACGCTTCAGCCTATTTTACACCCGCTTCCAACACAAAGATTTTTACCTTTTTCGCTGGACTTAATATTATTGGCGACTCAGTTCCATCCATCCACTATGCAATCCGCGGCGACTCATTGATTTTTTGGGGAGCAGGAGATCCGTCTTTCTTGTATAGGAATGTCTATGGCAATAATAGAACGTTTTCCTTTTTACAAACCACTGATAAGAGGCTCTACTTTTCAAACGCTAACTTTAATACTGCGCATTTCGGACCCGGTTGGGCATGGGATGACTATGGGGAAGCATATTCAGCAGAAAGATCAGCGTTTCCGATATACGGTAATATTTTTTCAGTTAGCGCAAGCCAGTCCGGTGTGAATGTCAGGCCGTCTTATCTTACCAGGTACATGACGATGGGCGAAGACTCAGAAGAACCCAAAGTGATTCGCAACCGTGAAAATAATTACTTCAAGTTTTATCCTGCGCTAGCATGGGGATTTGAAAAAGACATTCCACTAAAGGTCAAACCATTGCTCATTGGTCAGCTATTGGCGGACACACTGAAGAGAGAAGTTCAAGTGCTGTCCATACCCATCCCGGCAGAAACTTCCGTGCTATACAGTGTCCCTGCAGACAGCCTATATAAGGTAATGATGCAGGACAGCGATAACTTTATTGCAGAGCAATTGCTGTTATTGTGTTCCGGGATAATTAGTGACACCTTACAACCCGAGATAGCCATCAAGTATGTCAAGCATCGCCTGTTGAACGACATGGTTGATGAGCCGGTTTGGGTTGATGGTTCGGGTTTATCACGCTACAATCTTTTCACACCAAGGTCTATCGTTCAGCTCTGGGAAAAAATATATCAAATGGTTCCACGCGAGAGACTTTTTGCCCTACTGGCGCAAGGCGGGAAATCCGGAACGATCCGAAATTGGTACAACGGGGAGGCACCATATATTTTTGGAAAGACGGGAACATTGAGCAATAACCATTGTATGAGTGGTTATCTTGTAACACGAAAAGGGAAAACATTAATTTTCTCATTCATGAACAGTAACTTTACAACATCAACAAATAACGTGCGTAGAAATATGCAGGGCATATTGAATTTACTTTATGAGAAATACTGAAGTTAAACTATTGAACTTTACCCGAATCTTAATATTAATCTTATTCAGCGCCTTGGTCAGCAGGGCCCAGCAATTGGATAGCCTTGATATTAAGATTGGGCAGATGATTTTGGTGGGCTTCCCGGGAACAACAGTGGATGAAAAGGTGCTGGAAGAAGTGCGCCTTGGGAAAGTTGGTTCTATCATTCTCTTCGAGAAGAACATACCACCACAGAATTCTTTCATTGCACTGAAAAAGATAACATGGACCTATCAACAAGCTGCTTCAATTCCGCTCCTCATAGGCATCGATCAGGAAGGCGGAAAAGTCAATCGCTTAAAGGATAAGTATGGTTTTCCAAAATCTATTACAGCGGCTGCGATGGGCAAGTCACCCACCCTTGATTCTGTGAGATTTTATGGTGAAGCAACAGCTTCTACTTTATCCGGGTTGGGGATCAACATCAACTTTGCCCCTGTTGTAGATCTTGCCTCTAATCCGAACAACCCTGTCATTGTGAAACATGGCAGGGCCTTCTCGGCAGAAGAAGATTCTGTAATACTGATGGCAAAAGAATTCATTATAACGCACCGAAAATACGGTGTACTTACTGCGTTGAAACATTTTCCTGGTCATGGAAGCTCCAATGATGACACCCATCTGGGTATCGCTGACGTCACGAACACATGGGAAGAAAAAGAATTAAAGCCGTATGAGTCATTAATCGATTCTGGCTTTGCAGACGCGGTGATGACATCGCATATTGTGAATAGAAAACTGGATACAAAGGGAAATCCTGGCACACTATCGGCAGATATGCTGACGGGGATACTTCGTAATCGGCTTGGTTTCGAAGGAGTAATCTTTACAGACGATATGCAAATGCATGCAATTACCAGGCACTACGGACTAGAAGAAGCTATCAAACTTGCAATCAACGGTGGCGTCGACATAATGACCTTTTCGAACAACATACAAGGAAGTGAAGAACGCACCGTTGAAAAGGTTCATTCCATCATTCATAAAATGGTTCTGACCGGAGAAATCAAGAAAGCGCGAATAGACGAAAGCTTCAAACGTATCATGAGACTTAAGGCACGGTTAGCCCTGAATGATCTCGCATCCCATTATCAGCAGGAACTGGAGAAATCTAATCTGGCATTGGAAAATGCCCGGATGCAAATCCAGCTAGACGTGAAAAAAATTAAAACACTGGAAGAAGAAATTGATCGCACGACAACCAAAAAGAAATCAAAAAAGAAGAAAACTAAGTCATGAACCCGTTTAGCGTTCATCTTCCACAAGTTTCCCGCATTCCAATTTTATTGAGCGTGCCACATTGTGGTACAGCATTTCCGGCAGAGGTAAGAAATGATTATAAATCGGACCTCATCCGCCAACCGGATGATACAGATTGGTTTGTGGACCAGTTGTATGATTTTGCCCCTTCCATAGGCATTACCATGATTGCTGCAGTTTATAGCCGATGGGTGATCGATTTGAATCGCGATCCGGAAAACAAGCCTTTATATTCTGACGGAAGAATTATCACCGGCCTTTGTCCAGTTACGAATTTCTTGGGTGAGCATTTGTACATTGATAATCGCAAAGAAGTAGCGGCCCATGAGGTTGAGCGGAGGTTAGATAGTTATTATTGGCCCTACCACCAAAAGATCGTCGATCTGCTTCATTCATTGAAGGCGGAATTTGGTAAGGTCCTGCTTTGGGATTGCCACTCAATTCGCCAATACGTCAAGACAGTTTACGACACGAAATTTCCGGATCTAATACTGGGCGATGCAGATGGTATTTCCGCATCCCCCGGGTTAACGCGGGTGGCCCTGGATACGATGAAATCGTCCACCTATTCGGTGAATTATAATTTTCCATTTAAGGGTGGATACATTACCCGTCATTATGGAAAACCCCTGGAAAAACAGCACGCGCTGCAACTGGAGATGAGCAAAGTGAATTACATGGATGACACGGAAACGTATTATGCGGATGCGCGGGCAGGGCAAATGAGCGTATTGCTAAACAACACGCTGCTTGCTGTGGCATCGTCGCTGATAAAAATGGATGAACCATAAATGAAGTACTATAGATTTGAGGCGCTATTGCAGCACAATCGCTGGTTAGCCCCTGCCTATGCGGGGGTTGATTCCAAAGGGTCCCTCCAGTATCTATCAGAAAGTCCCCCAGAAACGGCCACGGCTATCGAAGCTGTCAATGGGTTTGTACTGCCCGGGTTTCAGAATGCACATTCCCATGCATTTCAGTTCGCTATGGCAGGTTTGGCGGAGAAACATCCATCTGGCACCAATGATGATTTTTGGAGCTGGCGTGAAGCCATGTATCGCTGTGCACTCAACATTAACCCTGAGCAACTAGAAGCTGTTGCAACGGTTTTGTATGCTGAAATGCTTCGGAATGGCTATACGCATGTTGCGGAGTTTCATTATTTGCATCATGACCAGACGGGAAAGGCCTATGGTAATTTGGCTGAAATGGGGGAGCGCCTGATCGCGGCGGCAAAAGCGGCAGGTATTAAGATCACGCTTGTTCCTGTTTTCTACCAGAAAGGAAATTTTGGCAAAGCCCCCCGTTCCAGGCAGTTCAGATTCATATCCGGCACAGTGGATGATTATTTTCGTTTATTGGATGACTCGGCAGATGTTGTTTTGCAATATGCTGATGCGCATCTTGGATTCGGAGTTCATTCTTTGCGGGCAGTCGATCATCCAGATATTATCACAACTTTTAATCAAGGACCAAAAGACATTCCGTTTCATCTGCATGCGGCCGAACAGGAAAAGGAGGTTGAAGATTGTATTGCATACTTGAAAAAGCGACCGGTTGAATGGTTGCTCGAAAATCTTCCCCTTGACGACCGTTTTAATATCGTCCACTGTACGCACATGACCGATACAGAAGTTATGGGGTTGGCCCAGACAAATGCCAACGTAGTGTTATGCCCGGGAACTGAGGGTAATCTTGGCGATGGTATTTTTGGTCTTACGGATTTAGCTAAGCATGGCGGAAACTGGTCCATCGGTACAGATAGTCATATCAGCTTAAGCCCGTTAGAGGACTTGCGATGGCTGGATTATGCGCAACGTCTTACAACGCACAGGCGAAACACTTTTGACGACGGGGCGCACACATTGGTTCGCAAAACTCTTTTTTCTGGCCGGAAGGCAATGGTTAATAACGCTTCAACCAGTTTTTTTGAGTTGGGCAATCCCTTTGATGCCGTGGTCTTTAATGCTGAATCTCCGCTTTTGCTTAGACCGGGATTGGAAAACATTCTATCAACAATTATATATACGGCAGATTCATCCTGCATTTCTGGAACCATAGTGAATGGAAAGTGGATTGTTAAAAATCACGTTCATCTGAAGGCAGACCAATTTATACCTGCATTCCGCAAGGCAGTGAATTCTCTGAGTGCATAGCACATCTACGTCAAAAGATTTTGGAGTTCTTTACTATGAATTCAAATTCCGGATTGGCTACTTTTAAGAATGAATCATATTCTTGTAAGACGAATAAGGCCTGAGGATAACCTGGCAATGTCGGGCATCATTCGAAAAGTGATGACTGAATATGGTGCGGGAGGGCGTGGGTTCGCAATTCATGATGATGAAGTTAACGATATGTATGCAGCCTATTCGCGTCCGCGATCTG
Source organism: Cyclobacteriaceae bacterium (assembly GCA_029858965.1). GTDB lineage: Bacteria > Bacteroidota > Bacteroidia > Cytophagales > Cyclobacteriaceae > Chryseolinea. Next base: position 5,016 of record JAOUDZ010000025.1, read on the forward strand.
CTTTTTTTGTATGTGCCATGGGCCATGAGTTAGTTGGAGGCGGGGGTATAGCCCCACTTGCCGGAGGCGATGAAAACACGTGCGAATTAAAAAAAATGTACTTTATGCCATCGGGTAGACGCAAGGGATTAGGGCAGCGCGTTTTACGGGAATGTTTAGGGGTTGCCATGGAATACGGATTTCGATACTGCTACCTTGAAACGTTCAACACGATGAAAGAAGCAATGAAGCTGTATGAGAAAAACGGGTTTATAAAAATACCCGGTCCGCTGGGAAATACCGGGCATTTTGCGTGCGATATATTTTATCAGCTTGAACTGAAGGCATTGTTGGTTGCCGATAAACAATGAGTATCCAGAAGCGCTATTTTTTTTGCAAAGGCATACTGGGCATGCTCATGTAATCGAGGGTAACATTCAGCATGGCTTTGAGGCCCGTAAGCATACCTCGCTCGTCTATCATGAAATCAGGCGTGTGGTGTGCCGGCACTTTGTTGGGATCTTGATCTGGGGGCATGGCGCCGACAAAAAAGAAAAGACCTGGCACTTTTTTCTGAAAAAAGGCAAAATCTTCAGCTCCGGTTACGGCGTTGATTCTTAGGACATTTTCGGTTCCGGCTGCTTTTTGCAAACTTGGCACCATCTTTTCGGTGAGCGCAATATCATTGTAAGTCACTGGCGTTTTGTTTACGAAATCAACTTCAGCAACAGCCCCTGAGCTCTCTGCAATTTTGGTTGCAGTAAGCTGAATCCTGGCGTGAATTTCCTTCTGCATGTCTTCATCAAACGTTCGTATTGTGCCCGCCATCAACGCTTCCTCTGGAATAATATTTTCGCGAACGCCTGCCTGAAATCGCCCAATGGTAATCACTGCCGCCTCCTTTGTCAAATCTGTTTGGCGACTTACAATAGTCTGGAGCCCATTGATGATTTGTGCGCTAATCACAATCGGGTCGATGCCCATCCACGGCGCCGCCCCGTGCGATTGTTTGCCTTTGACTTTGATGGTAAACCAATCGGAAGCTGCCATCATGCCGGCCGGCCTATAAGTAATCCTGCCGAGTGGAGATATGGATTGGATGTGCATCCCAAAAATGACATCTACATGAGGGTTTTCTAAAACACCTTCCTTAACCATGAGTTCTGCTCCACCTGTTTCCCCTGCTGGAGGGCCCTCTTCAGCTGGTTGAAAAATGAATTTTATTGTGCCCTTTAGATCGCCTTTGTTTTTAACTAATATTTCGGCAACAGCCATGAGGATGGCAACATGCGTATCATGCCCGCAGGCATGCATAACTCCTGTCTCCTGCCCGTTGAAGACGGTCTTTTCCGTGGAGGCAAAAGGCAGTGAATTTCTTTCTGTAACCGGTAAGGCATCCATATCAGCGCGTAAGGCGATAACAGGACCGGGTTTACCCGTTTTCAGAAGTCCTACTACACCGGTTTTGGCCACGCCGGTTTGGACTTCAATGCCGAGTTTTCTTAAATGATCACCTACAAAAGCGGCGGTTTTGGTTTCTCTGTTTGAGAGCTCAGGTTGCTGATGAAAATGGCGGCGCCAGGCGATCACTTTAGGTTCAATTTCATTTGCCTGTATATCAATTTTTTCCTGCAGTTTTTGGGGCATCTGTGCGTAACTGCTTCCTACTACAAAGCAAGAAATAATCAAAAGAATAGTTTTACTCATAAATCGAAGTTATTAACGTATGATTTGTCCTTGAATTTCTGATCCAATAATAAAGCAAAGACGTATTGCGTATTCGTTGAACACGAAAGTGCGCCCGCGCCATTCCATGAAATATTCTGGCTAGTCCATAAGGAGCACCGTCGTTCATTAAATCGCAAGTAAATAGTGAAAGAATTTCTTTATTGGTTAATTTGAATTGAAACAAGTTAGAGATTTAAGCCAATCAGACAAATGCTATTTCATGGAGTGGTTGAAAATATTTCCAAGCGAGGAAGTTGCCAGGGCAACAATGAAGGAGGATAAGCCGCGATTACTTATCGTGAATAACAAAAGAATTTGCCTGGCCTTACACCAAGGAGGGTTTTTTGCCGTTCAAGATACGTGTACGCACAATGGAGAGTCACTTAGCAAGGGCAAAGTGAATTACCTTGGGGAGATTGTTTGCCCATGGCATAACTATCGGTTCGCGCTGAGCAGCGGTGAGGCACAGGATTCTACTTGTCGGGATTTAACAACATATGCATTAAAATGGGATACCTCGGGGGTTTTTATTCGTATTTGAGGGAGGCCATTCCGTGCGTAGATTGTGACAAATATGAACCCCTGACCATTGATAAAAAAATATAAAACCATAAGTTCGCCCCGTGAAATTTCTTGTTTTCTTAGCCGCCTTTCTTAGCCATACTGCAATAGCTCAACTACTGCCGGATGGGAAAGCATGGATTGAACAGTTAAACTTGAATGCAGGACTGCCAGAAAATTTGCTAAGCACGCGAAGCGCTGTTTTTTACACCTGTAATTTGACAGACAAGGAGCTTGAAACCATTCAACAATCCTTTCAGCGGACTGGTATTGATGCAGTTTCTTATTTTGAACTGGACAAACTTACCGCAGGTAAAGACATAACGAAAGCGTTTGGAAATTACCTACTCAAGCGTGAAATAGCGAATCTTGTATTCGTTGAAAATGATGAAGGAGGGTATCGGATTTCTATCACTGCATTCAATGGAAAGGAAAACCTGATTGAGCCAGCACAAGCCGCATGGTCTTATGTAAATCGTTTGCTTGCTGAATCGCTCAAAGAATTGTACCGAACAAGTTCAAGTCAGCAAAGGAAGCAAAATCTACTTATCAATGACGTACCAGAGTTAGATATGACGATCAATCCGATTTTAGGAAAGCGAAATGAATTCTTTGCGTTGGATCTCAAAGTTGATCCATTGGCCGTACCCAAAACAGGTGATGAAGCTATTGACAGACGACTGCAAGAAATTTTCGAAGCGAATTATCCGCTGAAATACAAACTAACTGAACCGGGTACTACTGAAAGGGACTTGCGAAAACAAGGCCTGCTGTATGTCTTGTGTTATGTGCACACACGAGGTGTAGCGGCAAAGGAGTTGCTGGGATATGATCTGAGCAAATCAGAAAGTGCTTTGGTTTCAGTAACCTATCCTGCTGACCAGCAGCAGTTGAAGAACATACCTTCTGATACTCCGGTCTATAAATTCTATTTCAAGCACATTGATTCAGGTAATGTTTTTTTTGGCACAAAGTGGGATGCCGATCTTACTTGGGATCAGGCTTTGCTGAACCAGCTTAGAGGAATGAAAGCTGAACTACGGCTTTAATTAGTCTTAACGTCTTCGGTAATGTAAACGTTGATTAATACTTTGCTGAAGTAAGGCAAAGATAATTTGCATTTGAAAGGGACCAAACCGATGCCATTTGATTTTGTTCTGGATCAGCTTTATTCTGTTAGCCCAGTAGTTAAGCCAATGTTTGGATGTCACGCAGTCTACGTAGAAAACAAAATTGTCTTAATTCTTAGAAAGAGGGAAGATCATCTTGATGATAATGGTGTATGGCTCGCGACAGAACATGTCCATCACCAAACCCTGCGTCATGAGTTTTCTTCAATGCGGTCAATCAAATTATTTGGAGCCAGGGAAACTGCATGGCAAAATTTACCTTTTGATGCATTGGATTTCGAGGAAGCAGTGCTGCACGCTTGCAGCCTGATCATCCAAGGGGACAAGCGCATTGGGAAAGAGGCTAAACTGAAAAAAGAACCAAAGCGTCGTAAATAAATCAACTATCGGTGCTAAAGACCACGTTTACTTTTGTGTAATAAACAGTCGTAACACCTTCAAAGCCGGAATCAGTACCGACCATCAACCACAGTTCGCCTTTGCTATTGCTTTTCACAATAAAGGGGGAATCGTTCATTGAGGCATTATCCCGGGTAATGAGTGTGTATTCCTGGGTATCAGTGGAAACTGCTATATCACCCAGGACAACGGTCGTTTCTCCGGGAGCGCTTTGAATACCCTTGTCAACATTCAAAGCAAAATAGTTGCCATCTATTACTTTTCTAGGTTCAGTGCCAGAAGCGCCAGCCTTTAAGAAGACAAATTCCCCCGGAACTGCACCAAAACTGCCACCACCTTGCGTTGCGTTTGATGCCAACTCAACTTCGAAGACTATCGTATAATCTGTGTTTGGCGTCAGGTTTGCTATTTTTTTCTTCATGAACATGAAGAGGTGGCCGTGATTATTGCCGGACAGCATCATGGATTTTTTCTCAGTTCCCAAATTAGCTGGCCTGTCCGTATAGGCGAATTTTAGCTCGTAATAGGCTGAATCGTCCGCCCCGGCAGGAAAATCAGTGAAATCAACCTGCCAGTCATATTGTCCCTGGGCAAAATCAAAACTATGAGAAAAGACTAAAAAACCATCTTCATTTCCGGAAAGACTACAACCGAACAATATGAGCAGTACTATTGTAATCAAATACTTCCCGCACGTTTTCATAATCTACGCTTTTGCTTATCAATAGACACAAGGTTACCATTAAAGGTTGGAAGCTGACTTAATGGATTAAAGTACAAAAGCATCGCTAAGAATACGAAACGTTAAACAATCCACCTCGTTATAGCAGACACGGGTGCCGCATTGATCAATATTGGCTTTTGGTAAAATACCGCTATTAGACGATATTCGAATGCCTTTCTTGTCTAATTTGCGATGCTGATGAAGAACCTTGTCCCCTTACTTGTTTTCTTTGCTTTTTGCGGTTGCAGGGAAATTTCATTTAAGGAGCCTCAGCCTAAAGGTAAAAAATCGCTGCGTGAGGTACCTGAAAAATTGCTTGGAAAATATTTGCTGCAAGAGGAGAAAGACACCGCAAAGGATACTTTGGTGGTTACCAGGCAAGGTTATCTAATTGTCAGCGATCGAAAGCAAAGCCTTCTTGGCGATAGTCTGGTCTTGAAACGATACAAGGGGTATTACTTCCTGAGTATTAATGAAAATCCGGAGTGGATCCTCAGGATTATTAAGCGGGAAAAAAATGGGGATCTTACGTATATGTCAATGGATGAAGAAGATCGTGCATTTAAAGATCTTGTCAATGACCTTGCCCGAGAGGTAGGCATTGATTCAGTAAAAATTGATGACAAAATGCTTTATCAGATCGACCCTTCTCCCAGACAACTCATCAATCTGATAAAAAAGGGGTATTTCAAAAAAACCATTCTGATGCAAAGACTTGAGTAGTGGTTTGATTCTTTTATTCAGCTATTTGCGCAAGCAATATATTTCTCCGCTTTTTGACGTACCTGCCGAAAATCTGCATGACATGGAAGTATAGGAAATAGGTGAAGCCAGAAAACATTCCCCCAAACATTTTCCCATCAGAAAATTGGCATGCATACTTGCCTTTGTGTCAAATTCCTCTATTTCATTAAGTTGAAGTAGTGCCGCATTTTTCAGGGCATATCTATACATCAGCATCAGAACAGCGAAAAAACTTGTTGCCCCGATACCATATATTACCATTAGGTATGCCATGTCTGTTCCTGCATAAGTTTTATTCAACTCAACCATAATCTCATCCTGATTAAAAATATAGGCCACAGGCCACAGGATCAGCTTTGTGAGGAATTTTAACGGGTATACATAAAATAAAACAATTATTAGAAATAATGTATTCAGCAACAATACCGTACCGTTGCGCAGTCCGTACCGGAAATAGAATACAAAATGTTGATGCCAGATCAGAATAATTAGCGCAATACAAAAACAGAAAGGGATCATATCCCACGCAAACCTTTTTATTTGTTCAAAGTTGGTTGGTGCGCTCGTCGAAATAAGCAACAGGGTAATTGCCAGGGCAAATACGGCATCACTGAAATTCTCTAATCGTCGGGTTCAACTCCTCTGAAGCGAAATTCGGGATCCATCCCCAGATAATGCTTTTGTAATGCTTCGCGAATCATATTGATTGAAAATACAGAAACTATAAGTTGTCATTATTCATTTGTGCAGAAACATCCGGCTTTTTTTCTTCCGGGATTAGCTTATTCTCCTGTTTAATGAATGGGGATGCCTGTTGATGCAGTCGTATAGCCTTTCGTGCCAAAATGAAACCTGCGGCAAGAGAAAGTAATGCCCCTGTCCATATGCCAGGCACAAAGGATATAAACCAAAAATAGTCGTAGGTCCCGTGAAACAAAGTGGGTGCCAGCAAAGCAATGACGCTAAAATAGATTTCCCTGCGGTGGGTGAATTTTGCCTTGCCCAGAAAGTATCCCATTATTATAGCAAAGGCTGCATGCGCGGGTACTGCGGTAAACATTCTTAGAAATCCCGTGGCAAACCCATATTGGAAAACATAAATCACATTTTCAACAGTGGCAAAGCCCATCCCTACCATTACAGCATAAACAATACCATCAAAGGGTTCGTTGAAATTTTTGTTGTAGTAAAGAATAAAACGGACAAAAATAAACTTACTGAATTCTTCGATGAGCGCAACCTTGAAGAAAGCATTGAAGAATTGTTGCATAACATCTTCTTCTGGTGTTAGAATTAATAGATTTACAGGCCAACTAATCATCATGGTAACTAGTGTACTTAGACCCCCATACAGGAAACTTAGAAACAGGAGGCCGAAAGGCTCCCGTTCATGCTTGTCTTTCAGATAGATGAAAAGGATAATGGCCGCACCCGGCGCAAGGGCTAAAGAGAATAAACTAAGGGCATTCATCGAAATGGTATGGAAATCTAAGATAAACTTTAATCTTGAAGTTCCCCGCACTACACTGCAAGTCGTACATTATTCTATTACACTTTCAACCTGCTCCATTTTGGCCTCTGAGTATTTTCCTGAAGTTGCATAGATGATTTTCCCAGTAGTATCGAGCACAAAAAAATAAGGGATGTCTTTCCGCTCGAAGTCAAGTGCATCTTGATAGGTTTTTATCTCCCCCTTGTAAAACAACACATGGGGTAGGAGCTGGGGATTAATATTCTTAAGCGCTTTGCGCTTGGCTGTACCAGTGGCAGCAGCGTTGATTCCTGTAAACATTGGAACGAAATACACATTAACGTCATAGCCAAACCCGGCCATTAGTCCGGTCGTTTTTTGAATGAATGTTTCAAAGACCGGCTGAAACCATGAGTTTAACTCGTCTTCGGATTTTTTTGAGTACGCAAGGCCCAGCAAGGTATATTTGCCATTTGCTTCCTGGGGAAGTCTTACTTTGGTGTCTTCTACCGTTTCGGCTTCCAGATCCGGAAACATTTTGCCAATTACCTGAGCTTGAAGCGTAAAGGTTAGCGCAAATCCAATAAAGAACAAACTGAATTTTTTCATAACGTTATCTTTTGAAAGCGGAAGTTACTAAAACCATACCAGATTGATTAGACTTCAGGTTCATTTCGGTTGTTCGCAGGTGCTATGACTGCCTTATTTGTAGAAATTCACAGGCGCACACATCATAAGCAGCGTTCCCTACAACCCAATAGTGAGCCAGTAAATGAACCGGAGAAAAGTTATCGCTCCCACCTTACCTTGTCTTCTACGGGGGTTCGCTTCATGTCAGGCAATGCGCCTTTGGGTATTCCGACGTGTAGGAATCCAAGCAATTGGTCTGCTCCGGATAATCCGAAGAATGCTTTGGCTTCTTCAAAATAGGTGATTCCGCCTGTACTGAGGTAAGCTCCAATTCCGTATGCCGTAGCCGTTAGATACATATTCTCAATTGCGCAAAAAACTGCGCCTATTTCTTCGATGATAGGGAGGGATTCTTTTTCATCGCGTTTCATGCATACCGCAACAATGTGCGATGATAACATGGGTTTGGTAAGCAGATTCTGATAACGATTTTCACGGTAAGACCCATCTGCCATCGTTACTTCTTTATACAGACGGGCCTGAAAGTCACCCAATCGCTTCAGTCCGGCGCCGGTAAATACTACAAACCTCCATGGCTCAGTGAGTTTGTGGGTGGGCGCGCAATTGGCGTTTTGGAGCATTTGGGTAATAATCGCGTCATCAACACGCTCACCACTGTACTGCGCCTGAAAAACAGATCTACGTTTTTGGATTACCTCGTTGACTAATTCAGGATTAAGATTCATTGTGTTTCTTTTTCCTAAATTTACATGATCAACGCATTTATACCATGAAGAACTTAATGCTATTCCTACTCGTGGCATCGTCGTGTGCGCCGGTATACGTACCAAATGCGCGTAACTCTCCGCTGTTCACCAAAGCGGGGGAACTTCAGGGATCGGTGCAATTCGGGAATGGGTTGGATTTACAAGGTGCGGTATCAGTTACCAAGCACATCGGGTTGATGGCAAATTATTCATACGCTGATCGCAAGAGCAATCCATATGATACGGATAATCTGGATGAATACCATTACCATAATTTTTTTGAAGGCGGTGTAGGCTACTATGAAAATCAGGGGAACTGGTGTTATGAAATTTTTGCAGGGTATGGAAAAGGCGAAGGAGCAAGTTATGACACATATGCGTGGTGGGGTTCTCAAAGTGAACGGGCGACAGGGAAATATGAACGTTATTTTATACAACCTGCATTTGGATTGAATAAGAATATTATGCACGTTTCATTCGTCCCACGAATCTCAATCGTTAACTTCACGGAGTTCTCTAATGACCTGGTTACTTACCCCATTGATGATAATCCACGTGTTTTTATTGAGCCGGCAGTTATTGGTCGGGTGAACTTGATGGAGAACCATCTTTTCTTTGTTTTCCAGGCTGGCGTATCCTTCCCGGCTACCTCCAATTTGTATTATGAATACCGGCCATTTCAATTTTCCACAGGAATGGGGTTCCGGTTTGGTGGATTGAAAAAAGAACCCCTGCCGGATCAATAGAAAAGCGTTTCACAAGGCCGTGGATATACGTAACTAATTACCTATTTAGGGAAGGCACTTGCATCAATATTCGGTATTACTTTCAGCGCGTTTTTGTAGTAAATTTTCTTTAGGATATCATCCGGCAAATCCAGTCCATACATTCTCCAAAAGGCGTGGTAGCGTTTGTGGTAAGGGAAATAGTCATCGGCGCTTTCAAGCACCCGGAAGTAGGTAGTATACTCTTCGGGTACCCAGGAATCCTTTCCAAACATCACGCGGTCCTGATATTTTGTCAAAAAATCACGCGCTGCCCTGGGCTGCCTGCCTAATTCAGCGATTACCGCACCGATCTCGGTATACATATTGGGTAATTGATCCATCAACTCGCCAAGTTTTTTAAGGTCATTTCCATACCAGCCGAGGTGGGCGTTAATGAACTTGGTTTTCGGATGTTTCCTGAAAATATTGTGTTGCTCTGCGATGATAGTCTCCCACGATACCGGATCGGTATCGTGGCGTCTGCCTGGATGCGTTTTGAGTTCTAACCAACGTTCATTGTTCTGATCAATAGGCTGCCAGAATTGTCTCGGGTCGGCGGCGTGGATCAATACAGGTATGCCCAACTGAGCACATTTGTCCCAGACCGGATCAATTCTGGGATCGTCAATGTGAATTCTGTTGCCTTTGCTATCCTTGTTAAACATACCCAGGCTTTTGTAAATCTTTAATCCATTGGCGCCTTTTCTTATATCTTCTTCCAATTGGCTTACTGTGCGCTGCTGCCAATCGGGTTCATCAATGCCTGAAAAATCCACGTTCGTAAATACAATAAATCGTTTAGGACTGGTTTTCTTCACATTCTCCAAAGCCTTTTCCAGATGGTCCGTGCTACCCCGCCCGCGGCCACTGAGGTTTACCATCACAGCCATGTTTAACTTGTCCATCTCCTCCGCCAATTTAGTGAGATCCTGAGATGGCATGTTGAATTGGTGATTATGCACATCAATAAAAGGAAATTTCGCGCGCGTCAATACATGCTCAGGTACAACCAAAGAAGACGGGGGGTCATAGTCTTCAAAATCCATTCTCATATCGAGTGGTTTCTCCTGTGCGCAGGCATAAACCGTGCTCAAAACAGCCGTTGCCAGGAAAAGTGTTCTTTTCATCCTTTTATAAATCATGCTTTTAAGATACATGGAAAGTGAGAATCCTCTGAATATAATTTTCGGACGGAAGATACTTTGTTTAAACGTCAATCTTGGGAGGATAGGTTCTGAATTAAAGAACCCAAGGATAGATGCGGGTCGTTATTAGGAATCTGCGTAGTAAGCGGAAGGCTAATTTTTTTTATCTTGGCTGATGATTAAACCACGAATATGAAACTAGTGTCAGTTCTTTTCCTATTATTATTCACCGTTTTCATGGTGCCGGCGCAGGATCAGCAGCTCGATGCAGCGAAAAAGAAGATCGATTCCAAGAATTTTGCAGGCGCTAAAGCAGATCTTACAAAGATTATCGACAATAGTCCAAAAAACAAAACCGCGCTCAACTTACGCGGACGTGCCCGCATAGGCCTGAATGATTTTTACGGCGCAATTGGTGATTTCAACTATGCCCTTGAAGTAGATTCAACTTATGCAGAAGCATTGAATTATCGAGGCGAGGCAAAGATGGCGCTGGGCGATGATGAAGGCGCAATCCTGGATTTTGATAAGGCCATAAAATTTGATACAAAATTTACAGATGCGTACAGCAATAGGGGTCTGGCGAAATATAACATTGAGGATTTGCAGGGAGCATACTTTGATTTTTCAAAAGCCCTTGAATTAGGGCCGGCAGATGCGGACAAGTATTTTAACAGAGGTGTGACCAAGTCAGAGCTGGGCGAGTTTGTAAGCGCTATTGATGATTACACCAAGTCTATTGAGCTGGATAAGACTGATCCTGGCCTCTACAACTACCGTGGTGTTGCGCATTATAATGTAGGTAACCTGGATCAGGCCATAGCGGATTATGATGAGGCCATCAGACTCGACCCTAAAGATGCGCAAACATATGAAAATCGGGCTTTGGCAAAAGGCGCAAAGGAAAATTATAAAGATGCACTTGTGGATTATACCAAAGCCATCGAGCTTAATCCGGATGAGCCGGAAACATACAATCTCAGGGGCGTGACAAAATATAATCTGGGAGATCATGAAGGTGCTATTGCAGATTACACCAAGGCGATTGAACTGGATGATACGAACCCGGTGTACTTTGATAATAGGGCTTTAAGTAAAACGGAACGGGAGGACTTCGCCGGAGCTGTTGAGGATTATTCTACCTCCATAGAATTGTATCCGAGCGATCCCGAAACGTACTACCAGCGGGCGCTGGTGAAGCTAAGTATGAATAATGAATATGATGCTTGCCTTGACCTTCGTCGGGCAGAAGAACTCGGATCACCGGATGCCAGGGGTGCCATTAAGAAAAATTGCAAATGATAAATACCAACCAGTATTGGCGGTAACTAAAAGCATAGACCAGGCAGTGCGAGCCTGGTCCATGGGCAAGGTATAGTGTCTATTTTCTCACTACCAGGGTGCCTGCAATCATATCGTGCAGTGCTTGCTTCTTTTCCGTAAAAGCCGCCATCAGGTAACCGATAAGCAATATCATTGAAGATATTATTTTGGAAAGACTGCGAACTAAAGCTTTGGTGAAATCCAATTTATTGCCGTCGATATCGGTTACTTTCAATCCCAACACCATCTTGCCAATCGAGGCCTGATAATTGGAAGATTCCATGAGTGTGTAGTAGAGCGTTTGAATAATCAGGAAAACAATTTGGGAAACACCTGCCACAGCCATAATCTGGCCCAGCATGGATATTGCCTGGGTTTGGTCCATCGAATCTAAATCTTGAAAACCATTGGCCATTTCAATGCCCATAATGCCCAAAATTGGCATGATTGCTACGAATTGTACAGCACCAAGAATGATTCCATCGATGATAACAGCGACAAAGCGAAGCCAGAATCCAGCATAGTTTGCATTCATAATGATTAGGGTTAGGTTTCTGAAATCTAATCTATTAAAATTAACCCTGCAACGGAAACATAGTCAAGCGTTTTACCTATTCCGAACTTCCTTAAATGATTCCCTTGAACACAAAACTCCAATATCGATTTGATCAATTGGAAGAAGACCGAATAAGGCTATTGGACGCATTGTCGAAGTACCCGGAAACAAGATTTGACTATAAATCAGAACCAACACGTTGGTCGATTAACCAGATACTTATTCACCTGCTGACTTCTGAGCAGCTTACCCTCGCATACCTGAAGAAGAAATCGCTAGGCATAAATCAACTCAGGAATTCAGGGCCAATTGAGTCGGTAAAAATTACGTTGCTTACTATTTTTCAGCGTATGCCCTTCAAATTCAAGGCACCAACGCTAGTGGCACAGCATACACCGAATCCTGTGCCACTGAGAGATCTTGCCGAGCGTTGGAGTTTGTCCAGAATCGAGCTGAAGCAATTTTTGGAAAGCATTCACGCCAATAACGTTCACAAATTGATTTTTAAGCATCCCGTGGCGGGTCGCTTTGATGCAGTGCAGTGCCTCATATTTATGCGTGAGCATTTCCGTCACCATGTACCACAAATTAATCGTCTGCTATAGAATCGAATTGGGTTTGCAGATTCGTTACTTTTGGAGAACTAACGTGCTTAACCGCTGAAAGTACTTTTATACCATGGAATTCAGTGCAGCGGCATAATTTGGTGCTTGCCCCACAGCAGGAAGAAATTCATAGCCATTCATAGCCAGACGTGCGCGCACCGTTCCTCCTGACAGGCATATGGGTTTTTATGCAAGTGGCTATCCATCAACTATCTGTCTGACAAATTTCCAAACCAACTCAGATTCAAATCCTTTTCGGATTGCATATGATGCCAGCTTATTGCGCTTGGTAAAAGAATCCTCTTCTTCCCATTGTAATGATTTCTTGATCAATAATTTCTGAAGTGTATCCTGATAATCAATTTCGTCAATTTCCTGCATTCCAGATTGAATGCAATTTTTTGTAAGTCCTTTTGCTTCCAGGGCATGAGTTATCTTTATTCTACCCCAGTTCTTAATTCGGAATTTTCCACCTGCAAAGGCCTTTGCAAAACGTTCTTCATTCAAAAACCCGTCTGTGATAAGAAGCGTCAACAGTTCATCCACCTCGTTCGTGTATAGGCCAAATCCAAAAAGTTTATTTTTAACTTCCTGGTGGGTGCGCTCTTGATACGCACAAAAAGCCTGAATTTTCTGCACTGCTTCCGCCGCCGATAATTTTTTAGTAGGCTTTTGCACAAGTTAAAAAGTTGATTGTCAGGTGTTGCGTTACCAGCTCTGACTTCGACCGTTATGGTAATTGTTTTATAAACCCCTTTGATCTCAGAATGCTCGCTACAAATTTGCGTTCATTTTCAGTATTAAATATCCTAAATGGCCAATAAATTATTTGTGCCTTATTCACAAAAAGAACGAAATGATCCTTACCGATAGCAGCGCTTTTGATTTGATCCCACTTCATAGGCATGCCTTCACGTGGATTAATTTTCATAAGGATTTGCTGACTGCTTATTTCGTATGAAAATTTTTCAAAGAGCATCTTGCCTTGCTCTAATTGCGTGACGCCATAAAACTGGATCCACCAGAAGAGTAAATAGAGACCCAGACCCAGTAAGGCCCCAATAAACCACCAGATGGTTGCGGCCCCAGGGATGAAGTAGCATAGACACAGGACTATTGCGACAGCCACAGCAATCCAGCCCTGCTTTCTTAAGATGCTTTTGAGCGCCACGTTAATGTAGGTTTTCTTTTCCAGTTTGTAATTCTTGGTTCTAACTATCATAATTCAATTCACAATTATCGATTTAGACTGATCTTATTGGTGTGCATATCCTAGCATGCCTTCAAACTCAAATCCATGCTTTTAACGGAGTGCGTCAGAGCGCCCACAGAAATGAAATCGACACCGCATTCCGCAACACTTCTTATTGTTTCTTCGGTAATATTCCCGCTTGCTTCAGTTTTGAATTTACCATCGATAAGACGAACAGCATCTTTCATCTCTTTGATGTCCATATTGTCCAACATGATGATATCTATTCCCCCGACGCTTAAGACTTTTCTTACTTCTTCAAGGTTTCGCGTTTCGATTTCAATCTTAAGCTTTTTGTTACTGGCGCGAAGATAATCTTTTGTTCGAATGATCGCTTCCTCGATTCCCCCGGCCATATCAATATGGTTATCTTTTAGCATGATCATATCAAAAAGCCCAAGCCGGTGATTTCCTCCGCCACCTATGATCACGGCCCATTTTTCCAACAGCCGAAAGTTGGGCGTTGTTTTGCGCGTGTCGAGAAGCTTCACGCCAGTTCCGGCTACTAACGTCATTAAAGAATTAGTTTTTGTGGCAATCGCGCTCATTCGCTGCATGCAGTTAAGGACCAACCGCTCAGTGGTCAGTATTGACCTGGATGAACCCTGAACGGAAAATGCTACAACGCCTTTGCTGACGGTACTGCCGTCAGGTGAGTAAACCTCAACCTTAAGCGTATTATCAAAATACCGGAAGATTGACTCAGCCAACATGACGCCTGCCAGTATTCCCGTATCCTTAACAATGAGCCTGGCTTTGTTCGTCGCATTGGCTGGAATTGAAGCCAACGTAGAATGGTCGCCATCGCCAATATCCTCAGCTAATGCGGCCTTGATAAATTGATTCAGATATTCCTCAGTAATGTAGTTTGGCTGCACCTTGCAAAAGTAGGATGCAAATCCGAAGGATTAGCGGCTGAGTTGGACTTTTTAGGTAAAGACGGCTTAAAATCCCTACTCCTTTGCGAAAGAAATTTCGTGCACAAGTTGCTGGTTATCCATTCCTTTGATTTTCATATACACACGGTAGGTTTCACTTCCGCTTTTGTATTGCCCAATTCCAAAGGTTTGCCCACCCTTTGAAGTACCCTGGTGGATAATTCTAAACTCTGCCGGAGGATGTTGTTTGAAGAAATCGCGGAAAATAAATTCTGCTTGCGCCTTACTGTACGATTGCGGGCCGCCATCAAGGGTTACGTCAACTGTCTGGTTAAGGAATTTGGACAATTCTTTCGCGCTTCCAGCCTTTATGGTCTCCTTTACCTGGCTAATAACATCCGTCTGCGCATACAATACCGCATCTTGAAAACTTGCCAGTAAGAAAACTATTGGTAATAGGTATCTGTCCAATTTCATGATGAAATATATTCCGGCCAAAATTATGCCACTGTTGCAAGATAATGAATTATTGATTGAGGATAGGGCAATGCAAACGATTACTGCGTTGTTTAAACAGATAAACCTTTAATCGTACAATCCTGATTATATTTACGCGCTAATCTATCACCCCAAAAACATTATTTTCCATGAATAAGAAAGTTTTGCTAATGATTTTGGATGGCTGGGGCATAGCCACAAATAAGGCTGTTTCAGCAATTGACCAGGCCAAAACTCCGTTCGTTGATTCATTATACTTAAAATACCCCCATAGTAAACTCGAAGCTTCTGGCTTAGCAGTTGGATTGCCCGTGGGCCAAATGGGTAATTCTGAGGTGGGTCATATGAATATTGGCGCCGGCCGCATAGTCTATCAGGACCTGGTGCGCGTAAACAAAGCAATTGCTGATAAAGAGTTGGATTCAAATCCGGTATTACTTGACGCTTTGGCCTATGCAAAAAAGAAAGGTAAGCGTGTTCACCTTATAGGCTTGGTTTCTGATGGCGGGGTTCATTCACATCTTGATCACCTCAAAGGGATAATCTCGATTGCGCACGAAAATGGAATTGAGAATTTATTTGTTCATGCCTTTACTGATGGCCGAGATACTGATCCAAGAGGGGGGTTGGGCTACCTGCAGGAAGTGAGCGAACACCTACGTAAAACTACGGGAAAAATAGGCAGCATCGTGGGTCGTTACTATGCAATGGACAGAGACAAACGATGGGAACGTGTGAAGCTGGCCTACGATGCACTGGTTAATGGGGTTGGAGAGAAAACAGCGAATCCATTGGAAGCTATGCAGAAATCTTATGATAGCAATGTCACAGACGAATTTATTAAACCGATTGTAGTTGTGGATGGAAACCGGCAACCTATCGGGAGAATTGAGACGGGAGACGTTGTATTATGTTTCAACTTTCGCACAGATCGTGGCAGGGAAATAACCGAAGTACTTACGCAACAAGATTTTCCGGACCATGGCATGAAGAAGTTATCGCTTTATTATGTTACGCTCACAACCTATGACGATACTTTCCGTGATGTAAAAGTAATCTTCAAGAAAGATAACCTCGAAAAGACATTGGGAGAAGTTGTTTCAAGCGCCGGAAAAAAACAAATTCGTATCGCAGAGACGGAAAAATACCCCCACGTTACTTTCTTTTTCTCTGGTGGTAGAGAAGAAGCTTTTCCGGGAGAGACGCGTATACTTTGCCCATCACCTAAAGTGGCAACGTATGATCTGGCACCGGAGATGAGCGCGAAGGACATAAAGGACAAGATCATACCCGAATTGGATAAAAAGGAGCCTGATTTTATCTGCCTGAACTTTGCAAACCCCGATATGGTAGGCCACACGGGTGTTTTTGAAGCAGCTGTAAAAGCTTGCGAAACGGTGGATGCCTGTGCAGAGAAAGTGACTGCGGCCGCATTGAAAAATGGATATAGTACGATCATCATTGCGGACCATGGAAATGCGGACATGATGATCAACGAAGACGGCACCCCAAATACTGCGCATACTACAAACCTGGTACCTTGCATTTTGGTTGACGATACCTATAAAGGGAAACTGAGAAATGGAAAACTTGGAGATCTTGCGCCAACAATTCTCACATTGATGGGCATCGGAATACCAGCCCAAATGACTGGAACAATTCTTCTTGAGACATAATCCAACATATAAGTGATGCGTAACAATATATGGAAGGCCGGTGTACTTTTTTTCTATGCCGTCCTGATCTTATCTTGCTCCAGTAGAGAGGAGCATGGGCTCAAACTTTACGCGGTTGATAGTTTGTTGAGCGCGCAGGCCAGGTATTTATCCAAAAACAAAGCCATACTTCAAAAATCATCCAGGCTTGGAGACGCACAGGATGAGGTATTCATCACACCAAAAGATTCCGCAGCCTGGAAAAAGGAATTGGAAATTTTCGCAGCACTTGACATTGTCAACAAACCGCTAAACAGAGACCTTTATCGGTTGGAGAGGCATGCGGATGGCAAAAGCAATTTAATGGTAAAGTCAATCACATCATCAGCGGACTTACCTGTTCAGTACTTGAGAGTATATTATCAGCAAACGCCAGATAAGCTTAGAAAAATTGAAGCAGAATACAACGAGTCAAATTCGCTTTACAATAGTGTTCGTGTGCTGACGATGGAATTTCAACAGGTTGGCAGTAAACCGGTGCTGACTTCTTATTCAATTGAAGGCGGGCAGAAAATGTTTATGGGAGACTCAGTAGTATACGGGATCAGCGGCAAGTTGACCTTATCAAAATAAGTTAATATGGCTAAGCGAAACAGCAAGGAGGCATTGCGGGAAGAGGAAAAAAGACCAATCAACAAAAAGAGCCTTAATCAGTTATTGGGGATTTTCAGGTTTTCTTTGCCTTATAAAGGATGGTTTATCACGGGCCTCGTTTCTCTCGTGCTTTCGAGCGCAACCTTGTTAGCATTTCCTTACCTGGCAGGGTTACTCCTGGATGTGGCAGGGGGTAAGTCTGTTCCTTATTTTACCTCAATCAATCAAATTGCGTTGGCCCTTTTGGCAATCTTGTTTGTACAGGGGATATTTTCGTTCACGCGCGTTTATACATTTTCGGTTGTAAGTGAAAGGTCTTTGGCCGATGTACGGAAAGAAGTTTACAAAAAAATAATCTGGCTCCCGTTAACTTTTTTTGATAGTAGGAGAATAGGTGAGTTGATGAGCCGGATTACATCAGATGTTAGCACATTGTCGGATATGTTTGC
This sequence comes from Cyclobacteriaceae bacterium, assembly GCA_029858965.1. Taxonomy (GTDB): domain Bacteria; phylum Bacteroidota; class Bacteroidia; order Cytophagales; family Cyclobacteriaceae; genus Chryseolinea. The sequence goes on from JAOUDZ010000025.1 coordinate 22,931, forward strand.
TTTTACGCTGGCGGAATTAATACGGCAGTTTCTGACATTGATGTTTGGCACAGTAATAATTTTTTTCCTGGCGCCAAAACTTACCGGATTCATGTTATTAACATTCCCGGTGCTCGTTATTCTTGCGCTTGTCTTTGGAAAATATATCCGCACATTGTCAAAAAAAACACAGGACAAACTTGCTGATGCCAACGTAATCGTTGAAGAATCACTCCAGTCAATATCTGTTGTAAAGGCATTTACAAATGAGTTGTTTGAGATAGGGCGTTACGCAACAGCGCTAACTTCGGTTGTTGGTGTTGCCATTCGAACTGCGCGATTTCGCGGATTGTTTATTTCATTTATAATATTTGCACTCTTCGGAGGGATTGTGGCCGTTGGATGGTATGGAGCAAGGCTGGTGCAGACAAATGAAATAACGGTTGGCGAATTGTTCTCGTTCGTAATTTATACTTCCTTCATCGGTGGGTCGATAGCGGGCCTGGGGGACATTTATACACAACTGCAGCGTGCCATTGGAGCCTCAGAAAGGCTTCTTGAGATTCTGCTGGAGGTTGATGAAGCAGAGGAGGATAATCACCCGACAGTAAAACTCTATGGCGAGATTGCGTTTGAAGCAGTAACATATTCCTATCCAACACGAAAGGACTTTATTGTGCTTAAAGGATTGGATTTTAAGATTGAACCAGGTGAAAAAGTTGCGCTTGTAGGACAAAGTGGTTCAGGCAAATCTACTATCATAAACTTGCTGATGCGCTTCTATCCTGTGGCAGATGGAATGATAAGCGTGGATGGCACCCCTATCCAGAATTTTAACCTGTCAGCTTATCGAAGGAACATTGGTATTGTTCCGCAAGAGGTAATACTTTTTGGTGGTACGATTAAAGAAAACATTGCGTACGGTAAACCCACAGCGAGCTTTGAAGAAATTCGTGAGGCTGCCAGGAAGGGAAATGCTTTGGAATTCATAGAGAGTTTTCCGGATAAGTTTGAGACAATAGTAGGTGAGCGGGGTGTTAAACTCTCGGGTGGTCAGCGACAGCGCGTGGCCATAGCCAGAGCAATACTTAAGGATCCGGCGATCCTTATTCTGGATGAAGCCACGAGTTCTCTGGATGCTGTTTCAGAAGTATTGGTTCAGGAAGCGCTGGAAAAACTGATGGAGGGACGGACCACGATAATAATTGCGCACCGCTTGAGCACAATTAAAAAAGTTGACAGGATTTTTGTAATCAAAGAGGGTAAGCTGGCTGAGGTTGGGTCACATGCGGAACTTACACAGCTGAACAACGGAATCTACAGTAACTTGCTCAGACTGCAATTGCAGTAAATTCAGGGCATAGGTCAACATTGCGGACAATAATTCAAACCTTGGGTTTCTTTTCTGAGGCTCTGGGTATAAATCCTCCTGTGCAGTTTTCGAGATTGAAATATATTTGTAGTTTTGAGATTCGCGGAAATTTTGTTAGTGCTTTTTTATGCTTTGATACTCCAATAACCGGAAAAACGCTCCTTGCTTTCAGTGCTAAACATACTCCTATTCTCCCTATTTGGAAAAGACAATGCAAGGGAGACCATTTTATTTGGTGTTTTTGCGTTTATCATCGTCCTTTTCCTGGTTCTTGATCTGGGTTTATTTCATAAACAGGCGCATAAGATTACAACAAAATCTGCCTTGTACCAGTCTGTTTTCTGGGTCCTGATCTCGACACTTTTTGGTTTTTTTATTTACAAATATGATGGGGCTGATCACGCCGTAGAATACTTCTCAGCATACTTAACGGAGTACGCACTTTCTGTTGATAATATCTTTGTGATCCTGCTTATTTTAAAATATTTCCAGGTCAAGGAAGAGTATTATCACAAGACCCTGTTTTGGGGTATTCTTGGGGCTATTATTTTTCGGGGCATTTTCATTTTTGTTGGTGCCCTACTCATTCATAAATTTCACGCAATTCTTTACATTTTTGGCGTATTCCTTATATACTCAGGAATTCGAATTTACTTTGAAGATGGAGATGAGAAAATTGAACCGGAGAAGAATCCCGTTATGAAACTGTGCCGTCGATACTTGCCTATTGCAAATGATGATCACGGTGGAAATTTTGTCGTCCGGCACGCCGGGAAGTTGATGTTCACTCCTTTGTTTCTGGTAATTGTTCTGATAGAAACAACGGATTTGATTTTTGCCGTTGATTCTATTCCGGCAGCATTCGCTATAACGCAAAATGAATTCCTGGTTTATACTTCTAACATTTTTGCAGTTATGGGATTGCGGGCCATGTTCTTCTTGCTGGCGGGAATCATTGACAAATTTTATTTACTGCAAAAGGGACTTTCGATTATTCTATTCTTTATAGGTGCGAAGATGTTGTTGGAAATTTTTGAGATCAACGTTGGTGTATACACATCATTCTCCGTAATTATTGCTACGCTCGCACTTTCTATTATATTCTCTGTAATTGTGCCAAGGCCAAGAAAGGATGAAGTGTAGCGCACCTGGTTGGAATTCTATTCTTGCATCCCTTCTGAAAAAAGAGTTTTCGGTAGGATTTTGAGTAGAATAGGTAAGGTTAAAAACCGCTGAGGCAAGGATATTATCACAAACGTAGGGATCGTTTTCAACATCTTGAGGAGTACCAGACGAACACTTTCCTTTTCGTCTGGTGTTAGTTCGCTTGATCGGGCCTTCTTCATAAGCAACAACACATCTTTGTTTTCCCCCATGGTTTTGGTCAGACGGCTCTTATTATTTTTGGCAATCCTGGATACACGTTCAATAAACTGATCACTAACCAGTTGATAGTCTTGTTTATCCTGAAGGTATTCCAGTTGCTGCCAATGTTCCAGCACGAATCCTTCAATAGCAATCATGCTATTTTCAAGATCTTCATCAGAAAAACCCAGGTAATGACAGAATCTCTTCAGAAAATCAAGCTCTGCCTGTTCCACCTTTTTATCAGCCCAAATAGTAAGAATGCCTATTTCCAAAAAGAACTTTTTCAGGATCCATGAGTTTTCGGAAGGGATATTAATATCTTCAAACGCAAATCCTTCCTCAAAGATATTCAACGCTTCTTTTCTGCGCTCGGCGGAAAGATCTGTGCTTTCAATAAACAACTCATAGAGCTTTCGCTCTTCGAAAGCCACTTCTTTATTAGCATGGGCTGCCGCTGCTATAACTTTTACAACTGAAAATCTTAATTCATCACGTTCATAACGAAAGAAGTCAGAGACAATATGATCAGCATTGGTATGTATCCATTGACCATATATAAACACGTCAAGAAAAAGGAGGCTGTTGTGAAAAAAATGGGTCCAAAAGTTTCCTTCAAATCTGGTAGCATGCTCAATGCGTTTGTCCAGTATTACTTCAGCCAATTCAATCGGGGATTTCTTTCTGCCAAGGATTGTTTTGGGGGGCGTGGCGATTTCAGGAAATATATTGTTGTAGAAACTGCCAATCTTTTCCAGGGTCTTCAAAATGACTGCAGAGAAATCTTCCGCACTCTCAACAGGCTTGTTATAAAACAGCAGCGAGCTACTGATAAGACTTTCTGCCAGCAGAATCTTCATGCGTTCTTTTTCATCCCATAATTTATATTGAGGAAGATTAATCTCTGCTACGGATTGACCATACATCAAGCCTGTGGGCTGCATAATCTGGTAGAGGAAGTGCTCCGGATGTGAAGCTTCTTGCCCACCCATAATGGCCATGTTTTGAAGGAGATCCTTACGAACCCCTAAATAGTCTTGAAGCCAACCTTTGTCCCGTCCATTCATGCCGTGAATTCTGCAAATTAAATTTACTGATTTCAGAACATTTCAGGACCAGGTTTCTCACGAAGCGTCTTTCCACCCTTTCGATTCGATTTTTTTGGCGGTAGATTCAACTTTTGATTTGAGCGATTTTTTGAATTTATCCAATGCACGACTGAGATTTCGGTCGTGTGTACCGAGAATTTGAGCAGCAAGGATACCAGCATTGCGTGCACCATCCAACGCGACTGTTGCTACAGGCACACCTGCCGGCATTTGAAGGATGGAGAGAACAGAATCCCAACCGTCAATAGAGTTGGAAGATTTAACAGGTACACCGATAACAGGCAGAGACGTAATAGCAGCAATCATTCCGGGTAGGTGTGCAGCCCCACCTGCTCCTGCAATAATTACTTTTAGCCCACGTGTGCGCGCAGTGGTTGCGTAATCAATCATGCGCAGTGGAGTGCGATGCGCTGAAACGATGGTGAGCGCATAGACTATTCCAAGCTCTTCCAGTACTTCGGCAGCGTCTTTCATAATTTTAAGATCAGACTGGCTGCCCATGACAATGCCAACTACAGGTTTGCTCATATCAGGTAATGACTTTAAGGGTTTCCTTTACAAAATTGGCTTTCTTTTTTAAACTCTCCATATCTGCATCAACAATAGTTACATGTCCCATTTTACGAAAGGGCTTAGTAAAACGCTTACCATAAAGGTGTACATGAACGCCTGGTATCCCGACCACTTCTTCAAAGCCCTTGTATTTGGCCGGCCCAGCGTGACCTGGTTCACCCAGGAGATTTACCATGGCGCTACGTGAAACAAGGGCAGTATCGCCCAGGGGAAGCCCCAGGATTGCCCTCAGGTGTTGTTCATATTGGGATGTAACATTTGCTTCAATGGTGTGATGACCACTGTTATGCGGGCGAGGTGCAATTTCATTGACAAGTACTTTACCATCTTTTGTAACAAACATCTCTACAGCCAGCAAGCCCACCATTGCCAGTTCATGTATAATTTTCTTCGCCAGGTGTTCTGCCTGAGATAATATTCCTTCGGAAAGATCAGCCGGAGCAAACAGATATTCCACCAGGTTTTGCTGAGGATGAAATACCATTTCTACGGCAGGGAAAGTCTTCACCTCGCCATGTTCATTGCGGGCAACGATAACAGAAATTTCCCTGTCAAAATCAATCCACTCTTCTAAAAAACCTGGTGCATCAAAAGCTTTGTCAATATCGTTTGATGAGCGGAGTAGCTGTACACCACGGCCATCATAACCTTCCCTCCCAAGTTTATTGATTGCCGGGAAAAAGTCTGTGTGCTTTGCAATATCGTTTGCATTCTCCACAAGAATGAAGTTGGCGGTCGGGATGCCGTAATCCCGATAAAATATTTTTTGCGTGCGCTTATCCTGAATTAGTGCAATGACTTCCGGTTGAGGGTATACTTTTTTGCCTTGCCTGGCAAGTTCCTTAAGTGCTGCAGTGTTTACATTTTCAATTTCAATGGTAATGATATCGCATGCTGCGCCAAACTTCATCACGGCGTCAAAATCAGTAAGCTTGCCATGATGAAATTCCGTCAATGTAGCACATGGTGCGTCGGCATCGCCATCCATTATTACGAATGGAATGTTAAAATCAATGCCGGATTGAAGAAGCATACGGCCGAGTTGGCCGCCGCCTAAAACACCGAGCTTAAATTCTTGTTGAAATAGTGTTAGCAAGCGAAAAGTATTTTCTGTTGATTTAATGATGAAGGACTAAGGGTCTTTCATTTCAACTCAATATTAAGAATTTTATCCCCTACTTCAATTTGATGGACAACGTCCATACCCGATTCTACTTCGGCAAAAATTGTATAGCGTCCATCCAGATGAGGTGTAGGCGAATGCGTAATAAACCATTGTGTTCCCTCAGTGTCCTTGCCGGCAGATGCCATGCCTACACTTCCGGTTTTGTACCGCCGACCGGAAAACTCCGATCGGATAGAATAGTCTTCACTTCCCCATCCGTCGCCACGGTTACAGCCGGTTTGTATTACAAAATTGGGCACAACCCGGTGAAAGTACTTGTCATCGAAATAGCGCGCCTGCACAAGCTGTACAAAATTGGCAACTGAACCAGGCGCCTCTTCTACAAGCAAGCGGATGGTTATTTTACCTTTTGTCGTTACAATGACTGCTTTTTGATCACTTGGTATCCGTGTGACAATGCTCCAATCGATAGGGTGATTAAAAGCATTGTTCACCGCCGTGGGCAATTTCCTTTCTTCAAATAAGGCTATTGCAGCTTCAAGTGGCTGCATGGCTTCATTATCTTTTGGCAGTGATAAACTTTGTTTTGCGGCGTAAAGAAACGCGTAATCCTCCACGACATTTTTATACCCCAGTTCAGGATCAGCCAATGCGCCTGCAATTGTACCGATTACAGCTGGATCACCCGTCTTAATTGCGTTGATATAAAAAGTGGCAAAGCGCTTTTGCAAAGCAGGTTCAAAACTTTTGCCATAATTCATCGCCACCAGCGAAGTTGCAGAAGCTGACCTGACAACGGGCACGGTAGCGTTTAGTAATTGTTCCTGAATGAATTCACACGATGAGATGGAATGCTGCAGTGCCATAAGCAATACCGCTTTGTGATAAGGATTGGAAGTATTGCTATATATGGCCCTGATTTCCTCTGCGAGTCCGTTGTCGCCGGAAGCTCCGAGTGCAGCTTCGTAAAGGTTAGCTTGAATGCGCCAGTTTTTAGCCTCTCGCGCGGACAAAAGAATATCCTTCCAATATGCTTTTGTTGCAGTGGTTTTAATTACTTCTGAAGACGCTATACCAACATTAATGTTTTCGTCGTGCAAACTCTTGCGAACGAAACGCCATATTTGATCGAACGGGAAGGACTGCAGTGCGTGAGCGGCGCTTATGCGTACGCGGTAATCACGATCTTCTTGTAAAATAATCTGCGCTGCAATTCGTGAAGAATCGGTCATGATTTTCCCCAAAGCCAGCGTTGAGGCAATCCTGACATCATTCGAACTATCCCACCTGGCTGATGCTATTATGGTTTTTTGAAACCGCACAAAATCCCGGGCACTTCGTGCAAAATAATGGGCTGAACCGAGCCGCGTGGGCTGCATGACAGCTGGATTTAACAGAAATGAAGCATCTGCATTGAAAATGCTATCCTCAGACGTTCCCTTATAACCTGATCGATAAAACGACCATGCGAGGCCATGCAGCACAAGCGAATCATCATCGCGTACTTCCAGGTGCCATTTTTTTGTAACCTTGCCATACGATTCAAGAATCTCAGCGTAGACACTTTTGTCTTTTTCATAACCCAACGCGTTGGCCAAAATAGATTCACTTTTGGAGCTCGGAGTTTGCCCTAAGGCATAGGCAGCAGCTTTGCGGACCGCTGCAATAGTATCTCCTGATAATAATTTTTCCAACCTACCTACCATCGTGGAATCTTGGATTGAGGCAAAAGCCAAAGCTGCGTCTTCCCGATATGAAAGGTTCTTACTGGAGAAGTATTGCACGAGGCTATCTGAAAGTCTTCTATCCTGATAATCCTTGATTTTTATTATTGCAGCATCTGTAAATTTATTAACACCTATTGAATTGGGTTTCCGGCAGGCAGAGAAAGCGATAATTGTAAAAAGTATTGCGCAGAGAAATCGCCTCATTTGAATAGTATTAGTAAATGGAGGATTCTTGCATGCATAATTGGCTACTTCAATATAATCCAATGCGAGCTTTGGTTGCCTGGCAGATTATGATAACAGTTGAAATACCGTAAACGCCGAGACGTACGCGAGCAAGGTCATGTATGCCAGTTGTATCATAGGCCATTTCCAGCCCTTTGTTTCGCGGTGCACAATTGCAATGGTGCTCATACACTGCATGGCAAATGTATAGAATACGAGCAACGAGAACCCTACTGCCGGGGTAAATCGCGCGCCCCCAGTGTCGGGATTGATTTCTGCTCGCATTCGCTCTTTGATGGGGGTAGAATCCTCATCATGAACGCTGCCAATACTGTATATAGTGGCCATGGTTCCAACGAAAACTTCTCGCGCAGCAAACGAAGTGATCAAGGCAATTCCAATCTTCCAATCATATCCCAATGGCTTGATTACGGGTTCGATTCCCTTGCCAATTACACCTGCGTACGAATGCTCCAGCTTGTAAGCTGCCACGCGATCCGCCAGGTCTTGTTCATTCAGCTTCACATTCCTTGATTCTGACAGTACTGATTCACGAGCCTTGCTAAGGGTGTCTCCTGGTCCATAACTCGCCAATACCCAAAGAATGACGGATATGGCCATAATGATTTTCCCCGCCTCAATTACAAACGCCTTTGTTTTTTCCAGGATCGTGAAGCCAACATTTGACCATTTGGGTATGCGATAGGTTGGTAATTCCATTATTAGATAACTGCGTTCTTTTACCCGTATTAGAAGTTTCATTAACCAGGCTGAAAAGATTGCTGCGAGGAATCCCAGCAAATACATCCCCATTAATGCAAGACCCTGAAGATTAAAAAAGCCCAATACCCTTTGGTTAGGAATAATAAGCGCAATCAAAATTGTAAAAACTGGCAACCTGGCAGAACAACTCATCAACGGGATCACGAAAATGGTGATGGTTCGTTCCTTCCAATTATCGATGGTGCGAGTAGCCATGATGGCCGGAATCGCACATGCTACGCCGGACATAAGTGGAACAACGCTTTTGCCATTAAGTCCAAACTTACGCATGATCTTATCCATCAAAAAGACAACGCGGGCCATATACCCAGATTCCTCCAATATGGAAATAAAGGCAAACAGAATGGCTATCTGCGGGATGAATATCATGATACCGCCAATTCCGGGCAGGATGCCTTCTGCGAGTAAATTGCTGAGTACTCCCGGCGGAAGAACAGAACCCAGGTAAGTGCTGGTGGAGGCGAATAACCCATCGATAAAATCCATGGGCAATTCAGCCCATGCAAAAATAGACTGGAAGATCAGGAACAGGATTCCAAAGAAAATCAAATAGCCCCAGACCTTGTGAATGAGAATTTTGTCAATCCTGGCAGAGTCCTTTTTCCAGGAATTATCCGATTCCTTCAAGGTGATCGTATTCAAGAGGTCCTGAATATAGCCATATCGTTGAATTGTTTCAGCGCCTTGAAATTTTCCGGGGGAAAAATCAAACTCCTTGCGAATTTTTTCAACGACGTCTTGCTTATCCCTGGTCAGAAATTTTAAAGACTGTGGTTGCTCCAGAAATTGATAAGCTTCATAATCGTTATCGATATCGAGTTGCTCCCGAAGTTCTTTAACCGGGGTTTCTGCTTCTTTCCAAACCTGAAATATCTGATGGGCCGGCTTTTCAATAGGCTCTGCCATGAGTTTTTTCAACTCGTGTAAGCCTACCCCTTTCCGCGCGTTAATGGGGACTACCGGAACCCCTAATTTCTTTGCGAGCGTAATGAAATCATAGCTGATACCTGCCTTGGCGGTAAGGTCCATCATGTTCAACGCGAGAATGGTAGGGAGGCCTAAATCAATTACCTGGGTTAGCAACAGAAACCCTCTTTTCAAATTAGTACCATCAATGATCACAACGATTTTGTCTGGCGAATTTGGGGAATTATGGTCCAGCAAGACCTCGGCCACTATCTTTTCATCGAGGCTTCTCGGGTAAATACTATAAATGCCAGGCAAGTCAATTATTTCGGCGGTACGGCCATCAGGCATCAACGAGAACCCTGATTTCTTTTCTACCGTTACACCCGGAAAATTTCCAACCTTTTGATTAAGACCAGTCAAGTGGTTAAAAAGTGATGACTTCCCGGAATTGGGGTTTCCAAGAAGAGCAATTTTTGGCCGTTGTGCAGCTGTCATTAATTAAGAATTGAAATAGCGGCAGCTTCTTCTAGCCGAAGAGAAAGTTCATAACCTGAAACACTTATACAGACAGGGTCACCTAGCGGCGCAGTAAAATTAAACCGAACGGCAGATCCAGGAAGGCACCCCATTTCCATAAGTTTCAGCGATAAATGATCATCAGTAAAGCCGGCAACGATGCCCACTTCGCCCGGTTTCATTTCCGCCACACTCTTGTTGCCTACGGCCATAACGTTTATTTAGATTAAATTTAAACAAGGCAAATATATGCGGGCTACCCCTCCTATGCAATGATTTATCTCACTTTTGGGCCGCAGGCCCAGCAGCTTCCGAATCGTTTTGCATCTTTGATAGCAGGCCCATCGTGATATTGGAGATGAACGACGATCACCATTTCCTGAGCATATTCTTAGTGAAAATTGGTGCCTCTGCCTGTCTATTCTAAGTAACTGGATGGAAAGTTCAAAAAGGGAACACTAAGAACCACAATCCTGGAAGCGATGATTTCTAAATTAATCTGGGTCTGTATTGCCAGGAGTACGAATCAAAAGGTAGTATTGAAAGGAAGAATTGTTGAAGTCAAACTTCATAATGCACCACCATTCAACTAAGTTAGGAAAACGATATACCGTATATGAAAAAACACCCAAGGAAAAATCGAACTATTAACAGTAAGAAAATAACAGATCAACAACCTAATCTCAAACCAGGGAATATTCAAGGTGAAACTGAAAAACCTTTTGATTTCGGAGGACTTCCCGCTCGCGACTTGAAAAAGAACCTGGGGTGTGGGTAACAGTATGAAAAAGTTTGTTGCTGTTACTGAGGCATTAAATTCCATCAGAAATAAAAACGCGCTTTACGCGTTCACTGGTATTGGTTAGAATCTCATAAGGAATGGTATTTATTTTTTCCGCCAGTTCCTGAATTGGAAATTCTTCTCCAAAAAGAATAACTTCATCTCCCTCTGCGGCCTCGATCCCTGTTATATCTATCATCGTCATGTCCATACAGACGTTTCCGATAACCTTTGCGCGCTTTCCATTTATCAACACTTCTCCAACGCCATCACTAAATGCCCGGCTGTATCCATCTGCATAGCCAATGGCAATGACGGCAATACGGGAATCTTGTTCAGCTAGTCCCTTCCTGCCATAGCCTATTGTTTCCCCCCTTTTAATGCGTTTGATTTGAGATATCAAGGTTTTTAGTGTTGCCACCGGTCTAAGGGGACCTAAGCCATCACCCGTAGGATCAACACCATATAAGCCAATGCCTAGTCTCACCATATCCAGTTGCATCTCAGGTAATCGGAGAATTCCTGAAGAATTGAGAATGTGATACAATGGCTTATAGCCTAAGCCATATGAAATTTCATCAGCTTCCTGCATAAAAATGCGGAGTTGTTTTTTGGAGAAGCTATCATGTCTGGAATCGTCTGCGCCGGCCAGGTGGCTGAAGATTGAGGCCACTCCGATATTGGTATTCGCGCTAAGCAGATTGATTACTTCTTGTATATCCTCAGCATCAAACCCCAGCCGATGCATACCTGTATCTAACTTGATATGAATCCTGCAAGACCTTCCTGCAAGAAAATTTATCCATGAGCGTAAAATGGGAAGGCTATAAATTTCTGGTTCAAGATTATAGTTAAGAATGGCATCAAAACTTTCATGAGATGGGTTCATTACCATAATGGGCAAGGCGATATTATTCATTCTCAGTTCGATGCCTTCGTCGGCATATGCAACGCCGAGATAGTCAGCCTTGTGGTATTGCAAAATATTTGCAATTTCTGTGCTGCCACTTCCGTAAGCAAAAGCCTTAACCATTACCATAACCTTGGTTGTAGGACTTGTTTTTGATTTGAAAAAATTCAGATTGTGTACAAGTGCACCCAAATCAATTTCCATTACCGTTCCATGGACTTTTCGCTGGAGCCGGCGAATGATCCTTTCAAATCCATACACTCTGGCACCTTTCACAAGGATGATTTCTTGTTGAAGCTGATTTAGATCAAATTTATTCAAGAAGTCTTCCGTCGTTGGAAAGAAGGCAGATGTTGGTGCAAAGAAATGCTTGAATCTGTTGAGGACAGGTCCGATGCCAACAAAGTTTTGGACAAGATTTTGGTTAACAAGTGAAGCAACTCTACCGGCAAGTTCTTCGTCTTCCAATCCCGATTCTAGAATGTCTGAAAGAATAAGTCGTTTATTCTTTTTTTGGTGTTGATTGGTCAGGAATTGAAGGGCAATCTCTAACCCGCCAAGATCGTTGTTGTATGAATCGTCAATAAGCTGGCACTGATTGATACTTTCCTTCAATTCCATTCGCATAGGGATAGCCCTCAATCCATTGACACGATTCTGGATTTCCATCATGCCGTAGCCCATATGCAACATCGCAGTGATACAGTGGAGGCAGTTCTCACGGGAAGCGCTGTCAAGAAAAGGAAGATTGAGCGTGTGCAATTGGTTCTTATACTGTAGTGTGCAGAGGCTCCCATGAAATGAAGTTTGAACTGAAGCCAAAGTGCTTGATCCCCATGAAAGCGTATGTATGCCTGTTTTGGCAATATTTGTGTGTATGGATTCATGATCACGGCAATAAATCAAAATTTCGGTATCCTCAAATAGCTTAAGCTTTTCGCTTATTTTTTGCGCTTGATTTTGAAACCCTTCATTGTGCGCAGATCCAATATTGGTGAATATGCCTATTGTAGGCCGCATTATTTCTTTAAGTTTAGCCATTTCACCAGGCTTTGAGATGCCAGCCTCAAAAATTCCCAGTGAGTGATATGACTGGATTTGCCAAACGGACAACGGAACGCCTATTTGCGAATTGTAGCTTCCTGGATTCTTGACAATAACCCTGTCTTTTGACAACATTTGGTAAAGCCATTCCTTGATAATTGTCTTCCCATTGCTTCCGGTAATCCCCACTACGGGTATCGCGAACTGCCTGCGATGAAAACCAGCCAACTGTTGCAGCGCCGCTACGCAGGATTGTACCTGGATAAGGTTGGCATCAGGCAAAGACTTTAAGTTCAGCACGGATTGCTCAACTACGAATTGACGCACACCGTATTCGTACAGGGCACCTATGTATTGATGGCCGTCATGACGCTCGCCTTTGATGGCAAAGAAAAGCGTGCCTGCGGATGTGGTGGCTTTCCGACTGTCTATACAAAGCGAATTGATCAAATCATCCTTCGCAATTTGAAGAATGGTTCCGCCGGTAATCTTTTCCAGTTGTGAGAAATGGATCATGCTTAAAAGAGGCGAGCCCCATTGGGTACTTTCCTGTCAACGCTGCTCAAAACAACATTTTTTTGTTCATCTTCAAAACCTGTAACCAATACTTCTGAAAGAAAGTTGGCAATTTGCCTGGGTGGAAAATTCACAACGCAAATAACCTGCATCCCGATGAGGTCTTCAGGCTTGTAATGAGCGGTAATTTGAGCCGAAGACTTTTTGATGCCAAGGGCACCTAGATCAACCCAGAGTTGAAAGGATGGTTTCTTTGCCTCTGGGAAGGGCTTGGCGTCAACTATCGTTCCAGCCCGGAGGTCTATTTTTTCAAAATCTTTCCAGGTTATGGCAGTCAAAATCATAGAGTTTCAGATATATAGCCACAAAATCATTAAATATTCGACGGGCAGCCAATTCAATTGGTCTGCATGCCAAAGGAATAGTAATGATGGTTTAATTTTGTATTTTTGCGAAACAAAAAAAGAAAATTTTGCCATTTGGCACTTTTACGCGGAATTGCACATGAGGATTAAGGTTCGTAACATGTTGTTGGTACTGGGGTTGGTGCTGCTATCTCCCGCGGGAATCTATTTTGCATATGCGCAGGAAGCAGGGTTGCCGATACCCGATTCTTTTCAAGAATCTGAGGCGGAAAGAGAAAGGGTAATATACTCCCCAGGCGAAACTGGAGCGTTAATGAATAGCAGGACCTATTCCGCTACCATCACTACAGATTCAGTTGCAGCCAAGCCAGTGAGTGCGCAAGCCGGAAATGCTCCGGCAGAAGCCCTCAAGAATTCCGCCAAACCACCCGCCGCATCCCAGGACGATGATTCTGTGCTTTCGTTTAATTTCCTCTATTACCTTTTTGAAAAATATAAAATGCAGGACATCGTTGACTAACTGTAAGCCTGGTTAGGACAAGTGTTTCAGCGCAACCGATCACGCAGTATCAGCGCTGGTTTTGAGCGCCCATTTTACCCGTACACCAAAGGCTTTCAAACATTTCCGAAATGTACCGAAGCCTGTATCTTTGATGACGCGCTAAGCATATGGGGCTTGAATATCGGATTTTAATTGTTTCACTTTTCCTGATCCGTTTTAGTGCGTCTGCCCAGCAGGCGTTGACCGGAACAATATCAGATGCAGATGACCATACAGCAATACCAGGGGCTACGGTCTATTTTCCGGATTTGAAAAAGGGAACTGTTTCGCAATTGGATGGCACATATTATATAGACCAACTCCCAATGGGAAAATTTCTGGTTGAATTCAAATTCGTTGGCTATGCACCAGAGGTTCGCACAGTAGAAATAAAAGGTGTCACTAAGTTTGATATCGAATTGAGTGCAAAGGCTACAGAATTAAATGAAGTGGTGATAACGGGTATAAGCCAATCGACCGAACTAAGAAGTAATCCTATACCGATTGTAACAATGAGCGCACAGTCATTGGTCAGCAATACCGCCTCGAATCTCATAGATAATATTTCCAAAATTGCGGGAATAAGTCAGATTACGACGGGTGCTGCGATATCTAAACCTGTCATTCGAGGACTCAGTTATAATCGAATTATTACACTATATGATGGCATAAGGCAGGAGGGACAACAATGGGGCGATGAGCATGGGATCGAGATCGACGAGTTTTCCGCAGAGCGGGTGGAGATAATCAAAGGTGCAGGAAGTTTAATGTATGGTAGCGATGGTATTGGAGGAGTCATTAATTTTCTGGCACCGGATCCTGTGGCGCAGGGAACAATTAACGGTAAATGGATCAGTAATTACCAATCGAACAATGGCCTGATTGCCAATTCTGTACACAGCGCCGGAAACATAAAGGGTATTTATTGGCTAGTTCGTGGTTCCAATAAAAACGCCAGACCCTATTCAAATAAATATGATGGCAGGGTGTTTAATTCCGGGTTCAATGAAACGGATATCAGCGGGTATGTGGGGATTAATCGTTCGTGGGGATATTCTCAACTAAGCGTTAGTTCATTTAGCCAGTCCGTTGGAATTGTCGAGGGCGAACGTGATCAGGGCGGGAACTTTGTTTATTTGAAGGACAACAATGGTAATCCTGAGGAGACTATTGCATCGGCGGCTGATCTGAAATCCTATCATCTTTTTATCCCCCGGCAATCAATCAACCACAAACGGTTAGCCAGTACCAATAATCTGCATCTTGGGTTATCGCGAGTACAAATCAATATGTCTTATCAAAATAACAAGCGGAAAGAATTTGGAAATGTACTCAATGAGGGAGAAAAGAGTCTTTTCTTCGATTTGACAACAGTGAATTACAACGTAAATCTTTTCTTGCCAGAAAAATCAGACCGTCAAATTTCCATTGGGACCAGTGGTATGAAGCAGGCCAATAGGAACAAAGGGAAGGAATTCTTAATCCCTGAATATAGATCGTTCGACTGGGGAATCTACGGGTTTGTTAAGCAAAACATCAACACGCTGGATTTGTCTGGAGGAATCCGGTTTGATCAACGCCAAATCCATACGGATGCACTCTATTTGGATGAGGAGGGCAATCCTGTAGCGGAAGGCAGCGGCGTTCAAAAGTTTCAGGAGTCAGCAATGAGCTTTACCAACTTCACGGGAAGCCTCGGTGTATCACAGCGATTTACCAGGCAACTCACAGCGAAAGTTAATTTATCAAAGGGATTCCGAGCGCCAAACTTGGCAGAGCTGGCTTCGAATGGGAATCACGAAGGGTCATTTCGTTATGAATACGGCAACCGTAATTTGAAGGCCGAGACTTCCTATCAACTCGACGCCGGAATTCTCTTCCATGCCGACCATATATCGACAGAAGTATCCTTATTTTATAACGATATTGATCATTACATATACGTTGAAAAATTATTGGCGAGTGATGGCGGGGACAGCATACCCAATCCTGCAGAACCCGCTTTAGCCTACCAGTATGTCCAGGGCCATGCTACCCTCAGCGGGGGAGAGTTTCTGCTTGACCTTCACCCCCATCCTTTCGATTGGCTGCACTTTGAAAACTCTTTTTCATTTGTAAGGGCAGTTAACAAAAGCGGATCAGCTACAGATAGTTCAAAATATTTACCCTTCACACCGGCCCCACGTTACCAAAGTGAAATTCGCGCAAATATTATGAACGTGGGTAAATACCTGTCCAACGTATTTGTGAAACTGGAGTACAACTATTATTGGTCGCAAGACCAAGTGTTCCTGGAAAATGGAACAGAGACAGTTACCCCTTCCTATTCAATCTGGAATGCAGGGCTGGGGACTAATGTAATCTCAAAGAAGGGTCAAACGCTTTTCTCATTTTATTTCACCATAACGAATTTGTTTGATAAGGCCTACCAAAATCATTTGAATAGGCTGAAATACGGACCAGACAATCCACTTACAGGAAGAACAGGAGTGTTCAATATGGGCAGAAACGTTAGTTTTAAAATTGTGGTACCATTTACTTTCAGGAGCCCGAAATAGCCTAAGATGTTTTCTTTACCAAGAACTGTTCAAGATCTTTCAGATTAAGAATCCCTTCGTAAAAAGCCTTACCGAAAATAACACCGAAAACCCCCATGTCGTTAAGTTTTTTTATATCATCAATGCCGCGTACGCCACCGCTGGCTAACACACAGATCTCTGGAAAAGTGTCGATGATTTCCTGATAAAAGTCAAACGCTGGACCTTCCAATACCCCATCTCTTGAAACGACAGTGGACTTTACGTATTTAAGTCCGCGGGAGTAGAAGTATTCAAGGTGTTCGATCAATCTTAGTTCCGATTTTGCGCCCCATCCTCTGAAGAGTAGCTCCTTTGTTGTTTTGTCCAAGACATCTGCTCCCAGGGTCATCTTCTCGCGGCCATAGGAAACAATCCAAGAGGCAAAGAGGTCTGGATTAGTAACAGCTATACTTGCCGCAGTAATATAGGACGCACCAAATTCAAAGGCCTTACTAATATCTCCATCAGTTGAAATTCCTCCCGTGAAATCCACTTTGAGGTCTGTGTAACCTGCTATGGCTTCGAGTGCAAACCAGTTCACCGGGGTCCCTTTTGTCGCACCATCTAAATCTACCAGGTGTACAACTTCAATACCATGATTTTCGAACCGTTTAGCCAGATCAAGCGGATTTTCGTCGTACGCTTTTTCACTTGATGGATCTCCCTTGCGCATTTTTACTACTTTACCATTCCGGATGGCGATAGAAGGAATTACTTGTATCATGGAGTGCGATTAAACATTTTATGAACCAGCGAAGTTACAATGCAAAGCCGAAAAACCTTTTCAGCTTCGTGAAAATCTAAAAATATTTAGTGGCGCCAGATTTGCAGTAAGGAGCTTGGGGAAGAATTAGTTAATTTTAACGCAACACCGATCAGTATGAGAAAACTTGTATTTATTATACTTCCCATGTTGCTGCTGGGGAATACTGCCTGGGGCCAGGCAAAAACCCGAAGGCTTCCCAGCATCATTAACCATCCTTCGTTAAATCTATATGCGCCTTTTATCAGCTTTGACGGTGATGCGTTATTGTTTGTTTCGGATGACGGAGAAGATCATTCCCTAACTGTATCCTATACTTCGCGTGTAAACGACTGGAGTACACCGGTAGTCCTTCCAAAGCAACTGAATCACCGGTTGGTTTATCAAAATGGCTTTGCGCTGAATGCAGATGGAAAAACGATGTATTTCACCTCATCAAAGTCTCCTACAGTGGGCGGATATGATATCATGATGAGCGAACTCAAAGGCACTACCTGGACAGAGCCACAAAACCTGATGCTGCCCATTAACACAAAATCGAACGAAGGGTGCCCCTCTATTACTGCAGATGGGAATAGAATCTATTTTATGCGGTGTGATCGGATGGATCAAAACAAAGCAGACGGATGTAAACTTTTTTTCTCAACAAAACAACCCAACGGTCAATGGGATACACCAAAAGAATTACCGGCTAATATTAACACGGGCAATTCACAGACCCCTCGTATTATGGCGGATGGTGAAACGTTGATATTCTCCTCAGATAAGATGCCTTCTCGAAAGGGCGGCATGGACTTGTATCTTAGCAGATTCCGTGACGGAAGATGGACAGATCCAGTGCCAATGGATTTTGCGAATACAGACCAGGATGATCAATTTGTCAGCGTAGCCGCGCTGGGAAGATACCTCCTGAAAGATACCCGCGGTGCAAGGAAAACGAATGAGTTGGTTGAGTTTCTGATTCCAGATGAACTTCGGCCTAAGGGCATGATGAAAGTGGAAGGTAATATTACTGATGAGAAGAACTTGCCGGTTTCCGCTTACATTTCTGTAACTGATCTGGTGAAAAATGAGCGCATTTTCAGTGGAAGACCGAACGCGGATGGATCCTATATGGTGTATCTTATGGAAGGTACGCACTACGAAATGTCGATCGACCCTGAACAAAGTAATGTTAATTACTTTGCCAAGCAGTTTGACCTAACCACAGACAGAACACCGCAGCGCGAGCGTGTTAATGTTATACTGAAAGAACCAGAAGCTGGTGATGAGTTGTCTTTGGATCTCATCTCATTCAAACCATACTCTGCAGAATTAGCACCAGAATCGGAGGCAGAGCTTAAGAAATTGGCACGCGTTGTAAAAGCAAATCCGCAGCTTAAGTTTCAAATACAAGTAGTGCTGAGTGGATATGTACAGGATTCAACGCAATCTGATCCGGATCTTACAGAAATCATGGTGGATTCAGTCACAACCTATGTGGATGCCACCGATACGCTTGGACAAGTATACCAACGCGACACAATTGTGGTTAACACATTCTACCACAATGACAGAACGCTCCAACAGGCGGAAAGTATTATTGCATATCTGATTATGCAGGGTGCCAGTCAAGATAGTTTTACCTATCTGGGAAATGCTATCCCGGCCATGCTACCTGAGGAGAAAAAATTGATAGTCAAGGCACTGGTTCAAGCGAATTGAGCCTAGAATGAAAACGGTACGGCCACCAGGGTTTTATCCCATATCAAGACCATCTCTGCTTCTTCTCCAACACGCTCAAAGGAGATCGTAAATTGTTCAAACTCGCGTGGACTGGCCACAGGACGTACGTTTACGGAAAGGACATCAAGGTCCGGGTTTCGATTGGCTTCGCCATCCGCCCCGATACCCCACTGACCATATTCAGAATTAAAAATAATTGTCCAGCTCTCCTGACCGGGCACAGACCAGAGTGAGTATTTTCCCTTCTTGAGTACATTGCCTTCAAACGCGAGGTTCTTGTTTGTTTCGAAAGTAGTGGCTTCGTTAGCGCCAGTCCGCCAAACCTTGCCGTATGGGACAAGTGACCCAAAAATCTCTCTTCCCTTTTTGAAAGGCCTGTTGTAGACTAGTTTAATTTCCAATTCACCCTGCTGAAAAACAACTTGATCTTCTGGGCTGAATGACTTTTTGTGTTTTTTTACTAAATAATTGGTGACAGCCCCCAGGACGATTAATGTGGCTACCGCCACTCCGGCAATGACTATAAACTTTTTCATTTTTCTTGCTTTTGGATGGGCTATAATATCAAGGTTAACAAGCTAAACAATTTTTGAATCTTTGTGTACAAATTAGTAGGATTGGGCCTATTTTTACATTCTCTAAATATCTAAGTTATGGATGTAGCATCTTGGTGGCCATTCTTCGTGGTAATTTTCCTGTTTATCCTTGCAATTGTTTCTCCATGGATTTTTCCGAACAAGATGGTGAGCAAAAACAAGCATGACAATAAGTTCTAATATTTCTTTTCATTCTCTGTATCGCCAATGAACATATGCGTTTTCTGCGGTTCAGCCGCTGGTGAAAGTCCGCATTATGCTGAAGTGGCAAGAGAACTCGGAAAACTGTTAGCAGCATCGGATCACAGTCTGGTTTATGGTGGTGGCAATATTGGATTGATGGGCATTCTGGCGGATGCTGTCCTTGAGCAGGGTGGAGAAGTGATAGGTGTTATACCTGAATTTCTATTGCAGCGTGAGGTTGGTCATCGGGGCGTTTCCCGGTTGGAGGTGGTTAACAGCATGCATATGCGTAAAAAGCGTATGGCTGACCTTTCAGACGCCTTTATTGCTATGCCAGGAGGATGGGGCACCCTTGATGAACTGGCCGAAATACTTACCTGGAGACAGCTTGGCTTGATCAATCAACCTGTCGGATTGTTGAACACCAATAATTTTTTTGATCCACTGCTGGAGCAAATGCGTTTAATGGTAGATGCGGGATTTCTAAAGGCAATTCATCGAAATGCGCTGCTTGTAGAATCCTCTGCAGAAATACTACTTGGTCAGTTGGAACAAGCTATTACGATCTGAGAGTCTCTGAAAATTGTCTTATATTCAACCATCTTGGTTTGGTTTTATTATGATGTGGAGAATCCTGTATTTCTTTTTATTTTATCACATTGTCTGTAATCTGCAAGGGCAAAATCTTGGATTTTCTTTAGCTTCTGAAAAAAAGAAGGTCCAGATACCTATAGAAATCTACAACAACCTGGTTATCATTCCGGTTGTGTTGAATGAGGCATTGCCGCTGAAATTTATTTTAGATACAGGTGTTCGTACAGCTATCCTAACACAAAAAACATTTACAGACATTCTCAACCTTGTATACGCTAGAAAGTACACTATTTCAGGGCCAGGGGGACAAAATACAATAGACGCGTACATTACAAATAATGTATCACTTGGGTTGCCGGGGGTACATGGGCGGGGCCACGCATTGTTAGTTTTGGGGCAGGATTATCTGGAGCTGAGGAATTACCTGGGAACGGACGTACATGGAATTCTGGGCTACGAACTCTTTAGCCGGTTCATTGTTCAAATTGATTATGAAAAAAAGATACTTACGCTGATGTTGCCTGAAAAATTTCGGAAACCTCGCAGGTTTCAAACTATTCCGATGTCCATTGAAGACACGAAACCCTATGTGTACTCACGCGTCGTGTTTGAAAACGGATTAACGTTGAATGCGAAGTTGCTGATGGATTCTGGTGCTAGTCATGGATTAATGCTCGAGCCAACTTCAAGCGAGGTTATTCAGGTTCCTGAGCATGCAGTCAGCAGTTTGATAGGAAGAGGGCTTGGTGGAGAAATAGTCGGAAAGGTGGGACGTATAGAATCCATTTCGCTGGGATCTTACGAACTGGATAATGCAATTGCCAACTTCCCCGATCCAAACAGCTACTCAGACAGCATCAAGATTGGAAACACTTTTAGGAACGGCGCGATAGGAGGAGAAATACTAAGTCGATTTACGGTGATCTATAATTTTTCTGCTGAAGAAGTATACCTGAAGAAGAACTCTTCATTCAAGAACAGATTTTACTATAATCTCAGTGGAATAACCCTCAAGGCAAAAGGTGCCCAGCTTAATACGTTTGAAGTAACCGAGGTGCGTGATAAATCCCCCTCCCAAACAGGTGGAATCCAGCCTGGAGATATCGTATTAAGTCTGAATGGAATAGAGGTCAAGCAGCTGGATTTAAACACTATGAACGGCTATTTGAATAGTAAGCCAGGTAGAAAAATAAGATTAGAAATAAGCCGCAAGGGTGAAAAAATAAGAAAGGAATTTGAGTTGAGAGATCAAATTTGAATTGCTGTATCTACGCTATCAATTTTCTTTTTCTTTTCTGATACGCCTGGTAAAGGTACAAATGCGTTTGGCGTAGTTTTAAGGAATTGCGCACTGCATTGAAGAGATTTTCCGGCGAAAGATTTTGTTTCAACAAGTAGTCAGGGATGCCGGCAGACCCAAGTGATTCGTGATAATTGGAATTTTTCAGAACAGCGATAGGTATATTTTTCGTCCGCCGGCTACCAGATAATGCCTTTACCGTTTCTGAAAGTCCTTTTCGTCCAATATTGTCGTCAATGAATATGAAATTAGGGTTAAAGCGGGCCAGTCGTTCCATTATGCTTTTTAGGTCGAATGCAATCTCGGTAACAATAATCCGCTCTCGAATTTGTTTAAGTTTCTCCAGCACGCCTCCCAATTCGATTGGATTATTTCCAATCAGTAGAATGTGAAGAGGTGCTTGCCCCTTGCGCTTGTCGATTATTGTTTCCATGGTCCCACTTTAGATTGATTTATTCCTGGCATGGATGTATTGGTTACAAGATTCGTTCCAATGATTAATTTCGGCGTAGCGGAGGCGAGTTTTTCGCTGCATTTTCTCATAAAAGGAATAAATTCTTGAAAAGGGTTATCGTTATTGGGGGTGGTCTGGCGGGTCTTATTGCTGCGATTCAGTTAGCAAGGGCAGGTATTTCGTGCACTGTTATTGAAAAAAAGGCATATCCGTTCCATCGGGTTTGCGGAGAATATGTTTCGAATGAGGTTGTCCCATTTTTGAAGTCGATTAACGTTTTCCCCAGCCAATTCAATCCGCCGGAGATCTCCAACTTCATGCTTTCTGCAGTGAATGGTAGATTTGAAACCATGCCGCTCGATTTAGGTGGCTTTGGGATAAGCCGTTACACATTTGATTCCTTTTTGTTTGAGAAAGCAAGGGCGCTTGGCGTTGAATTCTTTCTGCACGAAGAAGTGGAGACGATCCGTTTTCACAGGGAAGTATTTGAGGTTAAAACCAGGGCAAATGAATGGAAAGCCGACGTGCTCATAGGAACGTTCGGTAAAAGATCAAGAATTGATCAGTTACTGAAAAGGCAGTTTATAGATCAGCGATCTCCCTATGTTGGAGTGAAATACCATGTACGAACGAATCATCCTAATGACCTAATTGCCCTGCATAATTTTCCGGGCGGATATTGTGGGATGAGTAATATTGAAGAAGGGAAAACAACACTGTGCTATTTATCGCATCGTGATAACCTAAAGCAATACCGCAATATCCGCGACATGGAGGAGAACGTACTCTTTAAAAATCCTTTACTCCGGGCTGCTTTCAGGAATGCTGAGTTCTTATTCAAACGGCCTGAAGTCATCAACGAAATTTCTTTCGAGACCAAGGGCCCTTTGGAAGACCATATCCTGATGGCCGGCGATGCTGCCGGGATGATTGCACCTCTTAGTGGAAATGGTATGGCTATGGCTATTCGTTCGGCAAAAATTTTAAGCGAGCTTGTCATTCGTTTTGTAAATGAGGCCAGCTTCACCCGGGGAATGATGGAGAGAAGTTATGTGGCTTCCTGGAATCAGAACTTTAGAAGTCACCTTTGGAAGGGCCGACAAATTCAGAAATTGTTTGGTCATTCTTTCATGTCAAAGGTTGCTGTGAATTTGGTTATGCATGTAAGGCCACTAGCAAATGCAATTATCCGGGGAACCCACGGCGACCCTTTTTAGCTCCAAAATACGCTAGTCAAACAGTTGTATATAGTTTCTTGCGTAAAGAAAAAGATAGATAAAAAAGCCATTCAAACATGTTGCGGAAAGAAAATTGAGCCACATGGTATGCTTGAAGTCGGCTTTTGTTGCATTTTTATAAACCTTGATAAACCAATAAATAAAATAGATTATCACAGGCCCCATCGCGGTTACATATGTAAATGAATACTTTGCTGAATAGTTTTTGTTTAAGTATAAGACAAAGCCCAAGGTAACCAATGCAAAGACCACAGCAACAAAATAAAAGGTTCCGCGAATGCCGAGCATCCTGCTTAAAGTTTTATCGCCCCTTTTACCGTCTTCTTCATGCTGGTAAATTTGTGTCATCGGATAATTGGCCCAGAGCATTCCACTGCAAAGCAGGCCAGGGACGCCTACCGACATACTTAAACTATTTTCTAATGCATATGAATTTATGCCAACATAGCACATAACAAAAGTGAAGAAACCCTGAAAAAGTCCGGCAACAAACCAACCGATAATGGAATATTTTTTTAACCGTATACCGGGATGGCTGTATGCTTTAGATACCAGACCGTAGATCAGGAGCATGATGGCAAAAGTTAAGTGGATTGCAAAGTAACCCAGTAAGATGGCAATGGCATCAAAAGACAGCGATAGGTAATACAAACCCCTTTTTACCGGTGGAGGATTTTTGAGACCACCGATGCTTTTTTCATCTTTATCGAAATAACTATTATAGCCGTTACTTGCAGGGTAAAGAAATATATGAATGATTATAAATGTCCATAGGACTCCTTCCGCGGTAACATTGGGTGAAATGGTGAGGCTAAACAAGAACACCGGAAGCAAAAAATAGGAAAAGGGAATCCTTAAGTGTAGCCATGACGATATTGAAAACATGATAAAAAGATTATTTTGCCCAAGCTAAGAACCGGATAGTCTAATTTATAGTTTTGTAAGAATATATTGCAATAAATGAGTAGCATAACGGCCATTGGGACAGCCAATCCTGCACATCGGTTTGAACAATCTAGGATCGCTGACTTCATGGTCAATGCGATGCAGCTCGCGCCATACGATAGTAGAAGACTACAGGCGATTTTTAAGGCCAGCGGAATTGACTACCGCTACTCGGTTCTTGAAGATTATGGTCTGGACAAGGATTATACATTTTACGCGAACAGCAAAGACTTTGAACCCTTTCCTTCGACAGCAAAAAGAATGGCATTCTTTCGAGAAAATGCACTGAATTTGAGCTTTAAGGCAGTCGAAAACATGCTTTTGACAATCCCAGGCTTTGACCTGAAGGATATTTCTCACCTGATCGTTGTTTGTTGCACCGGTATGTATGCCCCTGGCCTTGACATAGATTTGGTGAAGAAGTTAGGCCTGGCTACCAGTGTCCAACGAACTGGGATCAATTTTATGGGTTGCTACGGGGCATTTAATGCACTAAAGGTTGCAGATGTCATCTGTAAGGCAGACGAAACGGCGAAGGTTCTTATGGTATGTACGGAACTTTGCAGTCTGCATTTTCAAAAAGAACCAACGGATGATAACCTGATTTCAAATGCCCTCTTCGCGGATGGCTCTGCCGCCGTACTTATTGAGGGTAAGACATCAGCATCCCTACAGTTAACCCTCGAGCGTTTTTGCAATGATCTTGCTACCGAAGGTGAGGGTGATATGGCCTGGTGTATCGGGGACCTCGGGTTTGAAATGAAACTGTCAACCTATGTTCCTGCTATTATTAGAAGTGGCATTCTCAAGCTTACTAGAGCGCTATTGAATGGAACGGGCAAGGACCTTACGGATATACGCTACTTTGCCATCCATCCGGGCGGAAGGAAAATTCTGGAAAGCATAGAGCAGGCGTTAGATATCAGCAGAACCCAGAATCAACCAGCCTACCATATTTTACAACAATATGGAAACATGTCTTCGCCCACCATTTTGTTCGTACTTCAGGAGATTATGCGGGAGCTCTCAACGCGTGATCAAGAGGAGCGGATTTTATGCTTTGCCTTTGGACCAGGCCTGACATTAGAAAGCATGTTAGTAAAAATAGAAATGCAGTAGCAATGCCTGACTTCTCCAAGCGATCAGATGAAGTTGAGATCATGGATGATCTGAATTATTCCGGAGTGAAGATGGATCAGACATTACGCGAAATCGAAGTAATAAATAAGTGGCTGGGTGGAAACAGGGTTACATTGGACGGAATCAACAGGCTGTTAAGACATAGAAATGATGGAGGAGCGATAACAATTGCAGATCTGGGTTGTGGAGAGGGGGGCATGCTGCATGTAATAGCCAGTTGGACACGGAAAAATAATCGATCTGCAAAGCTTTTGGGTATCGATGCAAACCCGTATATCATCGATCTTGCGCGCAAACGCCTCGGGCCGGAGCAACAAATTCAATTCCAGGCAATCGATGTTTTCTCTCCGGCATTCCGATCGCAGCGGTTTGACATAGTGATTGGAACACTTTTTTTTCATCACTTTACCGAAAAGCAACTTGTAACATTCTTTACACAATTAAAGGATCAGGTTGAAATCGGTTTCCTAATCAATGATGTGCATCGCCACCCATTGGCATTCTATTCTATAAAGCTTTTAACCGGTCTTCTTTCAAAATCTTCCATGGTGAAGTACGATGCGCCCTTATCCGTTTTGCGGGCTTTTAAAAAAGATGAATTAATCGGTATTCTTCAAAAGTCTGGCATTGAAAACTTCACGATAAAGTGGAAATGGGCTTTCAGATGGCAGGTTTTGGTCTACAAGGTATAGGCCTGTTTTGGATCACAGCAAATCCATCGGGGAAAGGGCGTAAATACTCTGGCACAATTTTTCGTACTTTTAAACCATTATCTAAAATCTGTTTTATTATGAAAGCTGATCGGGCATTAATCTTAGTATGTATAATCTTTCTGGCAGCATGCGCTTCAGGTACGCTGGGTAAGAAAGTAAATGAGCCTTTCCAGGGGAATGCGTACGAATCAAATAACCGGTTCTTCCGGGGAACGGGAAAGGGGACAAGTTCTCAGGATAATATCGCGCGGGGTAAAGCCGACATTGAGGCCAAAGCGCAACTAGCCGGTCAGGTAAATACAACGATGAAGCAGGTTGCTGATCAATACCTGGGGCAAACTGAAAATGAAAAGGCCGCGGATGTCGCGGATAAGTTTCAAAGTCTGGTACGACAGGTGATGAGTACAAATATTGCCGATTTGCGTAAAATGGGGGAGAAGAAATTCTACAATGAAAAAACGAAGGAGTACGCTGTATTTATAGCCTATGAGATAAAGAAAAATGCGATGCTGCGATTTATGAAAAAACAGGCCAAGGTGGATCAGACGATCGATGAACGTCAACGGGAAATAATTGATAAAATTCTGGACGAAGAATTAAAAAAAGCTGATGAAGCAGATCAGGACGCTAAATAATAATTGAATTTTCCAACTTGCATGAGACCTGCCAGGCAAATCCTGACAGGTCTTTCTTTTTTGCAACTTTTCTTTCCTGGGTACGTCTAATGATAATAACCCCCCCTGCCATGAAAAATCTGGTCCTTACCCTTGCCACCTTACTTTTTGTTTCTGCGGTATTTGCTCAAGATGATGGGTTTCACCTGGAAAAGGACTATCTCATCGGCAAAACCGGGGTTGTTGATTTACGCTCGTCAGATGCCAGGGTTTTTGTTACGGGTTCCAAGCGATCTACAGCGCATGTAAAAATTGATCGCGAGATTACTGCAAATGGTTGGACATGGGGTGAAGAGGACTTTCATGTGACCGTTGAAGAAGAAAACGGTAATCTATCCATTCGCGAGAAAGAAAATGGCTCACACATGAATGTAATAGGCTATTATCATGAGGAATATAGAATCGAAATCGAAGTACCTGAAGGCGTTAGTC